>JACVSD010000003.1 GCA_014534095.1 Nitrospiraceae bacterium
CTGCCTCTCAGAGGGTAAAAGATTCCTGAACCTTACCACCTTTTATGCCGCTATCAATCACTTTATGGAAAAAGCGAAGGAGATCGGCCAGGTCGATCCAAAACCCGCAGTTGAGGCACCGGGCATAAATCCGACGGTTCATAAGGGTGTAGTGCCGCTCAACCATCATGAACCCTTGGCATTTGAGGCACTGCATAGATCACCTGAAGGGCGGTCAGCGCAAACGGTTCAGCACTAAGGCGACGCAGCCTGCGAGCAGTCCGCCTCCGAAAATGGTCGTCCCGAAGTATACGAACGCGTTCGTCCCTCCGGCCGGCTGAGCGCCGTCCCAGAGATCACGAAGCCCGCCCTGTACCATGAGCACCGACAGCGTGATGAGAGAGCCGATGACGAACCACCATGTAAAGGATCGAAGGGCCATTGAGCTTGACAGGAGTGCACCGGTTCGCCGTCGCCACTGTAGCGAAGGGTTCCCAACCTGTCAAGAAGCGGACAATGGCGTTACCCCTTGCTGTCTTGCTTCAGCGCTGTCTTGAGCCCGCGATGGAGAAAAATCGACACGCTCCCCTCGCCATTATCGGCAATCGCAAGACCCGGTTCGTCCAGGTCGCTGGTGGTGACGCGAAAGACCGAGAGGGCAAAGGGCCCGCCTTTCGTGCGGTAGTTCCTGGGCGGATAATGGAATGTCCCGTCGCCTTTGCCGAAAAGGATAGAGAGATCATTGGATTGCAGGTTGACGATCGCCACATCGGTGAGACGATCACCATTGAAGTCGCGGGCCAGGCCGAAATTGGGGCCGGCATCGGCACCGGCATCCTTGCCGGATTGGAACGTGCCGTTCCCGTTGCCAAGGAACGTCGTAAAACTGTCCCGCTCCCCGTTGATGACCAACAAATCGCGATGGCGATCATTATTAAAATCCGCGAAGCTCACACCGAGCGGTCGTTTGCCGGTCGGATAATCCTTTGGGGCCTTGAACGTCCCATCGCCGTTGCCGATCCAGATGGACACGGCGTTGGACATGGGGCCCCCGTTCGTGACCACGAGATCCGGGGCCCCGTCTCCGTTGAGATCAGAGAGCGCGACAGAGGTCGGCGTGTCGCCGTACTCGTATTGCGTGCCGACGCGCAACTCTCCTTTGCCTGTTCCAAAGAATATTTTCAACTTATCATTCCGTAGGCCCACGACGAGGTCGGCATGACCGTCGCCGTTGAGGTCGTCGGCCGCCAGTGCAATGGGAGTCCGGTGGACCGGATACCGCGGCCCTTCCTCAAACTTTCCATTGCCATGGCCAAGCAACAAGGCAACTTCATCGCCCCCCGAGCACGCCAGCACAACATCCGCATAATCATCATGATTAAACTGCCCCAACACCAGCGCGCGCGGCTCCTTACAGACATGCAACTGGACCTGATCTTTGAATGTGCCATCGCCGTTCCCCAGCAGAATGGAGAGCGTGTTGCTCGAGATATTCGTGGTGACCAGATCCGTAAACGAATCATTGTTGAGGTCTGCGGTCGTGATGGTGGTGGGATTCTTGCCGACCTTGTAGCTGGCAAAATAGTAAAATGGATCAGGAGGATGGTAGGGATCGGCTTTTGAACAGGCGGCGACTCCTGGTACCAGGAAGAGGAGTGATGCCATGCAGCGGATCAAGGATATCGGCGGGGGGAGTCGCTTACGGTACGCACTCACACGCGGTTCCTTTTCTCATGGATCCTGGATCCTGTCCACAGGTGACAGACCGATAGAAGCCGTCAGTATACCGAGGGCCTCTTTGCGCTGGCAATGATCAGATATCGCAAAGGAGCCTTTGAATTTCCATCGCGGCTTGCGCTAGAATGGCCCCTCTTTTGAGGAGGGCTCCATGAGTAACGTTCAGAATGTCGAAATCACGATGTATGGAATCGCCGAAGTCTTGATGTGGTGCCATGACCGCAATAAAGGGCGTGTCCCCGGCGTAGATACCCCGGGGTTTAAGAAGATGCAGGAACTACTGGCTGAGAAGCCGCAATCAGCCGACTATTTCACGCTGGATCAGTTCTGGAAAAAGCGCGTGACGCTGCCGCTGACCCAAGAAGAGGTCGCCACCATTGACCGCTGTCTGTACGACATTCCAAACTTGGACAACGAACCACTCCCTCAGATCCGCCACAAGTTTTGGCCGAAACCAGTCGAAACGCACTGATGTCCAGACCGAAGCTCCCTGGTGCGCTCTCGGCGGCCACTCTACGTACACATCCTGAGTAGTCGGGACGTACCTCCACCGGCCGCCCCGCAGGTAGCGACGCCGCCGGGTCGCACGAGCGTGGCGAGATTACAGAGGGCCGTCGCCCTTAAGGTATTTCCGGAAGCGGTCCATCAGATCCGCACCCAGCGTGCCGCCTTCCGGCTTCTTTGTCGACGGGTCAGCGAAGTGGCCTCGAATTTCCTGTAGGCGCTTCTCGGCCTGATCGTTCCCTTGGAGGCGCTTCGTCTTCTGAAGCGCGGTATCAAAGGCATCGAAGGTTAGGTCTTGATAGCCGAAAGAGCGGATGCGCTTGACCGCCTTCATCATGGCTTGATTGCGAAACGTCGTCAGATGGTCCGAGTCGATCTCTTTCAGGCCCAGCTTGCGCGCCCGCCGCTCGGCGGCTTTCCGTATTCCGCTACGCACGAAGTCGGGCGAGGTCTGCAGCCGCTTCCAGGCCTCGTCGGTCCATGACACGCGCTCCTGCGGTGCGTCCCACAGCGCGTGCAACACATCCTCGTCAATGCGGGTCAACCCCTTGTCGCGGGCCATATCTTCGCTGTCACGCTTGAGCATGTCGGTGACGAATTCCATGGCGATCGGCGGGGTCTGTTGCAACTTCTCGTGGAGTCTCGTCAAGGCTCCTTCGGTCCATTCCATCGGCGGTCCCGCCGCGTCTTGCAGATCGCCGAGCGCCTCAACTTTTTCAAACAGATCCACATTCACTTCAAGGTGTCCGCGCTCTTTGGCGATCTCTTCGGCAATCTGCTTGATCATCCCCCGCATGAATTCCGGGACGGCGGCCAGCCGTTCCTTGGCAGCGGCCGTCCAGGGCAAATGGCCTTGGGCCATGTCTTCGGCGGCCGACGCCATGCCGGCTTGGCCTCCCATGCTGCCCATCATCTGCCCCTTGAACTGATCCAGGATCTGCTCCGTGATTTCCTCATACCCGAGCTCCCGCGCTTTCTTTTCCGCGAGACGGCGCACCATGCCTCTTAGAAACAGAGGCGCACGCTCCATCCGCTTGAGCGCGGCGGGAGTCCAACGGACATCGGTGCTGGATTCTTGGGAATCGGAGACTGACATAGGGGCTCCTTGCAAAGACTATTGGTTCAGCAACTCCTTGAGTTCTTTGCCGGCTTTGAAAAACGGGACGCGCTTCGCGGGGACCGCCACCGTCGCGCCGGTCTTGGGATTCCGCCCTTCTTTCATCCGACGGGCCCGCAGACGGAAACTGCCGAACCCACGGATCTCAGTCTTGTCACCATTCTTCAACGAGTCGCGGACGCAATCAAAGATGGTGTTGACCACCACCTCGGCTTGGCGCTTGGTCAACGTAGTCACTTGTTCGGAAACTCGTTCGATGATCTGTGCTTTAGTCATGCGCTCCCCCCTTCGTCCCTTGGTAAACCCATGCGACGCGATCTGACACGGCTAAAACGCCATGAGGTACTTCATGTTGACGCCGGGATGAAAGTCAAGCTTGGGAAACAGTCCCGAGAATTGCGACTCAAGGACGTCACGAAGAGAAAACCGCCGTCGGGGTTCAACGACTTTTGGCTCGCCTTCAATGCCCGCCACGTCCGCAGCCAATTGAATCGCATCTTCCAAGTTCCCAAGCTCATCGACCAACTTAGCGTCTTTTGCCTGACGGCCCGTCAGAATGCGCCCATCAGCCAGCGCCTGCACATCGGGCAGTTCCAGGGCGCGACCTGCGGCCACCGCTTCAATGAACTGTTTATGAACGTCGTCCATCACCATCTGCATGAGGCTGCGCTCTTCATCGCTCATTTTACGGAGTGGGGAGCCGACGTCCTTATACTTGCCGCTCTTGATCACGACGCCTTGCACCCCCAGCTTTTGCAGCAAGCCTTCCACGTTAGCAGTCTCCATGATCACGCCGATGCTGCCGGTCAACGTCCCGGGATTAGCGACAATCCGGTCGGTGGCCGCCGCAATGTAGTAACCGCCGGATGCCGCGACGCTGCCCATGGACGCAATGACCGCCTTGTTGCTCTTCGATCGAACGCGCTGAACGGCATCATGGATTTCCTGGGAAGGGACCACGCCCCCTCCCGGACTATCGATACGCAGAACGATGGCCTTGACAGACGGATTCTCTCCAAAGCGTTTGAGTTCCCCCACCGTCGCCTGAGAATCGAGAATCACCCCTTCCACTCGAATGAGGGCGATCCGGTCCTCAGTCGACAGATCCAGATCAGGGAATACAATATTCAGGAACAACAGCAACCCCAGCCCCACGGCCAGGATCCACAACAGTGTGCGCACTGGACGACGCCTACCGCTGCGTCCCGGCGTTGCTTCATCCGCCATATGGAATCACCATGACCACACAGGGCACACCAGATGGGTTAGTCATCTGCGTGCGATCGTTTCCGGCTTTGTTTCGCCGCACGTCCGAGGCTCTGATCCAATACGCCCTGAGAGGCATGATAGTCGTCGACCTGCTTTCGATCGGTATCCGTTTGGTGCTCACGAAGGCTCAAGGCGATTTTCCGCTCGTCACGATCCACCTTGATAATCTTCGCCGTCACATCTTCTCCGAGCTTGAACCGGTCTTCCAGCTTCGCGTTCGAATCCAGGCCGGATTCGCTGATGTGAATCAAGCCTTCCACCTCGCCGTCCAGTTCGACGAACAGGCCGAAATCCGCAACCTTGCTCACCTTCCCGGTGACGGCATCGCCAACGTGATACCGGGCGGGAATTTCATCGTCCCACGGATCACGCGTCAGCTGCTTGTACCCCAGCGACAACCGCTCCTTGTCCTTATCGATGCGCAGGACGACGGCTTCCACCTTCTGCGCCTTCTTGAATAGCTCGGAAGGATGCTTGATGTGCTTGGTCCAGGACATATCGGAGATATGAATCAGCCCATCGATCCCCTCTTCCAGGCCGATGAAGGCCCCGAAATCCGTCAGGCTCTTCACCTTGCCTTCGATCCGGGTCCCGATCGGATACTTGCTCTCAATCATATCCCAGGGATTTGGCGCGGTTTGTTTCATGCCCAATGATATCTTCCGACTCCCTGGATCGACGTTGAGCACTGCCGCTTCCACCTGATCGCCTACGGACACCACGCGCGACGGATGCCGCACTTCATGGGTCCACGACATCTCGGAGACATGGACCAGACCTTCGACGCCCGGCTCAAGTTCGACAAAGGCTCCATAGTCGGTGAGACTCACCACCCGGCCACGGACCCGCGTCCCGATCGGATATTTCCCCGCGACGTTCGTCCACGGATCGGCGCTCTTTTGTTTGACACCAAGAGAAATGCGGCCGGTTTCACGATCATACTTCAGCACATTCACTTCGACTTTATCTCCGACGCTGAACATTTCCGAGGGATGGCCGACGCGGCCCCAAGACATGTCGGTGATGTGCAACAATCCGTCAATCCCGCCCAAATCGATGAAGGCACCATAATCCGTGATGTTCTTCACCATGCCGGGAATCAACTGGCCTTCCTTCAGATTGGCGAGCGTGGTCTTTCGCTTCGAGTCGCGCGTCTCTTCCAACAACACTCGCCGCGATACGACCACGTTGCCCCGCCGATGATTGATCTTGATGATCTTCAGCGGGAAGGTTTTTCCGACAAGCCCGTCAAGATCGCGGACCGGGTGCAGGTCGATCTGCGAACCGGGGAGGAACGCCTTGACTCCGATGTCCACCATCATGCCACCCTTGATCCGCGACACGATTTTTCCCTCGATGCTTTTCTCGTCCTTGTAGAGCTTCTCGAGTTCTTCCCAAATCTTCATTTTGTCGGCTTTTTCTTTGGAAAGAACAAGATTACCGTCCGCGTCCTCGCATTCCTCGATATACACTTGCAGGCGATCGCCGACCTTCAAGTTCTGCAACTCCTCGCTGGAGAATTGATCTCCGGCGATCATTCCTTCGGATTTGTAGCCGATATCCACGACTACTTTGTCCTTCGTCAGAGCCACGACACGGCCTTCCGTGATCGTCCCTTCTTGAAGATTGCGGAAGGTCTCTTCGTACAACGCGGCAAGCGCGTCGCGATCTAATTGTGCATCACTGCCTGTGGACACGGTACCCATGTGAGCATCCTACTCTTCCGACTCCCGTCGGGTGCTGATGGTGAAAAGCCCGGGCTCACTCAGCATTGCGAGCGCCGGCGGTCATACTGTTCGGTGTCTGCCGCGACGGGTCATCCTTACCCTTAGGGGCCGGAACTTGCCCCAGACCCGCGATGTGCTCGATCACCGTCCGACTGACCTGTTCATAGAATCGCTTACTTTCTACCTTCTCGTTCTGACCTGCCGTCTTGAACGTGAGCGGGCCGCCGAATCGCACGGTCACCTGCCGGAACCTCGGCCACCAGGCTCCAGAGGGCAAGGCCTCGAACGTCCCTTTGAGATACGCCGGCACAACCGGACAGCCCGTTTGCGAGACAATCACTCCGATGCCCGCCTTGGGCTGACGCAAATGGCCATCATGGCTGCGTCCGCCTTCCGGAAAAATGACCACCACGTGGCCCGCTTGAATCAGGGTGATCGCCTTGCCAAAGGCCTGGCGATCCAATCGACCCAGGCGTAACGGTATCCATCCTAAAGATTGGAGAATGCCGTTCAGAACCGGGACCGGAAACAAATCGCTACGCCCCAGATACCAAGCTCGCCGCTTCATCCCGCAGCCAAGAAGCGGGATGTCCAGATAGCTGGCGTGGTTGGCGGCGACCAGCACTCCACCCTCGAGAGGAATCGTCCCTTCCACCCGATACCGAAAACAGATCCACGCAATTGCCCTGGTGACCACCCACAGAACGCCGTATACAAATCCCGTCACGACGCAGCCGACACCGCCGCCATCATCTGCGCCACGACTTCCTCGATGTTAAGAGCCGAGGTGTCAATATGTCGGGCGTCCGCCGCCGCGATCAAGGGCGCAATAGCACGGGTGCGATCCCGGTTATCTCGGCCAGAGAGATCCTGGTACGTCTTTTCCATCGCCGCCTGATGGCCGGCTGCCACGAGTTCTCTGTGCCGGCGGTCCGCCCGAACAGTGACGTCCGCGTCTAGAAAGAACTTCAGCGGAGCAGACGGGAACACGCGAGTCCCGATGTCGCGGCCTTCCGCTACGACGGACCCTCGTTGCCCGATTTGCCGCTGGACAGGAAGCAGCCACTCTCGCACGGCCGGGATGGCGGACACCACAGACGCCGATGCGGAGACCTCCGGAGACCGGAGTTCATGCGTGACATCGCGGTCATCGACCGACACCGTCATCCCGCCGTTCTTGAACTGCATCTGAATCGACGTGTTGGCTAACAAGTGGGATACGGCTTTGTGATCAGTCGGCTCGACGTTCTGACGCAGGACCTTCCAGGCCACGGCTCGGTAGAGCGCACCCGTGTCCAGATAGAGATAGCCCAGACGAGCGGCCAATAGCTTAGCCACCGTACTCTTGCCAACGCCGGCGGGTCCATCAATGGCGATAATCACACGATGCTCCGTACTGATACAGTGCCCTCGCGACGACCGCCCTCATACTTTCGATGCTCCGCTCAACAGCGTGCTCAGCGTGGAGTCAAAGCCGGGAAACGACGTATCCACACAGGCCGTGTCGGCAATGGTCATGCCTTGCTCCGCTGTAAGGCCGGCAATGGCGAGTGACATGGCCACTCGATGATCGCCATGGCTGCGTGCATGGCTCGCGGCACGTAGCCGACCGTTCTTGCCGGGTCCCCCGAGTCCTTTAATCACCATCCCGTCGCTCTTTTCTATGATCTGCGCCCCCATGGCTGTTAATTCAGCGCTCATCGTGGCGATGCGGTCACTTTCCTTGACTCGAAGCTCTTCTGCCCCGCGAATGACTGTCTCGCCTTCGGCCACCGCGGCAGCCACGCACAGGATCGGAAACTCATCGATGGTCTGCGGAATCAGCTCTCCGCCGATGGCAACGCCAGTGAGTGGAGCGGAAGTGACTCGCAGATCGGCCACCGGCTCTCCTGCCTCTTCACGAACGTTAAGGATCTGAATCGTAGCCCCCATGCTCCGCAGCACCTGGATCAATCCCGTCCTCGTCGGATTGATGCCGACATGCCGGATGGTCACATCGGATCCCGGAACGATCGTGGCGCCCACCATGAAGAAAGCGGCCGCAGACGAGTCTCCTGGGATCATCACGCGGCGTCCTCCCCAGCCCACAGCGGGACGACCCTCCAGGACTAACGTATCGCCCTGGCGGACCAGGGGAAGTCCAAAAAATTCAAACATGCGCTCGGTGTGATCTCGGGACAAGCGCGGTTCAACAAAGCGCGTCGTGCCCTCGGCAAACAAACCGGCCAACAGCACGGACGACTTCACTTGTGCGCTCGCCACCGGCGAACGATAGCTGATGCCATGCAACCGCGTCCCCGTTATGGCCAATGGGGCCAGTTCCCCACCTTTCCTCCCGGCAATGGCAGCCCCCATGTCTCGCAATGGGGTGACCACCCGGCCCATCGGCCGCCGCCTGATTGAGTGATCACCGGTAAGGACCGTAAAAAAATCCTGGCCGGCCAGCAGCCCTGCCAACAGACGAATGCCAGTACCGGAATTGCCGCAATCGATCGGTTCGCCGGGTTCGGACAGGCCCCACAATCCTTTACCGTGCACCATCAGGTCGTCAGGCGTCTCATCGATCCGGATACCCATCGCCTGAAAGGCCCGCATGGTGTTCAGACAGTCCTCTCCGCGACAATAGTGCGAGACGACGCTTGTACCTTCTGCCAGGGCCGTCAGTATGATGGCACGATGCGTGACGGACTTATCTCCCGGAACCGTGATCGATCCCCTGAGCGCCCGACCTGGGTTGATAGTTATTGACGCCATGATCGGTTAGGCCGGGACAGAGGCCTGCACATTGAGCTTTTCGCGTTCGCCTTTTGCCCGCTCCAGCGATTGCTCGATTCCTGTCGCATCGCCCGCCTGTATCAGCTGCTTTAATTCCTCGAGCGCCCGCGCGTAGCCGTCGATAAAAGACACCACGTTATCCCGGTTCCAGAGAAAGATGTCGCGCCACATTTCCGGTGAACTGGCGGCAATCCTCGTGGCGTCCCGTAAACCTCCACCGCTATGGCTCGCCAAGTCCAGAGCAGACAAATGGCGATCCCGCAGGTCGGCCAGGGCATTCATCATGGCAAACGCGGCGGCATGCGGCAGATGACTGACCGCGCCCAGAATTTGATCATGGAGATGCGGCTCCATGGTCAGCACCAGCGCACCGGTCTCTTGCCATAGCTGGCGGATCTGCTCCAGCGCCCGGGCATCGGTCTTTGCGGTGGGCGTAATAATGCAGCGCGCCCCGGCGAACAGTTGGGCCGAGGCGGCAGCAACGCCCGTCTTTTCCTTTCCGGCAATGGGGTGCGCGCCGACGAAATGAACGCCCATCGGCATGGCGGATTCTGACTGTTCGACGAGATGGCCCTTGACGCTCCCTACATCGCTCACGATGGCACCCGCGGCCAAACAGTGCGCCCACTCCTTGAGATGCTCCTCATAAGTATCCACCGGCGTTGCCAGGATCACCAAATCGGATCCGCGCACCCCTTCCTTCGGTTCTGAAACATAGCGGTCAATCGCGCCCAATTGAACCGCTCTGTCCAGGTTCTCGACACGGCGGCCGATGCCGACGACATGGTCTGCCAATCCCTGAGCGCGCATAGCCAGGCCCAGGGAACCGCCGATCAGACCCACGCCGATGATCGCTACCTGCTTAAAATGAACGGGCATATCGACTCATTGATCCGGTTTAGATTTCGCGGGCGACCGCGCGCGCGATATTCCCCATATCGTGCATCAGCTCTTTGAACTTCGAAGGCTTGATGGATTCTTCTCCGTCACAGAGCGCACATTCGGGATTGGAATGCACTTCAATGAGCAGCCCGTCGGCGCCCGCCGCTACGGCCGCTTTTGACATCGGTGCAACGAGCGCCCACTTCCCGGTCGCATGACTGGGATCCACAATCACCGGTAGATGCGAGAGTTCTTTCAGCGTCGGAATGGCCGCCAGATCCAAGGTATTGCGATACTGCGTTTCGAACGTGCGGATGCCCCGCTCACAAAGCATCACGTTTCGGTTGCCCCGGGACATGATGTACTCCGCTGACAGCAGGAATTCCTTTATAGTCGCCGAAAGACCGCGCTTCAAGAGGACCGGTTTGTCGTAGGCGCCCACTTCCTTGAGGAGCTCAAAGTTCTGCATGTTTCTCGCGCCAATCTGAATAATATCGGCCTTCTCAAGAAATAATTCGATATCGCGCGTATCGAGAATTTCGCTCACCACCGGCAGCCCCGTTTGCTTCTTCGCTTCCTGGAGATAATCCAATCCTTCCCGGCCCAACCCTTGGAAGGAATACGGTGACGTTCGCGGTTTGTAGGCTCCGCCTCGAAGGACTGACGCCCCGGCCGCTTTGACTTCATGGGCGATGCCAACCGTCAATTCCAGACGCTCCACAGCACAGGGCCCCGCCATGATCGCTAACTTCTTTCCGCCGATTTTCACGGCCCCGACTTCGATGATCGTGCCTTCACGCTTGAACTCACGACTCACAAGTTTCCACGGAGCAAGGATGGGCAGCACGCTTTCGACACCGGCTAGAGCCGTCAGCGGCTGATTCTGAAGAATGCGGTCGTCCCCAATGACGCCGATAATGGTGCGCTCCTGACCGGTCGAAATCTGGGACTTCAACCCCAACTCCCGGAGCCGATCAATAATGTGATCGACTTCACGTTCAGTCGCCTCAGGTTTCAGGACGATGATCATAGTGCCCTCGCGATCCAGCTCTTCCTACTGTAAAACCTTTTTCAGGGCCTGAAGGAAGGCGTTATTTTCGTCAGGTTGACCGATGGTAACCCGGAGCATCCGGCCTTCGATATGCCGCACAATAATGCCTTCGCGCAGGAGCGCATCGAAGACCGGCCTTCCGTCGCGCTTGACATCGAAATACACAAAATTTGCTTCGCTCGGGAGAGGATGAAAACCGAGCGCACCAAGACCATGGCGCAATTGCTCCATACCCGCCACGTTGGTCGCCCGGCTCTTCGCCACATGGTCATCATCGGTCATGGCGGCCAGCGCTGCGCGCTGGGCCAGGCTATTGGCGTTAAACGGAGGGCGGATACGGTTGAGGTGGTTGTTTATCTCCGGCAGGGCGATGCCATAGCCGATCCGCAATCCTGCCAAGCCGTAGATTTTTGAAAATGTCCTTAACACAATGGCCTGGCGGCCGTCCTTGACGTAGGCGAGCGTGTCGGGAAAATCGGCACTCTGTACATATTCCAGATACGCCTCATCGAATACGACAATAACGTCTTCGGGAATCTGAGCCATGAACCGATGCACCGCTTCTGCCGACACCATCGTGCCAGTCGGGTTGTTGGGATTACACACAAATACAAGCCGAGTCCTGGGCGTAATCGCGGACGCCATCGCGTCAAGATTATGCGCCCAGTCGGAAAGCGGAACGGTCACCGCCTTGCCATGAGCGGCCACGACTTCCATTCGATAAATGACGAAGGTGTGATCGGCCATCACGGCTTCCTCGCCGGGCGACAAAAAGGTGCGGGCCAAGAGGCCCAATATTTCATCAGACCCGTTACCAAGGATGATGTGGTCGGGCGTCACTTTCCATCGGTCGGCAATGGCTTGTCTCAGTCGATACGCCCCACCATCCGGGTAGCGGTGCAGGCTTTCCGCTCCCCCGGTCAGCGCGGCCACCGCCTTAGGCGAAGGGCCCAGCGGGTTTTCGTTCGAAGCGAGCTTAATAATACGCGTGAGTCCGAGCTCGCGCTGCAGTTCATCGATGGGCTTGCCTGGCACGTAGGGGCTGAGTGACGCGATATCAGGATGGACGTGTAGTGCCATGTGCCTAGGCGTGCGCCGGGTAGGAACCCAAAATCTTGAGAAACAGGCAGCGCCCCTTGATTTCTTCCACCGCCTTATTCACGCGTTCTTCTGCCATATGGCCCTCAACATCCACGAAAAAGATGTATTCCCAAGCTTTCCTGCGGGAAGGGCGCGATTCGATCTTGGTCATGCTGAGGCCATGCGACGCAAAGGGACGCAGCAAATCATACAAGGCGCCGACCTTATCCTTCACGGACAACATCAGAGAGGTCTTGTCCTTGCCCGTCCGCTCAGGCGCCTTTTGGGAAAGCACTAAAAATCGCGTGAAATTGTTCAGATTGTCTTCGATGCGCGATTTGATCACCTTCAGGCCATAGAGCTGCCCGGCCAATTCCGAGGCAATGGCCGCGGAAGCCGGCTCATCCATGCAGAGTTCCGCGGCGCGTGCCGTGCTCGCCACCTCGGAAACGGGCACGTGGGGGAGATTGGTTTCTAGCCAATTGCGGCATTGCGCAATGGCGTGAGGGTGCGAGTAGATCTTCTTCACTTCGTCCCCCACTCCGGACTGCGATAACAGATGATGCGAGACCTCCTGCTGAACTTCGCCATAAATCAGGAGGTTCGAATCCACGAACATGTCGAGCGTATGATTCACGACCCCTTCGGTCGTATTCTCAATGGGCACGACCCCGAAGTTCGCGCGACCCCGCTCGACCTCGCTGAACACCTCCTTGATACTGTGGACGGGGACATACTGAGCAGAGGAGCCGAATTTCTGCATGCAGGCCATGTGCGTGAAGGTGGCACGTGGACCGAGATAGGCCACCTTTTGCGGTCCCTCCAAGGAAAGGGAAGCCGACATGATTTCTCGATAAACCGCCCGAATCGCGTCAGTAGGGAATGGGCCCGTATTCTGCTTCATCAACCGATCAAAAATAGCCGCTTCTCTCCCTGGTGTATGGAGGTTGGCTTCGGCATCTTGTTCTTTTTTTAGCTTTCCGATCTCGACGACGCTTTTGGAACGCTCGTTGAGCAGGCGTAGAATTTCGTCATCGATACGGTCGATCTCGCTGCGGTACTCGGACAAATCCCTGGGCATTGACGCGAACCTCGGACTTCTGGACTGAGGGATGGCGCCCATCCCCGATGAAGAATCAACCACACTTGGACAAGGGGTGAATCTTACAGGAACGGCCGAATCCATTGCAAGGATAGTCCTGTCAAATCAAAAACTTGCTGCTGTCGCTAGAGCAAAATCGTGGAGGGTCTTTGGAAATGGTCGAAGGCTTGGCGCGTCACCTGGCGGCCCCGGCCGGTGCGTTCGAGAAAGCCGGCCTGGATCAGATACGGCTCATACACGTCTTCAAGGGTCCCTTTATCGTCTTGGACCGCGGCGGCCAAGGATTCTATGCCCACGGGACCGCCGTTGAATTTCTCAATGATCGTCAGAAGGATCTTGCGGTCCATCTCATCAAAGCCGGCCTGGTCGATGCCAAGCCAGGCCAACGCCTCCTGGGCGACGGTCCGGTTGATCTCACCGCCGGCTTTGATCTGTGCATAGTCCCGCACCCGCTTAATGAGCCGATTCACGATCCGTGGCGTCCCGCGTGCCCGCCGGGCGATTTCTGCCGCACCCTCACGCTCAATACCGACATCCAAGACGGCAGCCGATCTGGTCACAATGGCTTCAAGATCCGTAGGAGAATAGAACTCGAGCCGATACACCAAGCCAAAGCGATCCCTCAGCGGTGAGGTGAGCGCACCGGCGCGCGTGGTCGCTCCCACGAGTGTGAAGCGTGGCAGGTCCAGCTTCACCGTGCGAGTCGCGGGGCCTTGCCCAATGACCAGATCAAGCTGGTAATCCTCCATGGCCGGATAGAGCGCCTCTTCGACGGAAGCCGGAAGCCGGTGAATCTCATCGATGAATAGCACGTCATGCTCCTGCAGGTTGGTCAGGATGGCGGCCAAGTCCCCGGCGTGCGCCAGCACTAAACCGGACGTGGACCGTAAGGCGGCCCCCATCTCTTTGGCGATGATGTGCGCAATGGTCGTCTTACCGAGACCGGGAGGACCATAGAATATGGCATGATCCAGGGCTTCTCCACGCTGCTTCGCGGCCTGTATGCAGATACGGAGCGACTCCTTCATCTTTTCCTGGCCGACATACTCATCAAGCGATTGCGGACGAAGGACGTTGTCTGTGCTCCGCTCCTCTTCGGTCAGATGGTTCGTCATGAGTCGTTCTCCCATGAGCAAGACCCGCTCTAGTGAGCACCGGGCATCGGTTGGTACCTCGGCGGCGGAGGCAATGCTCCTTCGCCGGGCGTCCCCGTCGTCCCACAGTCGGGAGGGCACCGTTTGTATCCCTGCGATGGATCGGGTGGGGTGTGCTCCATGTGAAGCAGCTGGCATTGAGTTAGGAGGCCTCCATCCCGGCTGCCGCAACGCGCGGGCACGGACGACCTGCCGATCTCCTTGTATCCCTCGGGACAGGATCCACAGATTGGCAAAAGGTTACTCCCCAAGGGAACACATTGAACCAAGGTGGGGTCCTCGCCCGTGCAGATGTCCGCAGCCTGAGTCACGCCGGTCGTGGCGTACCCGTCAGGACATCTCCCACAGGTCATCCGTATACTTTTCGGCTCTTGGGCCTCCTCGGCGAAGACAATGGAAGGTACACCAATCAGAGTAACGGACATATACCACGCCAGCATGAGTCTCGGCATGGCCGCGGCGATGTTTTTTGCAATCATCCTTACCCCCGTGCCAGTTCCTTGAGCCCTTCTCGGATCAAATCTTTAAGGGGCACAGATCCTTCAGTCGTGGCAGAGACTCTCTTGAGGGCGTCCTTCGCATCTTGCGGACGGTAACCTAGATTGACGAGGGCGGACAAAGCGTCCTCGTACGGGCCATCCGCAGTGACGGGCGGGGTGGCCTCGCCAAGCACACCGGCAACGCTGATTTTCACTGTTTTGTCCTTCAATTCCAGAGCCAGCCGTCCGGCCGATTTCTTACCGATGCCAGGCACACTGGAAAGCTTATCGATATCGCCGGATTGAATAGCAGAGACCAGATCCGCTACGGGAAGGCTGGACAAGACGCTCAAAGCGAGCTTAGGGCCGATGCCAGACACCGACGTTAGCAGCAGAAATGAATCCTTTTCCGCTTGGGTAAAAAATCCAAACAGTTGAATAGCGTCTTCCCGAAGATGCGTATGAATATGCAAGGCGGTAGGCGCCTCTGCGGAGGGGAGGGCGTAATACGTACTGAGCGGAATCCAGACCTCATATCCGACGCCTTGCACATCAAGCGTGAGATGCGTAGGAGTCTTACGCGCTAACCGCCCCGTGAGAAAGGCGATCATGAAGTCTCGCTGGCTCGGGATGACACCATGGTGGAGCGAACTCATCCGGCCGCGGCAGCGGCCATCTTTTCCATCACTTCGTCGGGAATGTCGAAGTTCGCATGCACTTTCTGCACATCCTCGTGCTCGTCCATCACTTCCATCAACTTGAGCATCTGCTCGGCAGGTTTTTCCTCTAATCGAATTGTATTTTGGGGGAGATAGGTGATTTCGGCTAGGGTGCTCTCAATTTTAGCATCCACCAACGCTTTCTTGACTGCTTCAAAGTCATGCGGCCCGGTAATGACCTCATAGCTCTGGTCCCCGACTTTGACGTCTTCCGCGCCGGCCTCGAGCGCAAGCGACAATAAGGTATCTTCGTCGACTTTGCCCTTTTCGATGGTGATGAGACCCTTCTTGTGGAACTGCCACGACACGGCACCGGCCTCGGCCATATTTCCATGATTCTTAGTAAAGAGGCTCCGGATTTCCGCAACCGTCCGATTGCGGTTATCACTCGTGATATCAAGCAGCACCGCCGTGCCACCAGGCCCATAGCCCTCGAGTTGAAATTCTTCATAGGTCACACCCGGCAGTTCTCCCGTGCCGCGCTGAATCGCTTTCTTCATGGTATCGCCCGGCATGTTGGCTTCCTTGGCCTTGGCGACGGCAAGACGAAGTCTGGGGTTGCCGTCCGGGTCTCCGCCGGAGCGCGCCGCAATGGTGAGTTCCCGGATTATCCGCGTGAAGACCTTGCCGCGCTTGGCATCCTGCGCAGACTTATGACGTTTGATGGTCGCCCAGTGGCTGTGTCCGCCCATGCATTCCTCCTCTAAACCAGCGAAAACGCTGACTAGAGTCAACCGATCGTGGTATGTCGTGTAGACCTAGCATAGGGCTCAGAAGAGAGTCAATCGTGCACAGCACTACTCCGAGTACAGAAGGAGTTCCACACCGATCAAGAATACAAGACCGGCCCAGCATAGTTCCCAGCATGATTGCGCTGGCGCCCGAGTGCCGCTGTTCCAGGCGGAGATCAGTCGGGACACGCCGGCTATGACGGCCAATGTACCCATGATGGCATGGTGCAAGGCGATACGCTCGGTCGCAGGATGTGACCCGTGGGTATGACTGAACAACATCGCTCCTCCTAAGATGGCGAAAACCGGAAGAGGAACCATCCATGCAGAATGCCTGAGGCGCCCGGACCGACGAAGAATCTCGACTGCCGCCGTGATGAACGCGCACAAGCCGTACGTCTTGTGCTGAAGAATTTCCTGATCGCCGCCGAAGATGGTTTGCCACAACGTCAGATGCCCGACCGGCCAGGCCTCATGGTCACTCCATATCAACAGAAATAGTCCTGTGATTCCTAAGGCCCCCGGCAACAGGAGGCGGGCCCATATTGCAGACGATGAGCGCACCGTCTGGCACCACTCAGCCACCCCGATCACCAGTAACAGCAGACCCGCAACGCGATGATTGAACTCGGAATACGCGATGCCTTCGCGAGACCCTTCCCAGATCGGGAGCGCGCCCGACTCATGGTGGCCATGCGACAAGGGAATCGCTGGATCGGGTCCGTCAACTACGTAGTGAGGGAGGACGGAATGCGTCCACAGCAACTGCCACAGCAAGACTATCAATAAAGCGGTTCTTGCTAAACGATGCAGAGGACAAGTGGACAACGGAAAGGCCCATCCGGCCGTCCGGATGAGCCTCACAAAATTCGGCATGTGGAGTCGGGAGGGTGTTACATGAACTTCATGAATTTGTCTTTGGTCTCATCCATCACCTGCGCCGTGATGGTGGCAAGGCCGCGTTCCCTCGCGACGCGCTCAATCTCCTTACGCGCCATGGGCCGAATAAAATCCGGGATGTTCTCTAACCGTTGTTCGGCTTCACGGGACCACGTCATGCCGCTGGAGGAATCACTTTTCGACTCATCCATGACCTGCAGGGTAATCGTCGTCAGCCCATGCTTGCGCGCATAGGCCTCCACGCTGCCTTGCACCATAGGCTTTACGAACGAGGGCAACCGATCGAGTTTTTCCTTTGCATCAGGTGTCCAGCTAAAATCCGACGATGCCGCCGTCCCGGTGGCGGGTTTGCCGCCGTTCGTAAGGCCCATTTCAGCCACCATCGCCGAAAACGGACAGCCGCCCGTGCTTTTCTCGCCAGCCTTCGCGGGGGACGAAGATGCCGAAGCGGTCGGCAGCGGTTGACCGCCCTGAATTTTCTCGTTCAAGTAGGCGCCCATTTGACCGGCGCCGGCAAGAGCTTCATCTTTCAAAGTTCCGCGTGTCATTTCAAACGGCGCGGCGGTGTCGGTGCGGCCGCCCAACTTGACGCCCAATGAGCTGACCATCTGCGTTTCGCCAGGATTGGTCACCATTGAAAACTTGGCATTGCAGGACGGACAGCCGAAGAACACCCCCAAAGACCCTTCGCCCGGCTTCTCCACCTTCTCAAAGTTCATATAGGTTTCGCAATTGAGACAAACAAATTTCATAGAAACTCCTCTCCCAACGGCACATGTCTCAGAGTTTATCCGCCAAGACTTTCTTATAATCCAACAGTGTCCGGATACGTCCGGCGATGTCCTGATAGCGCTGTATCGTCGGATATGATTCGTCGAGCAACGGCATGCCCTTGTCGAACGTGCGAGCCAGTGTACGGTCAAACGGAATCCGACCCAACAGAGGAAGGTCCAGCACCTCGCACATCGCCTCCGTATTACCTTCGAACAATTCGTTCAGTTCGCCGCAGGACGGGCAACGGTACTCGCTCATGTTCTCAAGGATTCCAAGAACCTTGATTCCCATATCGCGCGCATAGGTCACGGATTTTTGCACCACATCTGAAGCCACTTCGGACGGCGTCGTGACGACGATGGCACCCGCTAAGTCGGGGATAAACCCTGCGATGACGGGGGGCTTGTCAGCGGCGGCACCGGGAGGCAGGTCTGCGAGAAGATAATCCAGGTCTCCCCACTGTACATCGGACAGGAATTCACGGATGACGTTCATTTCCATCAGACCGAGCCAGACAGGACTCACATCCATCGGGCCTTTCCATCGGACCGGTGAGGCGTCGTCGAGGAAAAAGTCCATGGATGCCACCTTCACTCCCAGGGGACCGACCGGAGGGATGGCTCCGTCGGAGGTCATGGTAAGCGACCGGCCATGCAACCCCAGCATTCGCGGGACGCAAGGACCATTGAGATCTACGTCGAGCAACCCGACGGTCGCGCCCTGTCGGGCGAACGCCAAGGCGAGATTGACAGTCGTCATGCTCTTCCCGACACCGCCCTTCCCGCTCATGACCACCAGCTTATGCTTGATGCCAGCCATGCGGGCATGGACCTGTTTGGTTTGCTCGGTAATCTGCTCGACCACCTTGGCATCGTCTGAGTACTTTAATTTCCCGAGGATGGTCTTCAGATCCTTTTCAGGTGTCATATGCCTACCATGTTGGTGATGTGCCCAATCACAAGCGTGGTACGGTAACATAGGAATTTCTAACGAGTCAAACCAACGAAACTGAATGAAAACTGCTCGAGCCTCAGAGTACTGGATTGATCTGGGAGGCGGGGGCAAGAACGTCCGAAGCGTTCCGCAGGTCCCTCGCGGAGTCACGATTACGGACTTAGATGGAGTATTGAAACGTCGGTTTGGCCCCAATCGCCTGCGCCAACACGCCCCGTCGCTTCAGTTCATCCATGATGCGTTTCGTCGCCGCATCAAAGTCTGTCGGTCCGCTGAGCACCACATCGGTATTGGGAGGCGGGTCCTCATCGGTTTTGCTCATATGAACCGCGATCACCGGTGCCGGATGCACCAGCGTCCTGATCGCTTCGACGGCCTCTCGATAAGCCAATCCAAATGGATTTGTGGTGGAGACCACAATCAATCCTGTGTCGATCAAGAGCCGCGCCACCTCGCCATAGCGCCGGGCCATCTCGGTTGTCTGGCCTCGCATGCCTTCGCTCAGATCGGCATCAAGACCTCGCCGCAGATTTTCTCCGTCCAGTAAGTAGGCGTGCCGCCCATCCGCCACCAGACGCCCTTCTAATGTGCGGGCCAGGAATGATTTACCCGTGTGACGGCCGCCAGTAAAGAGAACCACGGCAGCCCGGTGACCGTATTGCTGCGCACGTTCTTCGACGCCGACCTCGCCTTTCACCCAGGCGAAATCGCGCCGTCGGGCCTCTTCCCGGAGGAACTCCTGATCGTCATGCACCAGTTCGGTAATGATCCCGCCACCGGCAATATCATACTCGTCCACCAAGACGAACCTCCCGGTCGCTTCAAACGAAGCCGAGAGATCGAATGCGACCGGTGTCTTCGCCCGGAGCGTCAATTCCGCCACTTGATTTTTATTGACCGTGGTGCTGCCTTGCTGCTGGGCGAGATCCATGGTGTCGATGATTCGATGGATCGCCGCCACCTCGCAATCCACTTCCTTCGTTGCGATACGAAGCTGATATTTCCGTCCCTTCTCAAGCGCCTTCTTGCCCAACCAGAACACATTGGCTGTGAACGCCGTCGAAACGAGCGGCAACTGATCTTGGTGTGAGGCGATCTCACCGCGCTCGACAAAAATTTGCTCGTCGAAGGTAATCCCGACCGACTGGCCGGCGGAGGCTTCGGTCGGCGGGGGCTCGATATTGAATGCTTCCACCGACTTGATATTGGCCCGCTTATTCGACGGCGAAAACACGAGATGGTCCCCGACTTTTAAGCGTCCCGCCGTGATACGACCGGTAATGATACGCCGCGCATCGAACTTGTAAACGTCCTGCACGGGCAGCCGAAGCGGTTGCTCGGAGCGGGCGGCTTCCTTTTTGAACGCACTGAGCGTATCGAGGACCGTCGGCCCGGCAAACCAGGGCATGTGCTGACTACGGTTAAAAATGTTATCCCCCAGCTTGGCGCTGACGGGAATAAATTGCGACGGCACGGCTTTGAACTGCCCCAGAAACTCGCGATACTCCTTCTCGATCCCGTCAAACACGTCCTGCCGGTAACCCACGAGATCCATCTTATTGACAACGACGGCAAATTGACGAACACCGAGCAGTGAGAGCAAATAGCCGTGCTTTTTCGATTGTTCTTTAACGCCTTCCAGCGCATCGATGAGCAAAAGCGCCGCCTCCGCGCGCGCAGCGCCGGAGATCATGTTCTTGAGAAACTCCTTGTGCCCGGGCGCGTCAATGATGATGTACTGGCGCCCTCTCCAACTAAAGAACGTTCGGGCCGTATCAATCGTAATGCCTTGCTCTTGCTCTTCGAGAAACGCATCAAAGAGAAACGCATACTCAAATTCTTTGCCCTGCTGCCGACAGATCGCTTGCACCTTTTCCAATTTGCCATCAGGCAGGGACCCTGTGTCGGCATACAGCCGTCCGAGCAGGGTCGACTTGCCGTGATCCACATGTCCAACGATGACGATATTGAGGTTCTCGGACGGCTTTGCATGAGTCTCTGTCATATCCATACTCCAGAATGCTATGCGGGCAGGCCAGCATTGCCGCAGGTGAAAGCCGCCCGGAAACGCCGTGTTTCAGGCCGGTTCGAGATACGTTCGAGCGGAGAACGACGTTGGAGTTTTATTGCGGCATTTTTGCCGTTACATGTACCCATCTTTGCGTAACAACTCCATCCCGCGCCCTTCGTCTTGGGCACGCCCTGACCGCTCGGCCACGGTCGTGAGCCGAAGTTCGTCAATAATGTCGTCCACCGTTTTTGCCGTGGACTTGATGGGCGTCGTGCAAGGAGCGCAGCCCAGACTCCGGTATCGAGTCCCATCTCCCTTGTCGAGATACAGATCGATGAAAGGGATTTGCTCGAGTTTGATATATTCCCAAATATTGATCTCCGTCCAATCGAGCAATGGATGTATCCGGATATGCGTACCCGGTGGGAATGTCGTCTTATATTGGTCCCAGAGTTCCGGCGGTTGATCCCGAAAGTCCCAGTCGCCGTGTTTGTCGCGGGGAGAGAAATAGCGCTCTTTCGCTCTCGTGCCTTCTTCGTCGGCCCGAACACCGAGAATCACGCCGGTATATCCCTTTTGCTCCAGCAGCTGCTTGAGCCCGTTCGTCTTTAACGCCGTACAACAGGTCACGCGACCCATCGTGTGATTCATGCCTGCTGCGAGAGCCTCCTTGTTTTGCCCTACGACCAGATCGAGCCGCCATTCACGCGCCAAGCGGTCACGGTACTCGATCATCGCGGGGATCTTATAACTCGTATCCACATGGAGCAGAGGAAAGGGCACATGACCAAAAAAGGCCTTCCTCGCGAGCCACAGGAGCACCGTGGAATCTTTGCCCATGGACCACAGCATGGCCAGATTATCAAAATGTTTGTACGCCTCCCTGAGGATGTACACGCTTTGGTCTTCCAGTTGCCGTAGATGCTTCACGATCCGTAATCCTTTCCTATCGCGAGAATCCTGACGATGCCGCCGCCATTGGGGCTTGCACCAATTCATCCAGCTTCCGTCCCGCCGCGCCGCCGTCAATTGCTGCCCGCGCCAGGGCAAGACAGGCCGTGACGGACGCGCCCTTTCCAGCCGCGTACAGGATCATCGCCGCGTTCATCAACACCCATTCCTTTTGTCCGCCCTGCACCTGATTTCGTAAGATACGTCCCAGTAAGTCGGCTTCCTTCGCTCGCTGTTCTGCCGGAAAGCCGGCCATCTCGCGGGCCGTCGTAAATGGCAGGCCGAAGTCCTTGGGGCTTACACCCCACGGCGTGATTCGTTCCTCTCGCAGTTCCAACACTCGCGTGACCATGGAGCCCGACAGCTCCGGATCACCTTCGACACCGCGTATCACGAGCGCGCGAGGGCACCCGAGCATTCGGAGGGCCTCGACGGTCTTCTCAAAATGCGGCGGATGTGAAAGGCCCACCACCTGCGCCGCCGCTCTGGCCGGATTCAACAGCCTCGCCACCGGATGAAACACATTTCTGACGCCCAACTCTTGCCGCATTTCCAAGAACCGGTAGACGGGCGGATGATAGAGGCCAATATCGAGATAGGCGAACCCCTTGTTGTTCACCTCATCCGCCACCACAATGGACTCCAAATCGACCGGAATACCTAATGCCTTCAGGACGCCCGCGCTGCCCGCCCGGCCGGGGACACCATCATACCCGTGCATCAGGACAGCAACACCGGCTGAGACGGCCACAATGCAGGCGGCAATGAGAGCATGAAACGTGTCTTGTTTGCCCGCATAGGTCGGCACATCGACGAGCGCCAAATCTTTCGACACCGGAAGCGGCGCCACATAGTGCCGGGCCGCGGCTGTGAAGGCGGCCAGTTCTGTGACCGATTCCATCTTAAACCGCATGGCAATCAAAAAGGCGCCCACCTGCGCAGGGGTGGCCTGCCCTTCGATTAAGGCTTTGACCGCTTGCTTGGACTCTTCCCAGGTGAGGTCTTTCGAGGCCTTGGGGCCCTTGGCAATTTTCGCCAGGATATCTTGAATAGGCATATTAGGATTTGTGCAATCCGCACTCAGTCTTTGCAAAGTTTTTCCAACGGCCTGCCCGCGGATCGTCCCCCGGGGACACGGCCGCCGTGCAATGCGTGCAGCCGATGCTGGGATAATTCCGGTCATGGAGAGGATTGTAGGGCACGTCGTAAAGACGGATATAGGTCCAAACTTCTGCCCAGGTCCATCGGGCCAACGGGTTTACTTTCACGAGGCCAAATTTCTCATCCCACTCGATTATGCCGGCCTGCGCTCGAGAGGGCGCCTGGTCCCGTCTGATTCCTGTGACCCAGGCGTCAAAACCAGGGAGCACCCGGGTCAGGGGCTCAATCTTTCGCAGTTGGCAGCAGCGGTCCGGCTCTTTGCTCCACAACGCCTCTCCATACTGCTCGGCTTGTTGGGCGGGAGTGAGCAAGGATTTAACCTCAAGCACCTGAGACGGCTTTAGTCTGTATTGCTGGATGAGGCGATCGCGCGTCGCATAGGTCTCCGGAAACAAGAACTCTGTATCAAGATAAAAGAGCGGTACGTCGGGATTGAGCCGATGGATCATGTCGACCAGCACCACATCTTCAGCGCCGAAGCTACAGGCGAGGACTATCCTAGAAGCAAAGCGCTCAATGACGGCGGCCAACACCTCCTGCGGCTGCTTGGACTCGAACGAGTCGCTCCAGGCCTTGAGATCGCGGCTCCGATCAGACTGCGCTGACTCTTGGTGTGCGGTCATCGTCGGGTCTCGCTTCCCCTATCCTTCAACTTTTTCAACCAGAACTCTGAAATGCGCGGCGTCGGGCTCGAGCGCTTCCTGAAACAAGATTTTGTGTCCGTCATTCTTAAGACTCATGGGCACGTTCTTGATCGGTTCGCCGGCATCCAGCCAGACCTCCAATTGTTCGCCCGCGTCCATCATCTCAAGTTTGAGCTTGGTCTTCACGTAGTTCAACGGACAAGCGACACCACGCAGGTCATATAAAACCGCTGCGGTGGAGGGTGGCGCGGCCGGGATCGCCGGCGTCACCACCGCTGCCGAGGGAACCGAGGCTGCTTCAACCACCGGTGCGAGTTTCAAATCCTGGCCCATCTTTTCTGTGGCCGCCCGGCAGGCCTCCACGAAGCTTCTGGCGAAGGCCATTTTATCTTGGGCGGATTTCGCGGTGGTATCTTTCGGGCCTAAATCGCCAACGAGGCTGCCAAGGTTCCGGTACATCGAAGGCACAATGCCCCTGTCCGCCAATCGTCGGTCAAACTCGTGGAAGGTGTCGGCGTCAGTCGCTGGGTCGACTCCCTCGGTCACCAACAAAGCCTTCGCCGCCGCTAATACGGCGCGGTATGACTTATTGACGGAGACGGAATACTGATGCTTATCGACGAGCAGCTTCGCTTGATAAAGCTCCTGGTCCGCTTCCAAGATGCCGTTTTCGATCATCTCGAGCGCTCCGCCGGCACATTCGCCCGGCCCGAGATCTTCCAGGATAAATTCCTCCTCTCCTTCCCAATCGTAGTAAAAGGTGGGATCTTCCTCATACGGCGGAACGATGGTGTACGGTATGAGCTCCTCTTTTAGGCGGTTTTTCCCCGCCCGCGTGATGAACGCCGGCAGGCCTTCGTTAGGCTGACGCTCCCGCCGATAGACCTCAACCAGATGGCTCAAAGCCGCCGGGACCGCTTTCGCGGGCAGCTTCACGATCATCTGTCCAATTTTGGCTGTCCCATTCACGGACCCGCCGAGGTGCAATTCGTAGTGCGGCGCAACATGCTCCCCCAGGCGCTTGCCAACACCGTGTAAGCCGATAGTCGAGATATGGTGCTGCGCACAGGAGTTGTGGCACCCGCTGATCTTGACATTCACATCGTGCAAGTCTTCCGCCACACGACCCGCCGGAAAGACTTCGGCCAGGGCGCGTGCAAGCCCTTTCGATGAAGTGATCCCGAGGCCGCAGGTATCTGTACCGGGGCAGGCGATGATGTCCTCAACGAGTTCTGCTCCGGGGTCGGCCAGCCCATGCGACTTCAAATCGTCGTAGAGATGGAGGATCATGTCCTCCGGAACCCAACGAAGGACCACATTCTGATTGATGGTCGTCCGCAAGTTCCCATTTGAATACCGGTCCGCAAGATCAGCCACGAACAGCATCTGCTCCGCCGTAATGTCACCCATGAACAGCTTGATGGCTGCCGTCACATAGCCTGGCTGCTTCTGCCTGACGACGTTCGTCCGCTTCCACATTTGATAGGGCGTCTCTTCTCCTACCAGGTGGCTGCCATTGCCGTTGTTGTGGCCGTTCCCGGAACCGGGACGTGTCGGCATGATAAGCTGGGCCGGCTCATCGGCATGCTGGAGCAAACTCAGCGGTCGGTTCACCGGAACGGCGTAGCCCATGGCCGTATAGGCGGCCTCCCACCGGCGCTTGAACTCGTCGAAACCGAGTTTATCGATGACGAACTTCATGCGGGCCTTATTGCGGTTCTTGCGGTTACCCAGGGTATCGAACACTTTGATGACCGCTTCAATGCTCGGGATCAGCTCGTCCATCGGCGTGAACTCCCGCAGCAACTGGGCCACCCGCGGTGTGGAGCCGAGCCCTCCGCCAACCACCATACGAAACCCGATCGCGCCATCGGCTTGCCGAGCGGCGAGCAAACCGATGTCGTGGATCGGCGTCAGCGCGCAATCATGCTTGCATCCCGAAAAAGCGATCTTGAATTTCCGCGGGAGGCTTTGGTTCAACGGATTACGCAACAGGTGATAGGCCACCGTTTTGGCATAAGGTGTGACATCGAACACTTCTCCCTGGCAGACGCCCGCGAGATGACAGGCCGTCACGTTTCGCACGGTGTTCGCGCAAGCCTCTCTCGTCGTCAATCCGACTTCTGCCAGCGCGCGCATGATCGTCGGCACTTTCTTAAGTTCCACGAAATGGAGTTGAATATCCTGCCGAGTGGTGACATGGCCCACCCCTGTGGCATAGCGGTCGGCAATTTCAGCCACGCGCCTGATTTGGTTGGAAGAGATGCCCCCGAACGGGATCTTGATGCGGACCATCTGGACGCCGGGCTGGCGCTGACCATAGATGCCGTATTGCAAACGAAACGGTTTGAACAGATCGCTCGAGACGTCTCCGGCCAGCGTCTTCATCGCCTCGGCTTCGAAGGTTTCGATCTCTTCCTCGATAGCTGCGGGAATGGGAGCGGTTCTGATTTCGGGGATCACGAGCTGCGGCGTGCTCATCGAACGGGCCTCCTTTAAAATCTTCTCTTTCCCGGCATGGGGCCGGAGCAATCAGCACAGATCAGATGTGGTACATGGGATTACGTTGCTCTTCGATGGCTTGTTGCCGGGCTGCCAATTGGTCTATGGTGATCTTCTCGAGCACGTTTCGTTCTGCCCGTTGCACTTCGTCCCATACATGACCAAGCAACCGGTCCGCGCCTGTTGCTCCACTCGCACTGCCCGAACCATAAAACGACTGGTGGAACACCGGACCGTCCAACGCCTCCATGATGTCGGCTACTGAAAGATCAGCTGGCTTTCGGCTCAGGCGGTATCCACCTTGCGCCCCACGGATACTTTCGACCAGACCTGCCTTTTTCATAGAATGGAGCACTTGTTCCAAAAAGCGGATCGGAATCCCCTGGTGCCGGGCGATTAGCCGGGCCTGAACCGGCACGTCTTGGCGAACATGCATTGCGAGATCAACGGCCGCCATGATCCCATAAGTGACGCGCTGAGAGACTCGCATTCTTTATTATTCCGGTAGGGATTCAGATTTTATAATGGGTGGGCCCTGCACTGTCAAGGGAGGCTTCGCTGGTTCAGAAAACTTTTAAACGTCAGCAGCACAGTAGCTCGTAATTGACATCGCAGGGGTCCTGCGCAATAATCCCGCCTCTTCTTCGTGTGGTATTCCATGCCCGTCCCTTCGCCTCTCTTTACACTTCTGTTGATGACGACAGATCCGTCCTTGCAAAACCTTTTTGAGCACCTCTTCCAAGACGCGGCAATCACCGTGATTTCAAACGCTGGGGCTCTTCACAAAGCGCCCACGAAAGAACCGTTCGACGCGGTCATTGTGGAGTCTCCAGCGGGACAAGGACTGGCCGCCTCTCTCAGCGATCACGTTCACCCATCCCGGACATTGTTCGTGACGGGCTCGCGTGCCGTGCTCAAAAAGACCGCGAAGATGATGCAGCTGATGAATCGGGCTAACGCACAGCCTGCGGATAAAATGACGGGGGCGTCGCTTGAAGGCTATCTCGAAATGAAGATGGGAGATTTCGTAAAAGGCATGCGCAACGGATCGGCAAGGAATCTCCATCCAATCCTGATCTCGGCCGTCGAACGCCCACTCATTACGTCTGCATTGCGCGAAACTCAAGGCAACCAACTTCAAGCGGCTGAACTCTTGGGACTCAACCGCAATACGTTACGAAAAAAGATGACGGACCTCCATATCCCCTTGAAACGAACCAAGGCAAAAGCTAACCGGACTGTGTAGCGTTCTCGCAAATAGAGCATCAGCACGAGGTGGGCCTTCATGGTACTTAACAAGGAGGGGACGGGGATGACGAAAGAAGAAATCATCGCAAGGATGGCCGCGTCTGCGGGCATTACAAAGCTTGCCGCCGGTACGGCACTTCAAGCTTTTACCGGAGCCGTGACCGCGTCCCTGAAGAGAGGGCAGCGGGTCTCTCTCATCAACTTCGGTACGTTCACCATCTCAAAGCGCAAAGCTCGCATCGGACGCAACCCAAGGACGGGGGCCGCACTCAAGATTCCAGCTGCCAAAGTGCCCAAGTTCTCTGCCGGGAAGGAACTGCGTTCTGCGGTGAAGTAATTCTCCCGGACGTGAAGCCTTGGCACAAAGGCGAGCTGCAACCAGCCACTGGTGGAAGCTCGGGAGCGCGGGTTTCTTGACTCTTCACGCGGCCCTATATTAGCATGCGCACCCAGACGATAGGCGCGTAGCTCAGGGGGAGAGCGCTACCTTGACACGGTAGAGGTCGACGGTTCAAGACCGTCCGCGCCTACCATCCATCGATGGATGTATCGTTTTGAGGCACTTCTTTGCCTATCGAGGCGGGGTGCCTTTTGTCGTTTCTTAGCGAGCCTGGAAAAAAATAGGTCAACTGACATTGGTATGCAGATTACATTGAAGGATGGCAGAAGCGGCGTCGTGGACCCCGGGCAAACTGTTGGAGCCGCCCTGTCTGCGCTCGGCGTGACACTCGGGCCCGATATTCTGGCCGCCAAGGTGAACGGGCAAGTTGTCGACCTTTCACGACCCCTCTTGGAAGACGCGACGATCGAGCCGGTGCGGTTCGACAGTCCTGAGGGACGGGATGTATACCGCCACAGCAGCACCCACATCATGGCGCAGGCAGTGAAAGAAGTCTTTCCCAACGCACAATTGACCATCGGTCCGGCGCTGGAAGACAGCTTCTTCTATGATTTTGCATTTGAGCGGGCGTTTACCCCTGAGGATCTGGAAAAAATCGAGAAACGGGCAGCGGAGATTATAGGACGAAACCTGACGATCACGCGCCGCGAATTCACCAAGGATGAGGCCATCGCGTTCTTCAACGCTCGAGGAGAACACTATAAGGTCGAACTGATCCGGAGTTTTCCCGAGAACGAGCCGATCTCGGCATATGCGCAAGGAGACTTTGTAGATTTGTGTCGAGGCCCGCATCTCCCGGCAACCGGCCAAGTCGGGGCCTTTAAGCTGCTCAGTACGGCGGGCGCCTACTGGCGCGGTGATGAACGCAATCCCATGTTGCAACGAATCTACGGCACGTCCTTTCCGACTCAGGCCGATCTCGATGCTCATTTGGCGCGTTTAGAGGAAATCAAGCGGCGGGATCATCGGAAAGTCGGCAAAGAACTCGATCTCATTTCCGTCCAAGACGAGATTGGCCCTGGTTTAGTGCTGTGGCATCCGAAAGGGGCCGCCATTCGTCTTTTGATCGAAAACTTTTGGCGCGAACAGCACATCAAGGATGGCTATGAGCTGGTGTATTCGCCACATGTCGCACGCCTGGACCTCTGGAAAACCAGCGGACACGTCGATTACTACCGCGACAATATGTTCGCCTCCATGAAGATCGAAGGCAGCGAATATCAATTAAAGCCGATGAATTGCCCCTATCACATCATGATTTACAAGTCGCATCTTCGAAGCTACCGCGACCTGCCGATTCGATATGGCGAACTGGGGACTGTTTACCGGTATGAGAGGACAGGCGTCCTTCACGGTTTGCTCCGGGTACGCGGATTCACACAGGACGACGCGCATCTGTTCTGCCGCCCCGATCAAATGGAGCCGGAAGTCAGCCGCGTCTTAGACTTCACCTTCCTTGTCTTGCGCACGTTCGGGTTCTCGGAGTTTGAAGTGTACCTCTCCACCAGGCCGAAAGAGTCGGTCGGTTCGGATGAACACTGGACGCTCGCCACAAGCGCCCTGGAAGCGGCGCTGAAAAGCCGAAACATTGCCTACACTGTGGACGCGGGAGGAGGAGCCTTCTACGGCCCCAAGATCGACATCAAGATCAAAGACGCCCTCGGCCGTTCATGGCAATGCTCAACCGTCCAGGTCGATTTCAATAACCCCGAGCGGTTCGACTTAAGTTATATCGGCGAGGATGGCAAAGCCCACCAGCCCATCATGATTCATCGCGCACTGATGGGATCCATAGAGCGGTTCTTCGGCATTTTGATCGAACATTACGGCGGAGCCTTCCCGACTTGGCTGGCCCCTGTTCAGGTTATGGTAATGAATATCACTGATCACCAACGTGACTATGTCGCGGCCGTGGTTGCCCAATTGAAAACGGCCGGCTTTCGTGCCGAAGCCGACCTGCGGAACGAAAAGATCGGTTTAAAAATCCGCGAAGCAGAGAAGTCAAAGATTCCTTTCATGCTCGTCGCCGGGGATCGTGAAGTGCAAGGCGGAACAGTCTCCGTTAGAGGCCGGAGTGGATCAAACCTGGGCAGTATGACGGTGGCTGCGTTGCTGGATCTCTTGCGCGCCGACATCACGCGCCCGCAGCACGAACTTCAACACACACACTAAGAGGTGGCCTATCGTTCCCAAACTGCGCGTGAATCGTGAAATTCGTGTCCGGGAAGTGAGGGTTATCGGTCCAGAAGGCGAGCAACTGGGTATTCTTCCCACCCCTGACGCGTTTCGCCAAGCACAGGAGCAAGGCTACGATCTTGTAGAAGTGGCGCCCACTTCTGTGCCGCCTGTCTGCCGTATTATGGATTACGGCAAGTACAAGTACGAAACTAGCAAGAAGGAACACCAGAGCCGCCGGCATCAGAAGTCGACGCAAGTGAAGGAGATCAAGCTGCGTCCCAGGACGGACAAGCATGACTTGGAGATTAAGATTCGGCAGATGAAGACCTTCCTCGAAGAAGGGAATAAAACGAAAGTCACCCTGACGTTCCGCGGGCGTGAAATGGCCAATCAGGAAATGGGACGTGCGTTGATGAGCGCTGTGATTGCGCAGGTTTCCGATACAGGCACCATCGAGTATGCGCCACGAATGGAAGGTCGTAGTCTGATCATGATCGTGGCCCCGAAGCACTGATGAGGCCGGGTCTACTAAACCAAAGGGATTGAACCATGAAAATGAAAACACACAAGGGCGCAAGCAAACGCTTTGCAAAGACGGGATCTGGAAAGATCGTGAGACGCAAGGCCGGAAAGCGCCATCTATTGACGCACAAGAAGCGAGACCACAAACGGCGTTTGAGCGGAACGCAAGTCGTCGACACGACGGCCACAATGTCTTTGAATCGGCTATTGCCCTATGCCTAACGAGTCCCCTCACGCTAAACGATCTTAAAAAGGAGTATCCCTCATGCCTCGCGCAAAAGGTGGACCTAAAACCAGACATCGACGAAACAAGCGGCTGAAGCTTGCCAAAGGGCAGTATGGGGCTAAGAGCCGGCTATTCCGTTCCGCTACAGAGAGCGTGGATAAAGGCCTAACCTATGCCTATACGGGGCGGAAAAACAGAAAGCGGGATTTCCGGCGCCTTTGGGTGGCTCGCATTAGCGCCGCCGTCCGAGCTCGTGGATTGACCTATGGCCGGTTTATCAATGCGCTCAAGAAGGCGAACGTATTGCTAGACCGCAAGGTCTTGTCAGATATGGCAATCAAGGACAGTGCCGGTTTTGAGAAGCTGGTCGGCCTCGCCAAGGAACAGTTTTCTTCCGCCGCGGCGTAGCTGCCGTTTCGTTCTCCCATATCATCCGACGCGTGAAAGGGGACGACATCATGTCGCTCCCCTTTTATGTTTTAGGGTTCAATCCAGCGCATCGGATCATGTACCGTTGACCGGGCGCACGGTATGGCAGGGCGGGGAAAACTGGCGTCTAGGGCAGATCGACAAGCTGGGACAAATTGACGTCGAAGGACACAACGGGCACGGCGAGTTGCCAGCGTTCGAGGACTTCCGGATGGACCTCACCGATGATACCAATCGGTTTATCGGCCACCATGATCCGGCCGGCCCGGCCTTCCAAAAACGAGGGATGCGGAACAGGCTCCAGAGTGTACTCCTTGCCGAGGTGATAGAACAGCACGTCGAGGCACGAATGGATCTCAGAAAAGTGTGCAGTAGCGTGCGCGATGACTGCACCCAGGACGGTTTCGGTTCGGGACCCCAATACATGTGCACGATCCGGGATGCCGACATCGCCCGCTTCAAATAGGCGATGCGGATAAAAGGCACGGCTCGACGCCGTTTCAACACGTAACAGCGACGGCAGCATCCATTGCCGCAAGCAAGAGAATGTGACCGCCATGGCGTTATCGACCTCCACCATCCGCCCCCATTCCGTCCCATCGATACGCATTGCGGTACGATAGTGTTCCGGCGATCCCAATATGTTGGAGATGATCTCCTGAAATCCTAGCCCGACCATCAGTTCACGCGCCCGGTCGGACGTGTACTCAATACGTGAGAGGCCTCCTACGGTAAACTGCGCCGGCATCACCGGAGCGAATGCGCCATACCCTTCGCTAATGGCCACATCTTCGACGACGTCCATCGGATGCATGACGTCATGCCGGTAGGGTGGTAGCTTAGCTTTGATGGTGCGTTTCCCCTCTGATACATCGTAGCCATACGCTTCGAGCGCCTGCGTCACGGTCTTCACGCCGAGTTCCTGACCCAGTGCTTGCTCGATGGTTTCGATCGCGATCGTGCGCACCGTGCCGAGATCTTGGGGCGTGACGACTCGCTTGCCCAGCGCGGTACCGGTGGGATACTGGACTTCAATCCGGTCGATGGCGGCGCCACGATCTGCAAGATTGACCGCAAAGATATTGAGGGTCAACACGACCATCGGCAAGTCCGTCCCGGTCACCTCGACGAACAGCTCATCATCCCCTACGCGTACCTCACCGATCTCCCGACTGTTGATGATCGGAGGAAATGACAAGGGCTGATCCTTCGCATCACGCAGAACAGGCAGCCGGCTATGCCCCGCAAGAATATGCCCGTATTCGAGCCCCTTCGGATGAACCATCAGCATTTCAGACAGCGTCATCACGGTGTCCATTCCAAGCGGCATAAAACGGGCCTCATCCGGCTGCACCAATTCGTATCGGACAGGGAACTCAATCTTCGGCAACTGATACATGCCGATGGAAACGGTCTTTCGTTTGTGCCCGAATATGTCAGCCAGCTTCTCTTGGGTCTGAATCAGCTGGGCCAATCCTTCGGTCGTCACCCGATACCCTTTAGCCGTGCAGGCTGCGACATAGGGCCGCACTCGTTCAAGGCCTGGGCCCACAATCAGGCGCTGAGGAGATGCAGGCTTCTGGTGGAAAAAGGCATACGGCTCCAGGCTACCGCGTCGCTTAATGCGGATTTGTCGCGCAATGCCCTCGCAACACCAGAGGTCTGGCCGGTTACTGTCCTGTTACTCGATTCGAACTTCGCCGCTTTCGCTGTGATGGCCCTTTAGCTCCCCCTTGACGAGCATGAGCCATTCTTCTAGTTGCTCGATCGAGATAGCACAGGCGGCAGAGCGATCACCGCCGAGAAGGGATTCGAGGTCCTTTTTAAAGATAGAAATGGTCGGCATAGGTTGATTTAAAACATGCCCCTAGTCGTCCGAATGAGTTCCAGGTTGTCGGTAAACAATTCGCGTATGTCATGAATGCCCAACGCCACCATAGCCATTCGATCCAGTCCGAGCCCCCAGGCGATCACGGGGACTTTGATGCCTAATGGCAAGGTCACTTCCGCACGAAACAGGCCGGCACCGCCTAGTTCCATCCACCCCAGGCGGGGATGCCGCACATGCATTTCAACCGACGGCTCGGTAAAAGGGAAATAGGCAGGCAGGAACTTGACGTCCTTGGCTTGGGCCACTTCCCGTGCGAATAAATTCAACAGTCCGAGCAGTATCCGGAAATTAATGTCCTCGCCTAAGACGATGCCTTCAACTTGGAAGAAGTCAGTGGCGTGGGTTGCGTCCACCTGGTCGTATCGGAAACAGCGGGCAATCGAAAAGTATTTTCCCGGTATCGCCGGCGCAGACGACAGGGTTCTCGCAGACACTGCCGTCCCTTGGCTCCGTAACACCAACCGCTTCGCTCGCTTGGCGTTAAAGCTGTACTTCCACCCCGTGGAGCCGGTATCCCCGCCGTTCTCGTGCGTCTGCGTGACGCGGCTCAGAAACGGCTCAGCAATCTCGGTGGCATATGCCGGTTCCTTGACGAAGTACACATCATGAATGTCACGGGCGGGATGGAATTGCGGCATGAACAACGCATCCATGTTCCAGAACTCGGTTTCAACCAAAGAACCGCGCATCTCTTGAAACCCCATACTCACGAGCTTCGTCTTGACGGTATCTAGAAACTCTCGATAGGGATGTTTTTTTCCGACTGCAATACGAGGGGCCCGCAAACCGATGGTGTATTTCCTGAAGCGTTTTCCGCGCCAGCTGCCATCCTTCAGGAGATCCGGGCTGAGCTGCGAGACCTCGTCCATCACCCCGAGATTGGCCAGATGCCCAGCCGCGGCCAAACCCATGGGCGAAAGCGCAAAGGCTCGACCCACACGGTCGTCCACCCGGAAGGGCTCTTTGGCATTGCCGCGTTTCACGGCATGGTCTTGGATGATCTGCTGCTCGAAGTCAGAAAGCTCGGCGAGTTCTCGCGGGTTTTCATGAACTAACCGAAGAAGCGCACGGAGCGCCTCAGCTGAGGGACTGGGCCGTCCAGTGGATTCAATGCAGCCGCCCTGCACAATCAGCAGCACGCCCTCCTTCTTGAGCCGGCCGACGGCCTTGCTGACGTCGGACGGATCTAGCCCTTCCATGGTTTGCAAATCTGGAATTGTGAGACGCTTCCCCGCGGTCGCGGCTTCACGGACCGCCGCGAGGATCCGTTCGATCGGAGCAGACGACGCAACATATGACTCACCAACGGCGGTGAGCGTTACCGTAGGGGTCACGGTCTCGGAATGGATGACGAGCAAACCTTTGGCTAGCAGCCACTCCACTGCCATGCTGAGCTGCGATGGCTCCAAGTCCGTCCCGGCCGCCAACTGCTCGGTGGAAAGTATGATTCCAGAACTGCTTCCAAAGGCTTGCAGCAGTTTGACTTCGAGGGGATGGAGACTGTCGAACGAATCCGAGATGTTCACCCTGCGGTACCTATGGGTGCACCGAGGCCGCCGGCATGGCGGATGTTTCGGCCGCTCCCCGCAATGCCGCAATAGTCGCCTTGTAGTCGGGGTAACAAAAGATCGCGGATCCAGCCACGAGTGCCGTGGCGCCGGCTTCCACAATCTGCCGGGCGTTTTCAACTTTTACCCCGCCGTCCACTTCGAGCAGCGCGGAACTGTTGGCGTGATCCAGCATGGCACGTGCCGCCCGGATCTTTCTGAGAACAGCGGGGATGAATTTCTGTCCCCCGAACCCGGGATTCACGGACATTACCAACAGCAGATCGATGTCAGGCAGAATTTCTTCCAGTGATTGCAGCGTAGTGGCAGGGTTGAGGGTCACCCCGGCCTTAACTCCGCGCTCCTTGATGGACTCGACGGTGCGATGCAAATGAGGACAGGCCTCAACATGGACCGTCAAATAATCAGCGCCGGCTTCGGCAAACTCCTGTATGAATGCGTCAGCATTCGTGATCATTAAATGGACGTCCAGAGGCAGCTTGGTCACCTTCTTTAAGCTTTCCACGATAGGGGGACCGACGGTCAAGTTCGGTACAAAATGACCATCCATCACATCGACGTGCAACAGATCCGCTCCTCCCCGCTCGACCGCCGCGACCTCCTCGGCAAGACGCGCAAAATCCGCCGAGAGAATCGACGGCGCGATGAAGACTGGATGGCCCATCACGAGACCTTTCTCATACGGACGGCGTAAAAAGCGTCCATTCCACAATCATTGCTCATGGTCGACAATGCACCCTGCGGAGTTACGAACGGAAGAGCCGAAGGGGGTACCCAGGGCGCAACGCTTTCCCGCTGCCACTGCTGATGGTGGTGACAGAACTGCTCTATCACCTCCTCCGTTTCTTCTGGTTCGATGGAGCACGTACTATAGACCAGCACCCCGTCGGGCCGCAAGACAGCACCAACGGCCGCAAGGAGTTCGCACTGCAAACGGTGGTGACGGGCGAACATGGCCGTATGTTTCTTCTGTTTCGCTTCGGGATGCCGACGCAGAACGCCAAGACCACTGCAGGGCGCGTCGAGCAACACCCGATCTACGGAGGCGAGCACATGAGTGGAGAGCGCTTCCGCCGGTCTCCTGGCATCGCCAACTACGGGCATGACCGCAGTGGCGGAAAGGCGACGACAGTTCTCCTCAAGACGGACCACTCGATCCTTATGCCGATCCATGGCTACAATCCGTCCTTGGTTACGCATCAATTCAGCCAGATGGGTCGCTTTGCCTCCCGGAGCGGCACAGGCATCGAGAATGGTATGCCCGGGTTGAGGATCGAGAAGAGGCGGAATGAGTTGCGCCGCTTCATCTTCAACATAGAAGTGCCCTTCATCGAAACCAGGAAGCGTCGTGACCTGCTGACCTTTGTCGAGGATCAGTCCAACCGGACTGATCCTAGTCGGCATGGCCGCAACACCGGCCGCTTGCAGCCGGACCAGAACAGCGTCTCTTGTCGCCCGTTGTTGATTCACACGCAGCGTCAGGGACGGCATGGCGCTGGCCGCGCGACAGACTGTCTCAGCCCGTTCAATCCCCAGCCGGTCAACCCAGCGCTGGCACAGCCAGAGAGGCAACGAATACGTTACTGATAGCGCCTCGCTCGGCTGACCGCGACGGTCGGGTGCGGGAGGCTCCGGTAGCCGGAGCAGGTTCCGTAAAACCGCATTGACGTAACCGGTCCAGTCTCGACCGAGCTGTTGGGAGTATGCTCTCGCGATCTTAACCGACTCGTCCACCGCCGCAGACGCCGGGATGCGATCAAGATAGAGCAGTTGGTAGGCGCCCATTCTGAGCAACATCTGAACCACGACGGGAAGACGGTCAAGCGGCTTTCTGAGAACCGGCCTCAAGCGCCAATCCAGCGTCTCCTTTCGCCGAAGCACTCCGGAGGCCAGTTCCATCGCGAGCGCGCGATCTCGTGGGTCAAACGCACCTCCCTTACAATTCTCATTCAGGAGTTCCTCGACCGCGCCATCTCCGCTGTGTGTGGAAAGAAGGATAGACAAGGCGGCAGCTCGCGCAGGTGACCGTTCGGTAGGCGGGGAGCTTTCAGCCTTCATATGGATTCCGGACAGCAAAGGTTAGAGAGACAACCCATGCATCTCTTAGTACACAGGCAAGGAGACACCACCGGCCCCGAACCGTGCGCCCACAGTCACTGAATGACCGGCAAGGAATTGACTGACTGCCATGCGCTTGGAGTTCGCCGTTTGCACCTCCAGCAATTCCAGGACCCCTTGGCCGGTGGTGACCAGTATGGAGTGGTTTGTAAGGTGCACAATCGTTCCTGGCTCTTGAGGAAAATGATCCAAGCGAGGGGCGGCTTTCCACACGTTCCAACGATCACGGCCCAGGAACGTGAAAGCCCCAGGCCATGGAGAGAGGCCTCGGATTCGATGACCCAAGGCGGCGGCTTCCATAGCCCAATCAATCGCGCCGTCCTCCTTCTTGAGTAAGGGCGCCAACGTCGCTCGAGCGTGATCTTGTGGTCGAGGTGTCAGCGTACCGTTTTTCAGTTGCCTGATGGTCTCGACCAGCAGTCGGCCTCCCAGCTCGGCGAGACGCAGAGCTAGACTACCGGCGGTATCCTCCTGAGTGATGGCCAGTGGCTCTTGGAGCAGCATGGGCCCCGTGTCCATCCCTTCGTCCATCAGCATCGTGGTGATACCCGTTTCACTTTCCCCATTGATCACCGCCCATTGGACCGGAGCCGCTCCACGGTATTTCGGAAGCAAGGACCCATGCACGTTGACGCAACCCATGCGCGGAAGATGCAGAATCGGCGCGTGAAGAATTCGACCGAAGGCGGTCACGGCAATAAGGTCCGGCGACCAGGCAGCGAGCCGTTCTAGGAAATCCGGTGTCCTTATCTTCTGCGGCTGCAGGACCGGAATGCCGACGCTTTCTGCGATGACTTTGATGGGAGGAGGGGCCAGCGCATGACCCCGCCCTTTGGGACGGTCCGGTTGCGTGACCACTCCCACCACTTCATCGTCGGACTTCAGCAGCGCCTTAAGCGACGGCACGGCGAACTGCGGGGTGCCCATGAAGACGATACGCATGACATCGCTTTAACACCGGAGTAATGCGAATGCAACGGGATGGCATCAACTTGACTTGCCGTTTAGCGCTTTGTTAGATTCCGCCTGCGGGGTGGAGCAGCCCGGTAGCTCGTTGGGCTCATAACCCAAAGGTCAGAGGTTCAAATCCTCTCCCCGCAACCAATCCTTCCATACAGGCAGCATCTCTCCATACAGGGTCATACAACGGACGAATCTGCAAACGGCTAACGCTCCGTGTCGCTGTTCCCTTGGGGCGGCAACTCCACGGACATTGAGGTCGGCAGCTTGCTTCGATA
>JACVSD010000027.1 GCA_014534095.1 Nitrospiraceae bacterium
GAGTTGGTGGATCTCGGGGTGGACAGAAAGGTGATCGATAAATCCGGGGCCTGGTACTCCTATAAAGGTGAGCGCATCGGACAAGGCCGCGAGGCGGCACGCGACTTCTTAAAGAGTAATTCCGGTGCGGCGCTGGATGTGGAAGCCAAGCTCCGTGAGTTGGCCGGCGTGCCGGCACGGGGCGACAAAAAACCCGAACTGAAAGAAGAAAAGCCGGCCGGGAAAGCCGAGCGGGCTCACCGATAGGGGCGAGGTGTTTTGAGCGCCCGCCGACGGATCGTCCCGGCTTCGCCAGATGACTGGATGCAGGTGGCGATGCGGTATCTGGCTCGCTGGGACCGCACGGTCGCACAAGTCGAGCAGCACCTCATCGCCAAGGGTGCGACTCCCGCCTTGGTTCGACAGACCACCGGCCGATTGTCCGACCTGGGGTATCTCAACGACCGCACGTATGCCGAGCGATGGGTTGAACGTCGATTGGCGCGCCAAGCCATCGGTCCGGCCCGTTTGAAGGCCGAATTGCAGGCCAGGGGTATACCCGCCTCGCTGGCCGAGGACGTCATTGCCAAGGCGTCGGCGGATGTCGATGAAGAAACCCAGGCCCGCCGGGCGCTTGAGTTGAGGCAGCGGAAGGGCCGGCGGACGACTTTGGCGCAGGCGCAGCAATTCCTACGTCAGCGGGGTTTCGAAGACGAGGTGATTGGCCGTATGATAAAAGCGATGGGGCAAGAGCCGAAGGATGGTCACCATGAATCATAGCGCGCGCGCGCTTCGGCAGGCGTTCACCCGGTATTTTGAGCAGCACGGCCATCACACGGTGCCGAGTTCATCGTTGATTCCGCAGGCCGACCCGACGCTGCTGTTCACCAATGCCGGCATGAATCAATTCAAACGGGTCTTCTTGGGCGAAGAGACACGCCCCGATGCTCGCGCGGTCAGCGTGCAGAAATGCCTGCGGGCGGGCGGGAAGCATAACGACCTTGAAAACGTCGGGTACACGCGCCGGCATCATACGTTTTTCGAAATGCTGGGAAATTTTTCCTTCGGGGATTACTTCAAAGAGGAGGCGATCGGATTTGGCTGGGAGTTCCTCACCAAGACGGTGGGCTTGACGAAGGACCGGATGTGGGTAACCGTCTTCCGAGAAGACGATGAAGCCGACCGGCTTTGGAAGAAGCTCGGCGTATCACCTTCGCGCATCGTTCGGTGCGGAGAAAAGGATAACTTCTGGCAAATGGCCGATACTGGGCCGTGCGGACCCTGTTCGGAGATCCATTTCGATCAGGGACCATCGGTTCCTGGCGATGAAGCGCCGAATGGGGACGGCGACCGCGTGATCGAGATTTGGAACCTGGTCTTTATGCAGTACAACCGGGATGCCTCCGGCACATTGAATCCGTTGCCGAAGCCAAGCATCGATACCGGCATGGGGCTGGAACGACTGGCCGCGGTGGCGCAGGGCGTCTATAGCAACTACGACAGCGACCTCTTTACGCCGATTCTGGCGGCTATTGCCCACCGTGCCGACACGGCCTACGGAGCAAAGGACGCGGCTGACCGGTCCATGCGAGTGGTCGCCGATCATTTGCGCGCGATTGCCTTCCTCATGGCGGACGGCATCCTCCCGTCAAACGAAGGACGCGGGTATGTGTTGCGCCGTATTCTGCGGCGGGCCGCACGCCATGGCCGGTTGCTGGGCATTGTCGAGCCGTTCCTCCATGAACTGAGTCACGTCGTGGTGGATGAAATGGGCGAAGCCTATTCCGAGCTGCGCGCGGCGGCGGCGACGATTTCCGAAGCGACCCGCGGCGAGGAGGAGCGATTCATTGCCACATTGGATCAAGGATTGCCGCTGTTGAACGACATGATCGCGAAGACGCGAGCGGCCGGGCAAACCGTCCTGTCCGGTACCGAGGTCTTCAAACTCTACGATACCTATGGGTTTCCGATGGATCTCATTCAGGAGGCCGCTCGCGAACAAGGGTTGACGGTGGACCAACAGGGGTTCGATCGGGCCATCGACGAACAACGCAATCGCGCACGCCGGACCGGCGGCTTTGAACAGGACACTGCGCGGCCCGCCGTGTCCGAATTGGCCACCCGGCTCGGCGCCACGAAATTCGTCGGCTATGATCGGCTGGAGTCGGATAGCATTCTGCAGGCGATCTTAAAGGGCGAACGGATGGTGAAGGAAGCGGTCGAAGGCGATGAGGTCGAAGTCGCGCTGGACGTCACGCCGTTCTATGCCGAAGGCGGTGGGCAAGTCGGCGATCAAGGAATGCTCGTCGGCCCCGAGGGGCGCGTAGACATCAAGGAAACCACCCGGCCGGTGTCCACGCTGATTGTGCACAAAGGCGTGGTCACCAAGGGACGGATCCGCGAGGGCGAGCAACTGCGCCTGTCGGTCAACCGGGCGACGAGGCAGGACGCTGCCCGCAACCACACGGCGACGCATCTGGTGCATGCCGCCTTGCGGGACATGCTGGGGCCGCATGTCAAGCAGTATGGGTCTTTGGTGGCGCCGAATCGGCTACGATTCGACTTTGCCCATTTCAGGCCGCTCTCTTCCCGCGACATCGACGACATCGAGTCCACCGTGAACGACGAAATCCGGAGGAACGAGCAGGTGCGAACCGAAGTGATGAACATCCAGGAGGCCGTCGCCAATGGCGCGCTCGCCTTTTTCGGTGACAAATACGGCGACCAGGTTCGCGTGGTGACCGTGGAGTCCTTCAGCAAAGAACTCTGCGGCGGCACGCATTGTCGCCACACCGGCGAGATCGGCTTGTTCCGTATCGTGTCCGAGACCGGCGTGGCGGCCGGCGTCCGCCGGCTCGAGGCCCAAACCGGAAGCGGGGCCTGGGCATTGATGAAGAAACTGGAAGCCGATATTCGGGAATTGTCCGATTTGCTCAAAGTCGGTCAAACGGAATTGGTCAACAAGACCCGTAAGGTGATGACTCAGCTCAAAGATAAAGAGCGCGAACTTGAGGAACTGAAGCTCAAGATGGCGAGCGGGTCCAGCGTGGCTTCGTCGGCGAAGACCATTGCCGGCGTGGCCGTGCACGTGCAGCGGACTGACGGCTTGGACGTGTCGGCCATGCGGGCGCTGGCTGACCAATTGCGCGACAAGCTCAGAAGCGGTGTGGTCGCGCTCGGCGCGGTGACCAACGACGGGAAGGTGGTGCTGTTAGTCGTCGTGACGAAAGATTTGATCGGTAAACTGAAAGCCGGGGACCTCATCAAGGTCATGGCCGCCGACGTGGGTGGCACCGGTGGCGGCCGTCCGGAGATGGCGCAGGCCGGAGGGAAGGATCCGGCTCGCCTGGATGCCGCGCTCGAGAAGGTGTTTGGTCTAGTCGAACAGAGCCTTCAGCGGTAAGCTCATGCCAGGCCGGATTCTTGCGCTCGATCACGGTACCAAGCGGATCGGCGTCGCGCTGAGCGATGAACTCGGATGGACGGCACGACCGCTGGAAACCTATGAACGTCGGACGCTCGAGCGGGACATTGCGCACATTCAGGACCTGGTGCGGACGCATGATGTGGAACAGGTGCTCCTGGGCTTGCCGTTGCGGCTCAATGGCCAAGAAGGGCCGGCTGTCCAAGGAGTACATCAGTTCCTGGAGCGGCTCGCCGAGGCCCTTCCGGTTCCGGTTGTGACATGGGACGAGCGGATGACGACCAAGGCGGCGGAAGAGTTGTTGATCGCCGCGGATATGAGTCGCAAGAAACGCAAAGGCGTCGTGGATCGGGTCGCCGCCGCCATATTGCTGCAAAGTTACCTCGAAGCGCAGGCGTCACCGCCGGCCGACGCGAAGCCGGACGCAGCCGCGAATCCAGACGAGGACGCATGGGATTATTCACCGCCGGTCGAACCGCCTGATGAAATTGCGCCTGATCCTGGTACTCCTCACGGCCGTCGTCGCCATCGCCGGTCTGGCCGGCTATCAGATGATTCAATGGGTTAATACGCCGCTCGTTCCTCCTTCCGCCCATCCCGCACCGAAGATCGTGTTGATTCCCCACGGGGCTCCATTTCATCAAGTGGCATCGTTGTTGGATCGAGAACGGCTGATCAAGAGCCGCATGGGTTTTAGCATCTTAGGAAAGGTGCGTGACGCGGAACGGAAGATTCATCCCGGCGAATATGAATTGAGTCCCGCCATGCGTCCTGCCGATATTTTGGACGTCTTGGTGAGCGGGCGCGTCGTGCTCCATCCCGTGACAATTCCCGAGGGGTACACGATGGTGCAAATCGCCGATGTGCTGGCTCAACAGCACATCACAGACCCTGCGGAATTTATGCGGCTGACGAGGGATCCGCAGTTCATCCGCAGCTTAGGGATTTCGGCTGAGACGCTGGAAGGCTATCTCTTTCCCGATACCTATCGTTTCGCCAGGCCGTCTCAGGCTCGCGACGTGGTCAGAGCCATGGTCGATCAATGGAGCCACGTCTTCAATGAGGAGTGGAGGGCGCGTGCGAAGGAGTTGGACCTGACGCCGCATGAGGTGCTGACTTTGGCGTCCGTCATCGAAAAAGAAACGGGGGCTGGCGACGAGCGGCCGCAGATCTCGTCCGTCTTCCATAACCGGTTGAAACGGAAAATCCCGCTCCAGAGCGACCCGACGGTTATTTATGGCCTGACTACTTTTGACGGGAATCTTCACAAGACCGACCTCTCTCATCCGAGTCCCTACAATACCTACCGGTGGACCGGGTTGCCGCCGGGCCCGATCGCAAGCCCGGGCGCTCAGTCGATCCGCGCGGCTTTGTATCCCGTTCCTTCGGCCTATCTGTACTTCGTGTCAAGAAACGACGGCACCCATCAGTTCTCGGCCACATTAGTCGAACACAATAAGGCGGTGGAACAGTATCAAAAGCGGCCCTTCAAGCGTTCGGGTCAGCCCCCTGCGGACGGCAGGTCCCGACGGAGCATCGCTATCACCAAGGAGTCTCATCGCTCATGATCCAGTGGAATGTGCCTACACTCATCGATCATACCGTGTTGCGGCCCGAGGCGACGGTGGCCGATGTGAGACGCCTTTGTCAGGAAGCCAAAGACTATGGCTTCATCGTCGTCTTCGTTCCGCCTTGCTATGTGGACGAAGCGGTGTCGGCTCTCAGTGGGACCAACGTGCGAATAGGTATCCCCGTCGGATTCCCGTTGGGCGGGCATACCACGAGGGCCAAAGTGGCGGAGGCCACCGAGGCCGTGTCCCGCGGAGCCACCGTGCTGGACATGGTCATCAATATCAGCCGGTTGAAATCCGGCGATGCGGACTATGTCCGACAGGACATCGCCGAAGTCGTGCAGGCCACGCCGACTGCCGAACATAAAGTCATTCTTGAGACGTGCTATCTGACGACGCAGGAGAAACGAACTGCCTGTAGCCTCGTGGTGGAGGCCGGAGCGGATTACGTCAAGACCTCGACCGGTTTCGGAGCAGCCGGCGCAACGGTTGAGGACGTACGATTACTAAAGGAGGCAGTGAAAGGGCACGCGAAAGTCAAAGCGTCCGGTGGCATACGGGATTGGAAGACAGTGTGCGCCCTGCTCGAGGCAGGAGCGGATCGCATCGGCACCAGTGCCAGCCTCGCCATCCTCATGGAGTGGAAAACCGAACTGCCATAGTGGTCCCCCCGCGGAACCGAGGAAGCGGGCCTTTCATGTTGGTGGCCGCACCCGCCGGTCAAACCTAGGCGCTCTCCTGGAGTTCTGCTATAGTGCCCCGCATGATTAACCGGGTGATCCTTCTCGTGATCGATGGGCTCGGCATCGGCGCCATGCCGGATGCGGCCGCCTATGGGGATGCCGGTGTGAATACCCTCTTGCATCTCGCTGATGCCGTTCAGGGTCTGAGGCTCCCCAATCTCGAGGCCTTGGGATTAGGGCACCTGGCCTCGATCAAAGGCGTACGCACCATGGGGCAGCCACAAGGGTGCTTTGGCCGCCTGGGTTTTACTTCGCCCGGAAAAGATTCCGTCACCGGTTACTGGGAGATGAGCGGGGTCCTTCTGAAATCTCCTGCCGGCGCTTTGTCGTCCGGCATTCCATCCGACATTGTGGCCGCACTGGAACAGGCATGGGGGCGAAAGGCGATCGGCAATCGCGTCTCCACAATGGATGCGATGCTGAAAGACTATGGTGATGAACATCTCGCGTGCGGGGCGCCCATTGTCTGGACGGACGGCGGACGAACCTGCCATGCGGCGGTGCATCAGACAGTCCTGTCACCGGCCGACTTCGTGCCACGATGCCGAGCCGCCAGAAAATCCATCCAGGACCACGGCATGCCGATCCGAATTGTCGCGCATCCTTTCACGGGGACGGCTGGCGCTTTTACGGCGATCCCCGGACGGAAGGATCTGATCGAGGAGCCGCCCGGGGTGACGATGTTGGATGTGCTGAACCGGTCGAGCCAGATCATTATGGGATTGGGGAAGGTGTCCGATCTCTTCAGCGGCCGCGGGTTCACGAGAGCGTTGCCTGCTTCGTCAGCCCAAGCGGCGTTTGATGAAACCGTTCGGCGATTAGATCAGGTTCCCCGTGGCTTGTTGTACAGCAGCCTCGATCTCATGCCGCTAGACGCCGCAGATGCGGCCGCCGCCGCGCTCCAGGATTTCGACCGCCGGCTGCCTGAGCTGTGCGACAAATTAAGGGCGGGTGACCTTGTGATCATCACGGGCGACCACGGCCGTGACCTGTCGAGACCGGGCGCCATGTCGACGAGGGAATATGTGCCGCTCCTGGTGACGGGGCCCAAGCTCGCACAAGGTGTCAACCTGGGAACGCGATCGACCGCGGCGGACCTGGGACAGACAATTGTCGATGCGCTTCGGGCAGACCGGCTGCCGGTCGGGGAAAGTTTCTTGGAGGCCCTTCGCCCCGGATGACGGCCGGCTGGTACGAAGTAGGGTGACAGATTGATCTATGGGGCCGATGAGGGTTGCATGCCGTTTGATGAGAAGCTCGCCGAATTGGGCCTGACGCTACCGGTTCCCCCCAAACCTGTCGCCACGTACGTTCCCGTCGTCAGGGTGGGGGATTTGTTGTTCCTCTCCGGTGTGCTGCCTTCCCGGGATGGGCAGCTGTTGATGACCGGTAAACTCGGGGAAGCCCTTTCGATCGAGCAGGGGATGGAGGCGGCGAAAATCTCCGTGTTGAACGCCCTGGCGATAGTGAAAAGCGAAGTCGGGTCTCTGGATCGTATCAAGCGCATAGTGAAGATGGTCGGCCACATTGCGTCGGCTCCGGGTTTCACCGGCCAGCCGGAAGTCCTTAATGGAGCGTCTGATCTCCTCGTCGCCCTCTTCGGCGACAACGGACGTCATGCCCGTGTGGCGGTTGGCGCGGCGGAATTGCCGCGCCGCGCGCCGGTTGAAATCGAGTTGATTGTGCAAGTTGTTTCGTAACGGATGCGTCCTTGACACTCAAAAAAATCGCTTGTTATAGTCCCGGGTCCCTCGTGCCACGGTGCCTCGTTTTTCTTTCCCACACCCAGGCGTGGGGTCTTGTGCCACGCAGGGACTACTGACCTGACCAATCATGCTTTACGTATCGACAGGAGAAGCGTCATGAAGCCTCTGCAGCTCTGTGTGCTGGCCCTCTGCTGTGGTCTGGCGACCGGTTCGGCGCAGGCCGCGGCCACTCGTACCATCGAATTATCATCGCCATCCGCAACGCCGGGCGCGACCCTCTCGCTCGCCGGTAAAGGCTTCGGCAATTTTCAATCCGTTCAAATCAATAAGGTGACGGTCAATGGGGTGCCGGCGCTCGTCCAGCGGTGGGAACCTGACCTCATCGAAGTCAAGGTGCCGTTCAAGGCCACGAGCGGTCCCGTGGATGTGATCATCGGTAAGAAGCGCCTATCGGCCGGTACGCTCGAGATCGTGTACCCGCGCATTGACAGCATCTCGCCTAACGAAGCCGAGCGAGGGACGGTGGTTCAGATCGCCGGGCAGCACTTTGGGATGACGGCGGGCGCACGAGACCCCAATACGATGTTCGGGGTCAATGATGTCGTCGTGGGAGGGGTGGTGGTGCGCCCCCGGCGCTGGAAGGACGATAAGATCGAAGTAGAGATTCCGGCCAATGCCACCAGCGGAGATGTGGTCGTCCGGTTAGCCTCCTCGGACCCCTTGCCCGATGGGTCGTGCTGCGCTTCCGTGGAATACGTCAAGAGCAACGCAGTGCCCCTGACCTTTATACCATCGGTGCGGGTAGACCCGGTCAGCGGCCCCGTCGGCACCAAGGTGGTGTTGTTCGGTCAGGGATTCGGCGCCGGAAAAGGTCCAGACGACGGCGTGCTGATCGGCGGCCAGCCCACCACGATCGATCAGTGGAAAGACGACGCCATTGTGGTCCATGTGCCGCTGGGCGCCGAGTCGGGTCCGATGGTGTTGAAAAGCCACGGGCGCGAACGGACGGTCGTGCCGACGTTTACGATCTACCACCCCAAGGCTACGGCAATCACGCCGGCCAACGCGCCGATCGGGACGCTGCTTCGCATCAAGGGCGAGCATTTCGGATTCTATTCGGAAAGCGGTTCCACGCCATACAACTTCATGGATTTCAATACGGGAGACAATCGCGTCGAGATCGGCGGCGTCCAGGCGCCGATCTATCGCTGGAATGACGATCGCATCGACGTGTGGGTTCCCTTCAGCGCGAAGAGCGGAAAAGTCATCGTCTATCGGAGCGCCAAGAAGCCGAATCCCGATGGGTCCTGTTGCGCCGAGCAGGGTGTCGTGCCGGTAGACGCGGGAGAGTTTACCGTCGTTACGCCGGAGATCGAGTCCTATGACCCCAAGGCGGCCGGCCTCGATGCGACGGTCACCATCAAAGGAAAGGGCTTCGGCACATTTCTGAAAACCGCCGAACATACTGAGTTGGGCTTGAGCCAAAAAGCATACAAGCGGCGACACGACCTGGAAATTAACGAAGCCGAGACGACGTCCACCGTCGTGTCGAACGTGTCGAGAACGGAAGTGCTGTTCAATGGGGCTGCGGCACTGGTCCAGTCCTGGACGGATAATGAGATTGTCGTGAAAGTTCCTCACCGGAACTTATACGGCATCGGGAAGCGCGGGGAATTTTTTGACAACTTGGCGACCGGACCGCTGGTCGTCCGGCGCGGATCGTGGGACGTGTTGCCAGACGGGACGTGCTGCTCACAAAAGAAGTGGCTGACCTTGGAGGCCGGGCCGTTTACCATCAAAGCCGAAGGGCTTCCCGATCAGGGGTACTGGAATAACAATCGTCCCGATGCGAGCACCAACCAATAATGGGTTGGCCATTCGTGCAGCGGAGCCGGCTAGCTGTGATTTGGGCGTTGCTCCTTATCCTCCTTCCGTGTCCTCCCCTGTGGAGCGCCGATCCTCTTCTGGCCATCACGCCACAGCGCAGCACCACGCAAGCCACTTTGATGAGTATCCAGTTTCTGGATGAGCGGAACGGTTGGGCTGTGGGGGCCGGAGGAACGGTGCTTAAGACGCTGGACGGCGGGAAGACATGGAAAAAAGGTACCGCAGGGACCCGCGCGACGCTGACCTCCGTATACTTCATCGATCGGCAGCGAGGATGGGTGACGGGCGCGTCGGGGACGTTGCGCCGCACCACAAACGCCGGCGAAACCTGGTCACCCGCGCCGCTTGATACTCAGCAGCCGTTGTATAGTCTGTATTTCCCCACACCGGCGGTCGGATGGGCGGTCGGTGGGGCAGGTACCATCCTCCATACACAGGATGGCGGGGAGCATTGGGTGGAACAAATTAGCGGAACCAGCGCGACTCTCTACGCCGCGCACTTTCTCAATGACCGCCGCGGAACGGTCGTGGGCGCACTGGGTACGGTGTTGACTACGGACGACGGCGGAGCCACATGGCTTCCTCAGGAGACGCAAGGGGCTGTGACTCTGTTCGATGTCTTCTTTACCGATCTGTCCAATGGCTGGGCAGTCGGAAACGCAGGTGCCTTGTTTCAAACCACGGATGGCGGCGCACGATGGGTGGATCGAACGTTGCCATGCGGCAAGACCTGCACCAAACTGATCGACCTCCTGAAAGTGCGCTTCACCGGACCCCAGGCCGGATGGATCGCCGGGGAACGAGGGATGGTGTACCGCACTACGGATGCCGGTTTTTCCTGGAGTGACGGGCGATCCGTCGGCAAAGTGTCCCTCTTCGGTCTGAGCTTTCCGACTCACCGACAGGGGTGGGCGAGCGGCGAAAACGGCACCATCGTACATCTCGAATCACGACCCTGACGGGTTACCCCAGTCGCCCCAACCGGTGCTGCAGTATCCCAACCGCCACGATCGCTGCGGTTTCCGCTCTTAGGACGGCCGGTCCCATGGTGACCGGGATCAAGCCGCATTTCTCGGCTTCAGCCGTTTCTTCTTTCGCCCAACCGCCCTCGGGTCCGACCAACAACGTGATGCTGTGGTGAGCCGACGCCGGCAGCGCGATATTCGATAAGTTGGTCGTGGTTTCTCGACGTTCCACCAAGATGAGACCGAGGGAAGTGCGCGGAACGGTGCCAGCGAAGCGCTCCATCGACTGGGGCAGCCTCATGGTGGGCGCCAACCATTGTTCCGACTGCTGGGCGGCCTCCAGCGCAATGCGCTGCCACCGGGCGGTCTGGCTCTCAATCCGATCCGGTCTGGGCTGTACCATGCTATGACGGCACTGCAGCGGCACAAAGGCGGCGACGCCGAGTTCCGTCCCTTTCTGGATCACCCAATCCATCTTTTCACCCTTCAACAGGGCTGGTGCGAGGACCAACGAAGGAGTAGCTATGTTGGGGGCCGGCACCGTCTCAAGTATGCGGGCGACGAGGGCCTGTTTGGTCACAGCAGTGATCTCGGTGCGATAGCGGCGTCCTTGTCCGTCCGCGACCAACAGGTGTTCTCCCGCGGCCATCCGCAGGCTATCGCGAATATGGGTGAGCGGTTCGCCCGTGATCGTGACAATCGGGGGAACGATACAGTCGGGAGGGAGGAAAAAAACTGGCATGCCCGAGCAGAGCCGGTGAAAGGCGGTTATTCAAAGAACGTTTTCATTTTGTCGAAGAAGCCGTCTCCGTCGCCTTCCATCGTCATGCCGCCCTCTTTGGCAAATTCCACGAGGAGTTCTTTTTGCCGGGCGGTCAGTTTAGTCGGAATTTGTACTTTGATCGTATAGACGTGATCCCCCGTCTGGCCGCCTTTGAGGCTCGGAATGCCAAGGCCTTTGATCCTGAGCGTCTTGTCGTGCTGTGTGCCGGGCGGGACCTTGATGACCGTGTCGCCTTTCAGGGTCGGTACTTCCACCTTGCCTCCCAGGATGGCGGTGACCAGGTTGATTGGCACATCACATTGAATGTCGAGACCCTTCCGTTGAAAAACTGGGTGAGGCTTGACGGTGATGGCCACATAGAGGTCGCCTGGTGGACCCGCATTGGCGCCATGTTCACCTTCATTGGACAGCCGGAGCCGCATGCCGGTTTCGATGCCGGCCGGGATATGGACCGCGATAGTCCGCTCTTTGTACACGCGCTGGCGGCCCTGACACGTCGGACAGGGGTCGGTGACAATGTGACCAGCTCCTTCACATTGTCCGCAGGGCCGGCTGACGCTGAAGAAACCCTGTTGAAACCGGAGTTGCCCTGCTCCTTTGCAGCTCGGACAGGTCTTGATGGACGCCGCTGATTTGGCGCCGGTTCCCTTGCAGTCAGCGCAGGTCTCCCACCGCGGAATCTTCAGCTTGGCTTCTTTCCCATAGACAGCTTCTTCAAACGAGAGTTCGAGATTGTACTGCAGGTCGTTGCCTCGTTCGGCGCGCCCGCCGCCACGAGTCTGTCCAAAGAAGTCTTCGAAGATATCGTTGAAGACATCCCCAAAGCCGGCTCCGCCGAATCCGCCGAAGCCTTCAAAGCCCGCTCCTTGTTGTCCACCGGCGTGGCCGAACATGTCATATCGCTTGCGTTTCTCCTGATCGCTCAGCACTTCGTAGGCTTCGTTGATTTCCTTGAACTTGTCTTCTGCGGCCTTTTTCTCATGGTCGCCGGTCTGCAAATCGGGGTGGTGCTGGCGGGCCAGTCGTCGATACGCTTTTTTGAGTTCTTCCTCAGACGCGGTCTTTTCGACTCCGAGGATGTCGTAATAGTCTCGTTTTGACACGGGTGCCATAGCTCTTGGTGGAGGGTACAGAAAGACCGAGTTCCCTGTTCGACAGGAAACTCGGTCCGCCTGCAGTTATTCTATGCTATTTCTTCTCTTTGTCTACTTCTTCGAATTCTGCATCGACGACTTTTTCATCGGTCTTGGTGCTGCCGGCGCCGTTGCTGCCCGCCTCTGCACCCGGGGCACCGGTCGCCGCCGAAGCCTTCTTATACATCTCCTCGGCAAGCTTATGGGAGGCAGTCATTAACGCCTGCGTTGCCGATTCAATGGCGTCGGCATCGGTTCCTTCCAGCGCCTTCTTCAGCGTGGTCACCGCATCTTGAATTTGGGTCTTCTCACTTTCGCTGACCTTATCACCGTACTCGGCAATATTCTTTTCGGTCTGATACACCAGGTTGTCGGCCTGGTTCTTCGCTTCCGCAAGCTTACGGCGCTTCTTGTCCTCTTCCGTATGAGACTGTGCGTCCCTGACCAGCTTCTCGACTTCGTCTTTGCTCAGGCCGCTTGATGCGGTGATCTTGATCGATTGTTCCTTCTGTGTCGCGAGATCCTTCGCGGACACGTGCACGATCCCGTTGGCGTCGATATCGAAGGTCACTTCGACCTGAGGCATCCCGCGAGGCGCGGGAGGAATGCCGACCAAGTCGAATTGGCCCAGCAGCTTGTTGTCGTTGGCCATCTCGCGCTCGCCCTGGAAGACCCGGATGGTCACGGCGGTTTGGTTGTCGGCTGCGGTCGAAAAGACCTGGCTCTTCTTCGTCGGTACGGTCGTATTGCGCTCGATCAGCTTTGTGAACACGCCGCCAAGCGTTTCAATCCCGAGCGAGAGGGGCGTGACGTCCAGCAACAGCACATCTTTCACATCGCCCTTCAGGACGCCGCCCTGGATCGCGGCCCCGATCGCCACCACTTCATCCGGGTTGACGCCGCGATGGGGTTCCTTTCCGAAAAAGTCTTTGACCACCTGGATGACTTTCGGCATCCGGGTCATGCCGCCGACGAGGACCACTTCCTGAATATCCTTCGCCGTCACACCGGCATCGGACAACGCTTTTCGGCAAGGTTCGATCGTGCGTTGAATTAAATCTTCCACCAGCTGCTCCAGCTTGGCTCGCGTGAGCTTCGTGACGAGGTGCTTGGGACCGCTGGCGTCCGCCGTGATGAAGGGCAGGTTAATTTCCGTTTCCTGCGAGGAGGAGAGCTCGATCTTGGCCCGTTCCGCCGCTTCCTTGAGCCGTTGCAGAGCCATGCGGTCCTTCTTGAGATCGATGCCCTGGTCTTTCTTGAAGACGTCGACGAGCCAATCCATCACCCGTTCATCGAAGTCGTCCCCGCCGAGATAGGTATCGCCGTTCGTCGACTTCACCTCAAAGACGCCTTCGCCGATCTCGAGGACCGACACGTCGAAGGTGCCGCCTCCGAGATCGTAGACGGCAATCCGCTCGTCTTTCTTCTTATCTAGGCCGTACGCCAATGACGCCGCGGTCGGCTCGTTGATAATGCGGAGCACGTTTAATCCGGCGATCTGTCCGGCATCTTTCGTAGCCTGGCGCTGGCTGTCGTCAAAATAAGCCGGGACGGTAATGACGGCTTCGGTCACTTTTTCACCGAGATAATCTTCAGCCGTCTGCCGCATCTTTTGCAGGATCATGGCCGAAACTTCTTGAGGGCTGTAGCGCTTTCCGCGGAGTTCCACATGTGCGTCGCCATTGTCGGCTTCCACGACCTTGTAGGGGAGGCGCTTCAGGGCGTCCTGAACTTCTTTGGCCCGAAACTTTCGGCCCATGAGCCGCTTCACTGAGAAAATTGTGTTCTCGTGGTTCGTGATGGCTTGCCGCTTAGCGATTTGGCCGACCAGACGTTCGTTCTTGTCGGTGATTGCGACGACGGAAGGAGTCGTGCGGCTCCCTTCGGCATTGGCAATCACGACGGGGTCGCCGCCGCTCATAATCGCCACGCAAGAGTTGGTCGTGCCGAGATCGATACCGATGACTTTACCCATTGGTCTACTCCTTCCTTCCGAAATCAGTCTTCAATTCGCTGCCTCGGCGTCCATACCCGGAGCTGGCCGGCCGGACGACACGCTAACCATGGCAGCCCGTAGTATTCTGTCATGCAGGCGATAACCCTTTTGATACTCTTCGGCGACGTGCTGTTCCGGCACGGAGTCGGAGGGAACCTGAGACACGGCCTGATGCAGGCTGGGATCAAACGGCTGCCCCACGGATTCGATCGGCTGAACGCCATACTTTCCCAAGGCGCCGATCAGTTGCTTGAGCGTGAGATCGACCCCCTGGATCAAGGCGTTGCCGCTGCCGCCATTTGTCGATGCTTTGATCGCGCGCTCCATATTATCGACGACCGGGAGCAGTTCTTTGATCAGCTGCTCGTTGCCGTAACGGATTTGCTCGCGCTGATCCCGTTGAGACAGGCGCTTGTAATTCTCGAATTCCGCTGCGAGTCTGACATAGCGATCATTGAGACCCTTACATTCCTCCGTCTTCGCCGCGAGGGCATCCTGGCAGGATGGTTCACCGTCCACGGACGGTTCAACGGTCGTCTGATTGCCTAACTCATCGATTGTGGGTTGATTTTGTTCGTCTTGTGCCATGGTGATGCCTCTACAAAGGGGCAGATAGCCACACGACTATCGAAGTCAACAGCACTGCCAACAAAAAACTACGGTAGACGCGAGATTTATATCGAGTGGACCTGCAGTTAGACCTGTATGGAGGGGGAAGACCGATCAGACAGTCGGTAGAGCAGTTCAAGTCCGTCTAGAGTTAAAAACGGTTCGACCTGGTGAATGGTATGGGTTTCCGGGGCGATGGTGGTGGCGAGCCCTCCGGTCGCAATGACATAGGCTGACCGACCGAGTTCCCGCTCAATGCGCTGGACTAGCGAGTCCACCAGGCCGGCGTAGCCGTACAGCAAACCCGCCTGAATGCTAGTGGCCGTGTCGGTACCGATGACGGATTTCGGGCGCGCGAGTTCGACCTTGCTTAACTTCGCTGCCCGGGTGAAGAGAGCCTCCGCGGAAATGCCCAGGCCGGGCGCAATGGCACCGCCCAAGTATTCACCGAATTTGGTAATGACGCAGAACGTCGTGGCAGTGCCGAAGTCCACGACAATGAGATCGCGGTGATACTTATGATAAGCGGCTGCGGCATTGACGAGGCGGTCGCTGCCAATCTCCCGCGGGTTGGCATACTTAAGGACCAGGCCGGTTGGCGTTTCCGCGGACACCGTCAGTGCGCGCCGGTGAAAATACGACTCAATCATTCTCTCGAACGATTCCGTCAATGCCGGTACGACGCTTGACAGAATTGCTCCACTGATGTGATTCGCCAACTGACCGCTATGGGTCAAGAGGCTGAGGAATTGCACACCATATTCGTCCGAGGTCTTCTTCGCGTCCGTGGCGAGGCGCCAATGCGCCACGAGGGCGCCATCTCGGTAGACGCCCCCGACAATGTTGGTATTGCCGATATCAAGCGCGAGCAGCATAGGCGCGTATTGTATCGTCAGGTCCCGCGTTTTGCTACTCCCGCACGTGCAGGACCTCGGCGGCCCGAAGTTCTACAAACGGAGGCGATGAGCCCGGAGTTGTTCCACTCGGCCGAACATGTAGCGCCCCATCGAGGCCGATGTCGAACGCGTCGCCGACCCACTCGCCCTGTGGGCTGACGCTGACGCGCACTCGTTTGCCGATGGTCGCGCTGCGGGTCATATAGACCTGGCGGAGCCTGTGCGGACCCGTCGTGGCCAGTTCATCGAGTGTGTCCTCAAGGTCCCCAAGGAACTGTGCGAGCAGCCGATTGCGATCCACAGGTTGACCAGTGGCTTCCATAAGCGAGCTCGCGATCTGGGCCAACTCAGCAGGAAAGCCAGCGAGCCGTGCATTGACGTTCAACCCGAGACCGATGACCACAAACGGCTGCCTGGACTGATCGCTTCCGGCCTCACAGAGGATGCCGCCGGCTTTTCGATCGTGCAGGAGCAAGTCATTCGGCCACTTGAGCGCGAGTTGTACGCCGGCAACCTGCCGGATGGATTCGGTCGCCGCAATCGCCGTCGTTAAGGGCAGCCACCCGAGCCAGTCTGCGAAGGACAGGTTGAGGTAAAGGGGGCGCACAAGAATCGAGGTATAGAGATTCACATGGGGCGGAGAAAACCAGCTTCTCGATTGTCGCCCGCGGCCGGCCGTTTGGCTCTCAGCCACAACGACGGTGCCATGTTCCGCGCCGCTTTGAGCCAGGCGCATAACTTCTTGGTTGGTCGAGGCGACTTCCGTGAACACCGCGAGGCGGTGGCCCAGGTGCCTGGTGCCGAGCGTGCTGCGAATATCGTCGCATGTGAGTGGGCGGGAGACGGACACCGTTAGCGCACCCGTCGCCGCGCGGTCGGCGCCGGTTCCAAGGCGAGGCTGAGGGTGGCTGCCGGAGCGGAGTGCGTCAGGGCGCCGATTGAGATCCGGTCTGCTCCAGCGGCGGCCATAGCCCGCACGTTTTGCAAGGAGATGCCACCGGACACCTCCACGAGAGCGCGGCCGTTGATCAGTTTCACGGCACGGCGCACCATCGTCGGTGTCATGTTGTCGAGTAGAATAATATCGGCTTGTCCGGCCAGCGCTTGCCGCACCTCGGTGAGCGACTCGACTTCAACGATCAAAGGCAGCGTGCTTGGGGCGTGTGCGCCGGCTAAGCGGCAAGCAGTTTCGATCGACGCTTTCCCCCGGTGTAACAAGGCCAGATGATTGTCTTTGACCAAAATGCCGTCGCCGAGGGATTGCCGGTGGTTGGTGCCGCCACCGAGAGCGACAGCCCATTTTTGCAAGGCCCGCCATCCCGGGAGCGTCTTTCTGGTATCCAGAATGGTGACGGGGTATCCTCGCACCGCGTTGCAAAACTTGCCCGTCAGCGTGGCGATGCCGGATAAATGTTGGAGAAAATTGAGCGCGACGCGTTCGGCTTGCAGGATTGAGCGGCCGTCCCCATCGATCTGCAGGAGCGTTTCGCCTTCTTTAGCCGGTTCTCCATCCTGGCGCGAGATCGTCACGCTAAGAGTCGGATCGACGGCCAGGAACGTCTGCACTGCCGCGCTCACGCCGGCCACGATGAGCGGTTCCTGCGCGATGATGTCGGCATGGGCGCCTATACGAGCGGGGAACAGAGCCGATGTGGTGATGTCCCCCTGCCTGAGGTCTTCTTCAAGACCGAGCCGAACGGCCCGGCGAATGTCGGCGGCCGGCAGCGAGACCATCGGTCAGGATCCCAGCATGGCGCGTAGTTGCTGCTCGCTACTGGCGAGCAGGGCACGGTCGCGGCCCAGCAACGCGAGTCGTTGTTGATGATCGGTGATGACCTCTGGGGGGGCCTTCGAGACAAAATCGGCGCTGCTCAGCTTTGCCTCCAGGCGCTGTAATTCCTTGTTCGTCTCGGCGATCTGCTTGAGCAGGCGGTCGAGCGCCTTGTTGAGGTCCACGTCACCTTCGACTCTCACGCCCACCGTGACGCCGTCTGCGATCAAGCGGATCGTACGGGTCGGCCACTCCGAGGGAGGCGCCAAAGAAACCGGTCCCCGACC
>JACVSD010000092.1 GCA_014534095.1 Nitrospiraceae bacterium
CCAGGTACCGGCCTTGGATTGGCCATCTGCAAAGGCATCATTGAAGCGCACGGCGGCCGCCTTGCCGCGCGGTCCATCCCGGGAAAGACCACGTCGATGTCTTTTCAGCTTCCGCTCGTGAAGGACGCACAGCCCTGCTCAAAGAAAGCGATGAGGTGACGCGCATGGCACAAGGAGCGCGGATCCTCGTAGTCGACGACGAGTCGCATATCCGGCGGTCGCTCTGTACGAACTTGGAGCGCCGGGGGTATGCCGTGGAGGCTACGGAATCGGGCGAAGAGGCTGTGACCGCATTCTCCAATCGCCGCCCTGACGTGTTGATTGTCGATCTCGTCCTGCCCGGCATCAGTGGCATTGAGGTCACGACGCGCATCCGACAGGGCTCTGCGGTGCCCATCATCGTCCTGTCGGCGCTGGGAGATGAACGGCGCAAGGTTGAGGCGCTGGAGGCGGGGGCGGACGATTACATCACGAAGCCGTTTGGGATGGAGGAACTGCTGGCGCGCATTCGTTCACTGTTGCGGCGCGCGGCGGGCGCGCAGGGTCCTGACCCAGCCTTTGTCTGCGGTCGCATGCGAGTAAACTTCGATCGACGGGAAGTGCTGTTGGACCAAGAGCCCGTCAAGCTCACGCCTACCGAATACGACCTCCTGAAATATATGATCGAGCATGCCGGAAAAGTCCTCACCCATCGCATGTTGCTGCAAGCGGTTTGGGGCGAGGCGTACCTGGATCAGGCGCAATATCTTCGCGTGTTTATCGGACAACTGAGGAGAAAGATCGAGCGAAGTCCGGGCCGGCCCACCTTCATTATCACGGACCCGGGGGTCGGTTATCGGTTCTGTGCCGAACCCGAGCCTTTGTGAGCATCATCCACCCAGCCGGCACAGGCTCTTTCTCGGTACGACGTCTTTACTCTTTCCTTATACCTTTCTCTTCACTTCCATATCGAGTCCTTATCCGGTCCTTGTGTACGGTCTAAAGCAGCCCGGCGGGTCGTTCCGGGTTGGAAAGGACGGCCGTCATGAACTGTTTCATTGCCATGATAATGTTGTTGTTCATGTGCCTGTTTCCCGCCTCCGGCTTGGCTGAGCAGGTCATCCCGGGCATACCTATGTCCCCTGCCGAGATCAACCTTGAAGCACGTGCGCCGTATTACCAACCGAACATCGCCATGGTGTGGGCAGGCGTGCCGCTTCAGTGGCGCAATGCGACCTCTTCGCCGCACAGCATTCGGCACGATGGGTGTCTCACAGGCGGCGTCTGCGCTTTTCAGTCGCCGGCGCTCGCGCCGTCCGACCAGTTCATGATCGCGCCGCTGCCCCCCGGTCGCTACCCCTACCACTGTGAATTGCATCCGATCATGCGCGGTCTGCTGATCGTCCTGACTCCAGGCACGGCAGGCACCTTTTCCGCTGCGGGGGTGCCATGAGCGCTCCGCTAGAGTCTCCGAGGCCTTCTGGCCATGGTCCCTACCGGATCATGATTGTGGATGACGACCGGGATATCTGCGAAGCGCTCGCCGATCGCCTGCAGGCCTGGGGCTACGATGTCATCACCTGTCATGACGGCGCCTCCGCGGTGGCCATGATGACGCTCGAATCCATGCGTTCTCCGGTCCATCTGGTCTTGCTCGACCTCCACCTTCCCGGCATGGACGGCATGGCCGTGCTTCGCCAGTTGGGTGGTCCGGACAACACTGTCCCCGTGATCATCATGTCCGCCACTGCGAGAGCGGAAGCCTTTTGGGACGCCATCGGAGCCGGCGCGGTCGACTGGCTACCGAAGCCGCTCGACTACGAAGAGCTATGTCGAAAGTGTCATCTCGCCCTCCATGACGGCGATCCCTAATCGCCGTCGCTTCTCATGACAATGACGCGGGCGCCGAGCGTACACGCGCGGAAAGGATGGCTCTATGCCTAACGCAGACCCCCGGTTAAAGGAAGTGGCCGCACATTGGGCGGCCATTATGGCGTCGTCCGACGACGCGCTGTTCAGCTACACGCCGTCAGGCGTCGTGACCGGCTGGAACCCGGCGGCGGAGCGGCTGTTCGGCTATATCGCGGAGGACATGCTCGGGTCCTCGATAGGGCGGATGGTGCCGGCCCAGTGCCGGGGGAAAGAAGCAACAATCATAGGGCGCATCAGTAGGGGCGAACGGGTCGCGCCGTATGGCACCGTGCGGATCAAGAAGAACGGGCAGCTCTGCGACGTGCGCCTATCGGTCTCGCCTCTGATCGATGAGGATGGACGGGTCATCGGCGTCTCCACCATTGCGCGGAGCCTCATGGAGCAGAACGATCTGGAACGGACGGTGTACGCGCATGAGGAGCGCTGGCGCGTTACGCTCGACCATGTCGGGGACGCCGTCGTGGTGACCGACGCCGCGGGGGCCGTCACGTTCGTGAACCCGGTTGCCGCCAAGTTGCTCGGCAGGCCGCCAGCAGAGATGATCGGCCGCCCGGTGGCTGAACTTTTCACGGTCACCGATGAGGAGACGCGGCAACCGGTCATCCATCCAGTCGACCATGTCATTCGGGAAGGCGCCGTCGCGGAGCCTACCAGCCATACGCTGAGGCGGCCCGACGGCACCGACCTACCGATTCATGACAGTGCCGCGCCCCTGCTGGACGCGGGTGGGCGCGTCATGGGCGTGGTGTTGCTCTTCCGAGACATCACCGTCAACCAGCAAGCGGAATGGCACCTGCAACGCTGGAACGCAGCGTTGGAGGCCCGCGTTCGAGAGCGGACACGCGAGCTGGTTCGGTCGAAGGAGCGGCTCCGGGGTTTAGCCTCGCAATTGAGCCAAACAGAGCAGCGCGAACGCCGGCGCCTCGCCACTGATTTGCACGATTACCTCGCGCAACTCCTCGCGTTGACTCGAATCAAAGTCAGTCACATGAAGCAACGTCTGGAACACGAGCCGGTTGGAGGGCCGGCCCTCGCCGAAGTGGACACCATGCTCGAACATAGCCTGAGCTTTACGCGCACGTTGATGGCGCAATTGCGCCCGGCCGTCTTGCATGATCTCGGATTGGTTCCGGCGCTGCAATGGCTGGCGGAACAAATGCGGCTACAGGGGCTCACTGTGACGGTCCGCGTGCTGACCGACGAACGACCACGCTTTACGGAGAGCCAGTCCGATATGTTGTTCCAGACTGTACGGGAGCTGTTGATGAACACCATGAAACATGCCGGTGTCTCGCAAGCACGGGTGTCGCTCAATAAACGAGGCGACGACACCTGGCTGATCACGGTCCAGGACGAGGGTATCGGCTTTGACGTGGATGCCGTGGACTACCGCCCTTCCGGCGAACACTTCGGTCTCTTCAGTATTCAAGAACGCATGGAGGCCATGGCGGGCTGGTGCATCGTTGAATCGCTGCCCGGTACAGGCACCAAGGTCGAACTCGGCTTGACCGAGTCGCCGGACGCGGTGACGCCTGAACGCACTACTGGAAACGTCGTAGACGAGGACTGGAACCTCCGGGTGGTAGGGCGATCCCGTTGGCATGTCCTGCTCGTCGATGACCATGTCATGGTGCGTCAAGGGCTCCGCAGCCTGCTCGAGACCTATGATGATCTGGACGTGGTGGCTGAGGCCGGAGACGGAGAACAAGCCGTGGAATATGCGCTGCGGTTTCGCCCCGACGTGATACTGATGGACATCAATCTGCCCCGACTCAACGGTATCCAGGCGACGCGTCGGATTAAGACGCACTATCCAGAGACGGTCGTGATCGGGTTGTCGGTCCACGCGTCAGCGCAAGCGATCGATGCCCTTCTTGCGGCTGGTGCGGCGGCCATGGTCAGCAAGGAGTTGGCGGCCGACGACCTGCGTCGAACCATCACACAGCTTCTCAGAGAGCCACCAGCCGGGTCCCGATGAGGCCATCGTGAACCTCCGGCGAGCGTGATCTCGTGTTATACGAAACGAGTGTGCGAAGCGGTATGTCGCGAATATCTCGCGGGCGTTGAGACAGTCTTGGAAGAAGTCAATCTACGGGGTATGAAGGCACGCCATAGAGCAATCGCACCCTACAGCAAAGGGTCGGTCCAAAGCAGAGAGCCTGTGCCGATAAGCGGCAACAGGCTTCCGTCCGCCCACTCGCCCGCCTGAAATACAAAAAATCTAATTGAGCACGGCTTCGAGTTCCGGCTTGCTCTCGTGCTTCACGACCTCGCGGCTACGGTCCAAGGCGTCCTTCATGCCGGACTGCATGGCACGGCTCCACCGAGTCGCCTGCACTTGCGCCTTGCGGGCGTAGCGGCTGACATCCCGGCGGGTTTCCGCACCTGTCTTAGGGGCAAACAGGAGTCCGATACCGGCACCAATGATGGCACCGCCGGCGATCAGTGCTGCCACCTTGGCGACTTGTTTCCCTCGCTCCGACATGGCGAACCTCCTTGATGAGTGGTGGATGACTTGGAAGGGTCTTGTATCGCCTTCCGGTGAAGCGCTGTATCAGCATGCTCTATGCCAGGGTGCTAAATGATCTAAAGACACGCATTACCTGGCCAAAACAAGGGGAAGCCCTCATTGCATTAACGCATGTTAATAAATGGTCTCGTTTAGGAAACAGGCGGCGACACAGTCGTTTCAGAAATCCAACAGTCGCTGCTAGCGTGAGTCGCTGGCCGAGCCGACACGGCCTGCTGGAACTTTTTTGTCCACGCCGGATCGCACTGTCGGCCGCTTGCAATGATCCTGATCGTTCCCTATGATCCGCTCGCTTAACAATGTCCTGATCAGGAGACGGCATGGGCTCGTTCGCCGCGATTCCGTACCCCCATATCGATCCGGTATTTCTCGCACTGGGGCCGCTGCAATTCCGCTGGTACGGGCTTATGTATCTGATCGGGTTGACGGCCGCCTATTTTCTGATTAGGCGGAAAGCCGCCACCAAGGGACTCTCGCTGACCGCCGATCAGGTCTACGATATGGTGGTCTTCGCCGCCTTTGGCGTCTTTATCGGCGGACGAATCGGCTACACGCTCTTTTACAACTTTCCCTATTATTCGCAGCATCCCGCCAAAATCCTGGCCGTCTGGGAAGGCGGCATGTCGTTTCACGGAGGCTTGATCGGTACGGCGATTGCCCTCGTGCTATTCAGCAAACGGCGGGGGATTCCCTTCTACACGCTGGGTGATCTGGCGGCGGCCGTGACGCCCATAGGCCTGTTCTTTGGCCGTCTGGGTAACTTCATCAACGGCGAACTCTACGGCCGACCGACTGACGTGGATTGGTGCATGGTCTTTCCCGCAGGAGGGCCGGCCTGCCGCCACCCGTCTCAACTATATGAGGCTGGTCTGGAAGGCCTGGTCTTGTTCACCGTCCTGTGGTGGGTGGGACGACGCCCGACCCCTCCCGGAACCCTCGTGTGGACGTTCCTCACAGGCTACGGCATCTGCCGTCTCATCGTGGAGTTGTTTCGTGAGCCGGATCAGCACATGGGGTTCGTGCTCGGACCGATCACGATGGGCCAAATGTTGTCGGCGCCAATGGTCTTCTTGGGTGTCTTCATGCTGTTCTGGGGTTACCATAAGGCCGGGCTCAAGACGCCCCATCACGCCTCCTAAGCTTCGTCCGTGCGACGGTACCGGCTCCAGCTTCCGCCGGCAGTCGCCTCCTCTTTCTGCATTTCGCTGTCCATAGTGGTCCAGGAAGACCGACCGATCGATCGAGGAGAGAAAAAAGCGCTCGTTTGCCATGTAGATGGCAGAACGCAACGAGGGTCCTCTGCACAATGCGTCCTCGAAAATTTGTGGGAGATCTATGGACTCGGTTGAAGCGCTCGCACGACAAAATCGGTTGTTGAACGCCATTCCTAAGAGCGAATTGGAGCACCTGCTGCCCCATATGGAGCGCCTCAGTTTGTTCCCACGGCAAGTGCTATACCGACAGGGAACGGCGGTGGAGTATGTGCATTTCCCCATCACGGGCGTCCTGTCCATGATTGCATCCACGCATGATGGGGAAACCGTGGAAGTCGCTTCGGTCGGAAACGAAGGGTTTACGGAGGTGACGGCCATCCTTAGCAGCCAGCAGGCACGCGGTCGCCAAGGCACCGTCATGCGCGTGGTCACCCAAATCCCCGGTTCGGTGATCCGTCTGAAAGCCGATGTTTTCGAAACGGCGCTCGACCAGAATATTGAACTGAACCGGTGCGTGCGCCGGTATCTGAGCGTGCTGTTTACCCATCTGGTGCTGTCCGTGAGTTGCAACCGGCTCCACTCGCTCGAACAACGCTGCGCCCGATGGTTGATGAGTTGCGTCGATCGCAGCCAATACGAGGAGATCGCCGTCACTCAGGAGTTGTTGGCCGAAATGCTGGGGGTCCGCCGGCAAAGCGTCGATCACGTCCTGGGAGAACTCGAATCTCAACAGATGATCGAATGCTTGCGAGGGTCGATCAAGATCAACGATCAGAAAAGACTGTCCGAAGTGGCCTGCGAATGCTATCACCTGGCGAAGGAAAGACTGGACAGTTTTCTCGCCTGACCGATCGACCCTTCCCGCCCCGGCGTTCCACTACGGTGGATCGTACTCCACCATCGTGCTCTATTCGCCGCTCTGCTGAGTACTTCTCCCGTCCCGATTTCAGTGAATTCACACCTTGGCGTATCGGATCTGTAGCCATTACGATTGAGTATGGTCGACGAGCCGCCCATAGACACAGGGAGGAGCCCCCCGGAGAGCGAGCCGTCCATCCAAGAACTCTCAGCGCACCGCCTTCTGGGTAACTTGCCAATAAAGGACCGCCATCGCCTTGCCGGCAAGTTGCGG
>JACVSD010000032.1 GCA_014534095.1 Nitrospiraceae bacterium
ATTGATAACCCTTCACACCGTGCAGGCCAGGAAACTCATGAACGTCAATGACTACCGGCCTGCACTTGCCTGGCTCGACCAACTCTTAGACAGCTATATACCGAAGAACTGGATTCTTGCGGCGAAAGAAGCCTTTTTGCTCAGAAGCGAGCTTTATCAAAGGCTGGACGAGCCGACCCGGGCGTTAGAAAATCTGAACATGGTCCTGCAAGTCGATCCTTCCGATCCCAAAGCCTTACTTGCTCGAGGTAAACTGCAGCAGGCGCGTCTTCAGGGAATACTGGCGAAGGACGACTTCGAGCATGCTTGTCTATTGGGTTCGGTGGAGGCGTGCCGGCAGCTTCCATAACGCACACACCGCCGCCTAAGTGCCTCCCGCTTTATTGACAGCCTGGAACAGCCGCGCCTAGAATATGGCCTCTTCCAGGCCGGGGTTTTCGAGGGCGTCTTAGTTCAAAAGGCCTAAACCCATCTTATCCCGTAAGCCCAAAGCTCCCCTAGGTGGGCCTTCTGCGAGGTTGCCAAAGAGGTAAAAGAAAGCTTAGAGTGGGGGAATACGAAACCTGTGAAACGTCCTGATTTTGCCCTCACAACCTTTTGCTCGGAGTGTACGCCGTGATGAGTGAATACCGTGTGCTTCCAGGTCCCGAACACTTCCTTCCTCCTGCTGCGGCCGCCATGGGTATCCGGTTGCCGAACCCTGGAGAAGCTCATATCAATGGTGTCATTGTTTCCGAGGAAAAGGCTTATCAGGAAGCCGCCAAGCAATTCTTGATGGCCACAGTACCCACCATATTTCCTGGCCCGTTGGTGCTCTGGGCGTGGAATGAAAAGGCCGCTAAGAAAGCCACGGCCGTACGGCATCTGTACAATACTCTTAAAGAATGCGTGCAGTCAGGGCAAAAGCCGATGTTGATTCCTATGCCGGACTATCGGCCGAAATATCCAAAGATCGATCCGGAAATCGAAATCAATCCGAACCATCCAAACCTGACCATCTGGCACAATAAGATCGATTGCTGCATGTTCATCGGTGTCCATTGCCACCAGGCCAATCTCTCGCTAAAAATTATCCGCGGCGGAACCTCCTGCTATACCATTGCCATGTGCGCTCAGGCCGGGCACGAGGACGCCATGCTCTCATTCCGTGACGCATCCGTCGACAAGATCATGTATCTGGCTGACTGGGTCAAAAAGCTGAAAGGCACCGTCCAACCCAAATTGGCATCAGCCAAGAACAGCGCCTCGAACTAACGTCGAGTGCAACGAGATTGAAAGGAGGCTGGATCCATGGCAGAAGTAAAATCCCTCATCGGGACAAAAAATAAAAAGGGCCAGACGTATACCGACACGTGGACAATGATGCACGACGCGCCTCGTACGCCGTCGTTCTACACTGGCAGCGAAGTTATCAAGGAAGCGCTGCGCCGCGCGAGTTGCGACGTCATGATCGCCTATCCCATCACGCCACAAAGTGAAGCTGCCGCCTTGATCGGCGAATTATTCGCTGAAGGATACATTGGCGACTACTTTCGCGGCGAGAGTGAGTTTGCAGTCATGTCCCAATGCGCAGGCGCGTCTTTCGGTGGCGCACGCGTGTTCACAACGACCGCAGGACCGGGGACCATGCGTGCGATGGAGAATTTCCCAATGTGGGCCGGAGCACGCTTGCCGATCCAGATGATTGTCACCTGTCGCGGGATTAACTCGCCGCTGTCTATTCAGCCGGACACGCTCGAAATCGCCTACCTGCTGAACACCGGCATGCTCGTCTGGCATGCGGAAACGGCCCAGGACTTCTTTGACTGGATCCTCAAGGGCTATATGGTGTCCGAAGAACCGGATGTGCATCTGCCGCTCGCGCTTTGCTGCGACGGATTCTTTGTCACCCATACCAAGGACGTGGTCAATTTAACACCGGCTGACATGTGCCTGCCTCCATACGATCCTTACCGCTCTCCGGTACCCTGCATGGATATGGAATGCCCGCCGGTCCGCATGATGCGCGACCCGTTTGTCATGAAGAGTAATTACATCAGCTATGCCACCCATGCGAGTTGGCAGCAGGAAATATGGGCGGCGATCGAACGGTCACGCAAGCATACCATCAAGTGGATCAACGGCTTGATCGATACAGAAAACGTCGATGCCGATATCATGATCGTCGCCTCGGGTACGGCGGTGTCGCAGGGCCGCGAAGCAATCCGTCTCCTTGAAGATGAAGGAGTGCGTTGTGGGTTGGTCAAAGTGAAGTCGCTTCGCCCCTGGCCAGAAGAAGAAATCCGTGAAGCCACAAAGAATGCCAAACACATTTTCGTGCCGGAATTTAACGTGACCGGCTGGTTGGCCAAAGAGATCAAGGCGACGGTTCCCAATCATCAACGCGTGCATGCCGGCCCGCATGTCTGCGGTGGAATGACCATGCCGCCTGAAATCATCGTATCTGAAATCAAGACCGTTCTTGGGATGAAGACCTTCTCCCTCGCCGGTCGTGGCAGCTGAACAATAAACACCGTAAGCACACCGCGACTCGCTCGCGATTGAGGAGGCCCCATGAGCAAAGAACGTATTCAAATATCAGAAGCCTTGTACGATATCATGCCCTCGGATTACCAGGATCTCGTCAAGAGCGCGACCTACGGTAAGGATGATCGAGGCTGGAAAGATATCGGCAATAGCAAAGAACTGATCGAGCAGCATTCATTGTGCGCCGGCTGCCCCGAGTCGATGGCTTTCCGGTACATCCTCGCCTCGCTGCCTAATCCGGAAGACACCGTGATGGTCGGTTCCACCGGTTGCACGAGTCTCGTATTTCCGATGGTCGCCGTGCACAACATCCATTCACTGTTCGGCAATCAAAATGCCGTGGCCTCGGGGCTCAAGAGAGCCCTCAGTGTCCGCTTTCCCGGTCGTGTAAAGGACGTCGTCGTCCTCGCCGGCGACGGAGCCACGGTCGATATCGGTTTGGACATGACGCTCCAAGCCTGGTTCCGTCAGGAAAAATTCACCACGATCTGCTTCGATAACGAGCTCTATGCGAATACGGGTGGACAGGAGAGCGGCCTGATGCAGAAGGGCTTTGTCGCCAAGATGGCCCCCGTGGGGAAGTTATTTGATAAGGTCCGGCTGCCGGAGATCGCTCGCGAGTCCGGTTGTCACTATGTCGTTAACTGCACGGTGAGTAAGCCGTCGTTGGTTGAGAAGGTCATTCGCAATGCGGTGCACATCGCGCGGGAGATCGGTCCAACCTATCTCCAACTCTACACACCCTGCATTCTTGAAATTGGAAAGAACAGCATGGAAGGGTTGCAGGAGATGCGTGATTCGGAGAAGCCGACCGAGCGGTTCGCCTACAAGGAATACGTCAGCGAGCCGGCGAAGCAACTTCTGGCCGAACTTGCCGCCAAAGACAAGGAGCGGAAGGCCGCGGCCAAGCAACTTGCGGGTCAAGCCTAAGAAAACCGGAGGCGTTCATGATCAAGAAAAGACTCAACATTCGGATGTCCGGCTTAGGCGGACAGGGTGCGGTGACTGCCGCCCATGTGTTGGCCATGGCAGCCAACCGCGACGGGAAGTTCTCCATTTCCAATCCGTTCTTCGGCGCAGAAAAGCGTATGGCGCCGGCGGAAAGCTACTGCCGCATTGGAATTGAGCGCATCTATGACCGCGGCGAGTTGGTGTTCCCTGACGTGATCCAAGTATTTCACCCTCAGGTCATTACGATGGGGAAAAGCTACACCATGCCGTTCTATTCGGGAGTGAAAGAAGGTGGCGTCGTCGTGATCAACTCCGCCCAGCCGCTTCTGTCGGAAGAAGACATCCAGCGGCTTAAGGACCTGAACGTCGCCCTCTTTTACATTGCCGGTACAGAGTTGGCTATTGAGGTAGCCGGTACCGAATTGTCAACGAACATGGCGATGATTGGCTCGGTTGCGGGTATCACGAAATGCGTATCGATGGACGCATTGGATGGCGCGCTTCAAGAGCGGTTCGGAAAGAAATTCGTCGCCTCCGGCGGAACTGCCTCGTTGGACGAAGCCATCAAAAAGAAATTCGCCAAGAAAGAAATGCTCCTGGCGAAGAATTTGGCTACCGTGAAACGGGCGTATGAAATCGCCGGTGAATGGGCGGAAAAGAACCACGTTGAGTTGCGAGTCGGCAATCCGGCCGTCGCCGCATAAGAGAAGGACTTTGCATGTATAACGTCGCACAAGTCATCGACGAGAAATGTGTTGCAAAAAAAGGCTGTCGCCTTTGCATTATGTATTGTCCTGAGGCCAACTGCTTGGACTTGAATTCGTCCAGAATGGTGGCCGAAGTGAATATAGATCGTTGTAAGGGCTGTGAACTCTGCGTCGTCGTCTGTAATGCAGCCAAGCACGAGGCCATCCTCATGCAGGCGGTGAGCGCGACGGGACAGCTGATGTCGAAGAAGGGCGAATCGGCAGCACTTGGCCAAGCCTACCAAGGCTAACAGCCCAGGACGTCTCGGAAACCCCATAGCGTTCGACGCTATGGGGTTTTTTGTTGAGCAGGAGGGTAATCCGTGGGAAGCGAAGATAATGTCCTTCGGGAATTGCTCGGGGAGATTTCCAGTCTCATTAGCGCGTATCCGAAAGAATTAGAGCGGCGCGCCTCCATCATCCAGGCGGGAGGGAAAGACCCGGAGTTGGTGGAAAAATTAGTAAAGGCGGCCGACACCATGCGAGACAGCGGGAACCTCTATCTGACCTGGGCCAAGCACTATGCTGCGGTCGCGGAGGGGAACTCGGATGCCTCATCGGATGAAGATGAGACGGAAGATTTCGATGTGTAAAAAAGTCTCCCTATTATCGAGGGACTTTTGCTAAGATACCACCCTCCGATTGCCCCACGTGTTCCCCGGTAGCTCAGTTGGTAGAGCAGCCGGCTGTTAACCGGCTGGTCGCAGGTTCGAGTCCTGCCCGGGGAGCCATATTTGCTTAATCCGGCCCTGCCCCATCTCCCAGTGCCACATCGCGCTCGCTCACGAGACTGCCTCGAGTTGTGGTCGGTCTCTGCCGCACATCGTGAACATGGCGTGCACCAATGAGTGATGACAGCCCACCTTGCCCCCCTGCAATTGGCGGCGGTATGGACCAGGATGTGTCATCATTTCGGCCCATCCGTGCCCTTCGCAATGCGCATGTAATGACCCTGGTCCCTCGCTACTGGCCCCGCGATACTTCCTTGCTGGGACTGCCGCAGGAAGGACGGTTCTTCGCCGTCACACCCGATACCCAACTATACGGATGGTGTCATTGGCAGAAAGACCGTACCTCCTGCCCTACCGTCATCTTGGTGCACGGACTTGAAGGCAGCAGCGAGTCGCATTACATGCGGGGTATCACGGCCAAAGTCTATGCGGCAGGATGTAATGTGATTAGAATGAATCAACGCACCTGTGGCGGCACTGAGCATTTGACCCCTACGCTTTATAACAGCGGCCTAAGCGGTGACTATCGAACGATCATCCGGGAATTGACGCACCATGACCAGCTCAACCGCATATGGCTGGTGGGTTACTCTATGGGAGGGAACCTCGTGCTGAAAGCGGCTGGCGAACTGGGCACCACTGAACCGGCGTTCGCCGGGGCAGTGGGGGTCTGTCCCAACATCGACCCCACACAGTGTGTTCGAGCGCTGGAAGAGCGCAGGAACTGGCTCTACCACCAGCATTTTCTCGTCCGGCTCAAGGCGAGACTCCGGCGAAAAGCTGCTCTGCTGCCCGGTCGATGGGATCTGACTGGGCTGAACCGCATCACGCGTATTACCGACTTCGACGACCGGTATACCGCGCCGGACGGCGGCTATCGGAACGCTGAGGAGTATTATGATCGTGCCGGCGCCCGCCACGTGTTGGCCCAGATCGGCGTCCCCACGCTGATCATCACGGCCCAGGATGACCCCTTCATTCCTTTTCCGATGTTCGCCCTGCCGCTGCTAGAGAACCATCCGAAGATTCGTCTCCTGGCTCCCCGCCACGGAGGCCACTGCGGCTTTTTCCACCGGAGCGCAACCGGTGAAGATCCGTACTGGGCTGAAAATCGCATTGTGGAGTTTATACGCCAATCGCGATGAGTCACAGCCAGCCGTTGGAACAGCGGCCCTACTGATGAGCGCCAGGACGATCGCTCAGCTCTCCAGGTGCGAGCGGACTTCACCCACATAGGTATCGAAGGGATCCGGCATGGGAAACGGCGGTCGTCCCCGTACTTGAAACACCGACCAGTTGATCATATAGGCGGGAAAAAACCGCTCGTCGGACAGAGGAGACTGCGGTTCAGCTGGAGCGCCGGCAGCAAGCAGATGCTTCACGAGTTCGCTTCGGCCATATGCCCGCGTATTCTTTGGACCTTGCTCGATGGCTAAATCAATAAGCCGATCCGTCGTCAGCCTGGGGACACGTCCCTCCTGCATGAGTGCGGCATACAAACTCTTGTCCGGGTCAAGGTTGTGGTACTCCAAATCCAAACTCTTCAACATGGGATCGTGCCAATCCGCCTGTTCGGCGGCTCGATACGATTCAATGAGCCAGAGCTTCGACGCCCAATCCACGCGACCCACCAGTTTGGCATAGTCGCCGCGTAAGTCTTGGAGCACGGCTTCCCACTGCGCCAGTACCCAATCGGTTTCGTCGTCCTGGCCCTGGCAATGCGTTTTAGCTGCAGCCAGAAACTGCTCCTGGATATCGATTGCCGATATGGTTTTCCCGGACTGGAGACGAACCACCCATTGCCGATCCTGGTCCTGAGAAATCTCCTGCAGCGTTTCGACGGGCTCTGCAATGTCGACCGCGTCCGGCGCGTGGCCCTGTTCAATAAGCTGCAGGACGAGCCCGGTCGTGCCGAGTTTCAACGCGGTCGCGTATTCCGCCATGTTCGAATCGCCCAGTAACAAATGGATCCGCCGGTACTGATCGGGATCGGCCAGCGGTTCATCGCGCGTGTTGATGATGGCGCGGTTCTGCTGCACCCATTCGAAAAAGTCGTTCACGATATGGTCGGCACGCTGGGAGATTTGAAATGGCAATTCGTTGAGGTCCGGACCATGACCCGCCCCAATCCGATGCACGATCAGCCGGTCGGTCTGAACCCAGGCATCCTGCGGGCTCGCGGCTCCGATCCGTCCGGCACCGGTGAAGATCTGACGCGTCACGAGAAAGGTGACGAGCGGGGCCAATCCACGCCGACTGAAGGGAAACCGCCGCGTCACTAGATAGTTTTCATGCGATCCGAACGTCGCATCGGTTTCGTGGTCAATGTTGTTCTTGATAATGGAGATTGTGTCACGCCAACCGAGGCCCTCGATGGCCTGCTGCAGAATCTGATCGCCGGCCCGGTCGGATGCCACCACATCAATCAAGCTTTCGCATTCCGGCGAAGCATATTCCAGATGCCCCATATCGAGATACATTCGTCCGGCGTTCCGCAAGAATCCACCATTCCCCGGCGGCTCGTCATGCCCCCGATGATGGAGATCCAACACTCCACGACGCTGAACATGGAAGATATAGTCGCGCAGCTTATGGGCAAACCAAGTGGGCGAATGATCCGGCCGTTCCTGCTGCACCAGAAGGCCGTATTCTGTCTCTAGGCCAAAGATACGATTCAGCATGCTACTGAGGCGAAGCGGGTTTAAGGTCGGACGCGAGCAGGCGTGCCACGTCGTCGGCACTCAACGTCCGGTATTTAGATGAACCGGGCTGATGGCGGTCAAGTACGGCGCATTCGAAGGTCTTGTCTGCCATGGTGTCCCGCAGATGCGTCGACAGCAACGATGTCTCCCCCGAATCGGGCCCAGAGCCATCCTTCTCGGACTCGCGCTCGTCCAACACCCGCCGCTGGGCGCGGTCCCCCAGCGCCCAGGCGTGGAGCGCCATCGACAGGGCCTGCGCCAAGGACAGCGAGGCGGTCATGCGCCGGCGGAGGGAGGACACCATGTCGGCTTGAATGGCGGGCGTCGCGGCCAGTACGGCACAACCGTCGCGCTCCTCAAACGTGCCGTCGTAGTTGATGGTTATCAGGACATCCTTGCCGTTTTTATGCCCCAATTCCACCAACAGAATTTTCAGGATGAAGGGTGCCTTGTACACTTCTTCAAACGCCTGCTTGACCACCGGCGCCACGCCATACTTGACGAGCCGCGCACCTGTCACATCGGAGGGGGACCGGTTAAAACCTTCTGTATGTGCCATTTCCAGCAGACTGAATCGAAGCTTTTCTAAATCAGCCGGATGCCCCATCCCGCCGAGGGCAATGCGGTCGTAGATCTCATACAGTTTAGGTGTACCCTTGCTCACCGTCGCCAGTAGGATACCGTCCTCATAGGACAGGGCCACAACAGGACTGCCTTGCTTGAACTGCTCATCCAGATACGTCCGACGGTTGCCGACCGCTTCCACCCACCGGTACGGTTCTTCATACATGGCGTAGCACCTGCGCGTCGTACAGAGATTTGAGTTGCGCATCCGGTACCGGCCGCACGCCGGCATGGGTAATCAGCTTCAACACTGGATAAAGACTCGCCTCGCGATTGACCCCGCCGGTCGCCGAATCGAACTCGGCTGCACTCGTGAGCAGCCGCAACGCTTGGATCATAGCTTGCTCTTCGGTCAGGGCGCTCAACGGTCCGTCGCCCCACGTGTTCACATAGTGGAGTATGCCCCGGATCGTCGGAGAACCGGATCCCGACACGGCATACTCGACCCCCTCGAACTCGGCGCCCAGAATATCGTAGAAATAGATCTTGGCGGCGCCTTGCTCGAAATCGTAGCCGGCGAAGATTGGCGCCACCGCACCGGTACCGGCCAGCGCCGCCGCCACGTTTTCCTTTAAGAGCTTGGACACGGCCCGCAACTTTCCTTCAAAGCTCAATTCCTGCAACTGAGTCCGTCGGTAATACTTGAAGGAATGTTCCAGGACTCGCACCATTTCATACGCCGTGGCCGGAACGCCCGCGATCGCCATGACACTATGTCGGTCGATGTCGAGCACCTTATCCGTGCGATCGTACATCACCATATTCCCGGCTGTGGCGCGTCGATCACCGGCCACTAAGACGCCATCCCGATACTTGAAGGCCAGTACAGTCGTCGCAATGGTCAATTCCTGCGAGTTCCCCGCTGGGGCTGGAGCTCCGAACCTGTACCCTTGCTCTTTGAGCAGTTCATAGAAATCGCCCTGCATCCGCATGCCGTCACCTTGTGCCCCGGTAAGAGTTAGGTTGAACGCATATTCGCCAGCCGCACGTCTGCTCACGAGTTGTGATCCCTTTGCTCGGTCCGCCTACTCCCCCGTTCGTTGACGGTATCGTTCCGCCTGCTTAGGATCCACCTTACGCATGCGCTTGAGCAAGTTATCCTTGTCGGGCGAACCGGCATCAGGGCGACGCGGGCCGCCCCCTTCCTCTGAGGGTGACGGAGAAGCGGGCATCGGATCGACCGGCCCCTCGCGGCGCTCCGGCATTAAGTACGTGTGCATGTTCATGTATCCTTTCGCTTCGTCCAGGCCGCCAGCGCGGCCGACGGGGAAGCCGCCGACTCGAACATTGACGCACAGGCGCTGACGTCTTCAGGGTTGAACAAATCGCTCATCTCCAATGTCCGTGGCGCGCTGCCAGAGAACTGAACGCGCTCCCATTGCACCGACTGAATTTGATCAGGAAAGCGCCGGACACACAATCCCCTGAGTCCGCCCCGCGTATCTCGTGGACCGGATGAAAGCGCCTGCTCGACATCCGACTCTGTCGTCATCCTCCAGGCTTTGCCTTCGGCTTCCAAGCCCAGGTACAGCCCGCGCTCGGCATTGATATTGTGATACTCCAGATCCAAACTCGCCATCCATGGATCATCCCAGCCGATCTGTTCTTCACGCATGAAGCTTTCGAGCAGCCAGAGTTTGGTCACCCAGTCCAGCTTACCGACCAGGTTGGATCGGTCCCGGGGGAGAACACTCAGCGTCTCACCCCATTCACGGAGGACCCAGTCAGACTCGCGATCGGATCCGGCCAGCGTGCGCTGTGCGGCGAGGAAATACTGCTCGTGAATGTCCAGCGCCGACAACGTGCGGCCGTTCGTTTGTCGCACCGTGGTCTTGAGATCGGGATCACGCGAGAGTTGCTTCGCAGCCATGACGGGCTGTTCCAAGGCCAGCGGCGGGACGGCGCCGCGCTCAATCAGGTCGAGTACCAGCTGGGTCGTCCCGACCTTGAGCGCCGTTGCATATTCACACATGTTGGCATCGCCAATGATGAGATGCAGCCGGCGGTACTTCGAGCGATCGGCGTGCGGCTCATCTCTCGTATTGAGGAGGGGCCGGTTGTGCATCGTATCGACGCTCAACTCGGTTTCCATAAAATCGGCCCGCTGGGACAGCTGATAAGCCCCTGGCACATATCCGGATTGTTGGGCCTCTATACCTACCTTGCCGGCTCCGGCGATGAGCTGGCGCGCCACGAGAAACGGCATGAGGCCGGCCACGACTTCAGCGAAGGGCAGCGAGCGCGGCAGCAGGTAGTTGTCATGGCAGCCATAGCTATGACCATGAAAGTCCGTATTGTTCTTATACAACTGGACATGCGGCCCCCCCAGAGTGTGGTTCCGGCGATTTGCTGCCCGCTGCATGATCCGTTCTCCCGCCCGATCGTGCGACAAGAGATCTTTGAGGCTGCGGCATTCCGGCGTCGAGTATTCGGGATGCGTATGGTCGTTATAAAAGCGCGCACCATTGGGCAGGATTAAGTCGCTCTTCATCTCGTGAAACGAAAACGGCCGGTGGGCATCGGCTTTGGCGAATTGGTCTTCTTCCTCGTCCTGCGCTAAGCCGGCGACCCGGAACCCGCGTGCATCTTCATGGGGATCTTCGCCGCCGTAATCCCACCGTCGCTCGAACGAGGCGGTCAGGTGTGCGCGCACGAGTTCCATGGACTCCACCACCGGATCGACCTGCGACTGGTCCTCCCGCGTGATGCCGTATTCCGTCTCAATGCCATAGAGGCGCATGTGTCGAACACCCGATGCTGACCTGTGTTGACGGATCTAGATAATCTGACTGATGAGCCGTTCTTCGGTCTGCCGGCCTCTCCGGAAGGACGAGACACCCACCACCTGTTCCGGATGGTGGTCCAGCAACTTCAACCACTCCTCCGCCGCATCGTCCGGCGGCAACATCTCCCCTTCGCGGAACTCTTTCGAGACGGCGTCCAGCAAATCGTCCGCCGTCAATCCTGCTGCGGCGCCCTGGATCGTCCGGTCGATCGCCTTCTCTTTGGCCCGCTGCACGATCGAGGATAGGATGGCGCCGCTCAGCAGATCGCCCCGGTACAGCACCTTGTTGTGTCCATTCCGGAGGCGGATAGACAGGAGGCGGGTTTCATCGGTCCGGGTAAAGATAGCCGTGATCACTTGGTCCACCAACGACTGAACGGCTTGCGCCTTGTCACCACCAGCTCCAGCCACCCAGGCCGGATCGAGCGGCAGATCGGACGTGAGATACACGCGCAGGATTTCTGCTGCCGCGCCTCGATCGGGTCGGCTGACTTTGATCTTGCGGTCAATCCGGCCCGGCCGGAGCACCGCCGGATCGATAAGATCCGGCCGGTTCGACGCAAGAATGATGACCACATCGCGCAGCGATTCGATTCCATCCATCTCGCTACAAAACATGGGGACCAAGGTGTTGGAAATATTAAACGACCGCATTGCGCGCCTGGTACCGAGCACCGATTCGGCCTCGTCGATAAAGATGAAGGGGAGCGCGCCGCCTTTCCGGCGCGCCCGCGCCTGAGCGAAGAGATCCCGGACAATGCGTTCCGACTCCCCCAACCACATGTTTAAAATTTCAGGACCTTTGATATGGAGGAACGCACCACTGGTGACGGGCGGCCCCTGATCCGGACCGGCTTGATTGGACCGCGCCTCGCTTACCAACTTCGACAGGCTGCCGGCCGCGGCTTGCCCGATCAACGTTTTCCCGCAGCCCGGCGGGCCATACAACAAGAAGCCCTTCGGTTGCGAGAACTTGAACTGTTGAAACGTCTGCGCGTGAAGGAGTGGATACTCGATCGCTTTGCGAATGGCGCTGATGGCGTCGCGCTGTCCGCCAATCTGCTCCCAGGTGACATTGGGCACCTCATCGAGCACGTGCTTTGAGGTCTGCCGCTCCTCCAACTTTTCGATCGCCACGCGATGACTCGGATCGATCCGGACTTCATCGCCGGCCTTGAGATCGATTCCGGCTAGATCGGTTGAACGCTGCAGGATCAACGATTGGCGGCCCATGTCCTGTTCAAATCGCAGCCGGCCGTCAGGCAGCGCTTCGGCGACTTTGAGGATCGGCCCGTTGCGGTCATAGCCGAGCGCCTTGATGACGGAATAGGCCTCGTTGACCAAAATCTGCGTGCCGATCTTGAGATCAGCCGGCGGCACACGGGGATCCACGTTGGCATAATACTCGGCCCCGCCTACCAGAATGCGCGCCAGGCCCTCCCCGGGAACCGCCAGCAGAGTACCGATCCGGTTCGCGGGGGCCGTGAGCTTCGTCACCACATCACTGAGTTTCTTGAATTCCGCGTCACGTTGCTGGTGAGCCGCCGCGCCGAGCATCACGGCCTGGCGGAGCCGGTAGAGCAGCTTCTGCCGTGGGTCTTCCTTCGGAAAAGCGGCGAGACACTGTTCAATCAGCTCAAGCGGATCCGGGCTGCCCTGCGACTCCCGCCTGGTCCCCTCCGAGCCGGGTCCGCTTCCGGATGACTGTTCGCTCACATCTGCAGGCCGATGATCGCTCATGGTGTTCCTTTGGTGAACCGAACCGGCGAGATTGAGAACACCGGCATCTTATCACACGGTCTTGACCAGCTGCGCAACCGGAGGGATCAGTTCACGGCTTGCAATATGACGTCGATAGATTGGCGCTTGTTGTTCCGCAAGACTTCGACCGTGACTCGGTCGCCGACTTTATGCCGGTCCATAATATCCATCAGGTGATCCGTGGTTTCGACCGGCTTGCCGTCAATCGCGAGGATGATGTCCCCGAGTTCGATCCGCCCCGTTGCCGTTTCTCGAGCCCCGCGCAAACCGGCGCGATCGGCGCTGCCTCCCCGCGAGACCTTACCGATGATCAATCCCTTGATGCCCCATCGCCGGGCCAGCGCATCGGGGACCAATGAGACCCCTAACCCCGGCTGGATCACTTTGCCATGCTTGATCAGTTCGGGCACGATGCGGTTCACCGTATCGACGGGGACCGCGAATCCGATGCCCGCATAGGCACCGCTCGGGCTGACAATCTGCGTGTTAACTCCGATCAGGCGTCCGATGCTGTCGAGCAGCGGCCCCCCGGAATTGCCGGGATTGATTGCGGCGTCCGTCTGGATCACTCCTTCGATCGTCCGGTTCGACAGCGATTTGATTGTCCGTCCCAACGCACTGACTACCCCGGTCGTCAACGTATGGTCCAGCCCGAACGGATTGCCGATCGCCAGGACTTTCTGCCCGACCCGCACATCATGAGACGAGCCGATCATCAGCGGCTCCAGCGCTCCGTCGGCTGTCTGAATCTGCAGCACGGCGAGGTCGTGATCGGGATCCGCGCCGACGAGCTTAGCCTGATGCTCGCTCCTGTCCGACAAGGTGACTTTGATCGCATCGGCACCATAGATGACATGGAAGTTGGTGACAATGTGCCCTTGCCTGTTCCAGACGAAGCCGGTCCCCGATCCCTGCGGCACCTCCATGACGTTGAAGGACCAGATGTCGCGTTGGATCGCAGTGTTCGAGATAAATACGACCGACTTGGCGGCCCGCTCGAAAACGGCGATTGTCGCTCGTTCATCGGCACTCAGCTCGCCGGCCGGCGTCACCGGCCGCGGTTTTCCTTCCGGGCCGTCGAACGCAATGCCCAACGGTTTACCCCATTCGAGCCCTATCACCGTGGCGCCCGGCCACAGACAAAGAAGGCACACCGTGGCCGCTATAAGGCGGCCGGCTCGCTGCCGGTTCATCTATTCACCCATGATTTGGACAATGAGTTCGCGCGTGCGGGGCCGTGTGTCGAAATCGACGACCACGATCTGTTGCCACGTGCCAAGACAGAGTCTGCGATCGGAAAAAGGAATCGTCACGGATGGACCCTGCAGCTGCCCGCGCAAGTGACTATGGCCGTTGTCTTCACCGGGGTTTCTGCGGTTATGCTGCCACTCACGATCGGCCGGCACGGCCCGATCCCAAAACGTCTTCGTATCGGCCCGGATGCCCGGTTCGTCCTCGATGAGCATCACGGCGGCGGTCGTATGTTTGACGAAGACGGTCACCAGGCCGGCCCGCAATCCGGTATTGGCGAGCGCGTCCGACACCGGCTTGGTCAGGTTTTCGATCTGGCTGTCTCCGGCCATCTCGACCCGGAGCGCGGTCGTCGTGACCGCCATCAGGCTGCTCCCGACGAAAGGCCGCGCAAGTACTGCCGCTCCCGCCGGGTCAAGGGACCCCCGCGCGCCTCTTCGAGAATGCCGTCAAATAAGCCTTCACCAGCTACTCGCCGCAGCATCCCCAGGACCTCTTCGCTCACCAGCCCTTCTTGCATCAGTTTATCCAGATACGCAAAGGCCTCCGTCAACGCTTCCGTCTTGCGGACATAATAATCGCGCCCGCGCCGCCGGTTGCTATAGGCTTCGAACTGCTCGCAGGCGACCAAGATCTCTGCCAACTGCTTGACCCACGGTTTGGCGGCGGTTAGCCGTTCGGGATAGTAATAATACAACATGATGCGCTGCATCCAAGGCGTCCAGGAAACCCCTAGCTGCTCGATAGCCGGCTTCACCGAGCGCAAGCGCCGCGCCAGGCGACGGGCATAACCGAGCCGCATCTCGACCTGTTCCGCAGCCCAGCGATCCATGTGAATTCCGGCCTCTTCTAGCTCACGGCGATAGCGCGCAAGAAAGGCTTCGGTTTCACGGCCGTATGTCGTCTCGGGATGGATTGCGCGCCATTCACGCGGCCTGGTCGGGATCCCTCGCTCCTTTGCCCAGGACCAGATACGGCCGAACAGCGGCGGATCCAGACCGGCGCGCCCAAGGTCATGCAGCAGACAGGCAATCTGGTAGGAGCGCACCCGCTCGCTCGGATGCCCCAGGCGAGCCGCCACAACGGCGCACATGCGCGCCGTCCGCACGGCATGCGGCCGATCGTATCCCCTGATCACCCGCCCTGCGTGTCGCGGGTGCGGATAGTCATAGAGCCGCATCAAGGCCGCCGTGAGCGGACGAGGCGTCAAGAGGGGAGCGGTTTGACGGGCAGTGGGCATCGTAGGAGCCGGACGATATCGGTGAGATCCCGACCGGCCCGGAGAATAGCGGCGCTCGAAATCGCGTGTCAAGGCGCTGGAACGCAGCGCTCGCTCAATCCGGTCAACTTTGCTATGCTTCGGGTTTTGTTCCGTCGCGCTTGGCTTCGGGTAAGGAGGGTCCCATGATACGAGTGCTTGGGCCATCCGTTCTGGTGAGCTTCGCCGTCATTGCCAGCCCGTGCATAGCGGCGGCTGGTTCGTTCGACCATCTCACGGAGCTGACCGGCAAAGTCGTCCCCATCGTCACCCTCAAAGCGCGGGATAATTTCACCAGCGAGTATGCCTATGACATTGCCGTGCGAAACCAATCCCCTGAAACGATGGTTGGTGACTCGCTGGTCATCGTCCTGGATAAGATTACGAACCTAGCCGGAGAAGATCGGCAATCCCTGAACAATGAGACGATCCTGAGCCGTTTTGAAGTACTGGGTGAAGACGGCGTTACGGACGACGGCAAGCCTTTTTTTCGGATACCGGCCGGCAATGGACCCGATCTGCCCCCGCAAACCAATAGCCGTCCCGCCAGTGTGCGGGTGAGGAATAAGGACTACATGGCCGTTTTCACTCCCGCCTTCAGGGTCTACGGAGTCGTGCGCCAGCCCGAGCGAGTGAAGCAGGCCGAGCCCGCATCCGGGGTGCGCCCTCCTTCTGCACCGGCCGCGTTAGCCTCTCGGCAGCAAGTGGAGAAGCTCATCCAGCTCCTGATCAAGAAAGGCGTGTTGACCGAAGAGGAGTGGCGGAAGGCAAACCAACCATGAGTGATCCCGCCTGCCGCGC
>JACVSD010000143.1 GCA_014534095.1 Nitrospiraceae bacterium
ACATGTTCATCCAAACGAGGAATCATGACTCTTCGCCCTTCAGGCGCCGGCAGGATCGGCACGAACAGGCCATGATAGCGACGGGTGGCCACTCCCAGCAGGCTGCCGGAGGCATAGCCTCCGAGTCCATTGGTGACAGCCATTCACGGGACAGCAAAAAGGATGGATCGTTCCCCGCCTTCCATGGAAATACCAGATGTTCACTCTTCACCATGAAGCGTCCTTCCATTTACGCACTGTGTGTCTATGTCACCTGCCCGCGTCGGGCGCGTTCCTAGCTGAGAAGTCCACGAAGAACAGTCCGGCCTATCCTCCGGCTCTTTGTCTATTTCACCCACCCGCCCCAGGCGTTATTTCACCCGCCCATCCCTGAGCCGGCTCGGACCGGCTCTGTTCCCATGGACGCGCCTTTTCCCCGGTGGAGCCGATCTGTCGTGCTGCGAGAAACTCTACGATGTCCTGTTGGATGTCCGGATCACCGACCAGTTCGGCGTGATCGACGTTGCGTTCTCTTGATATGACGTGAAACGCATAGCCGTAGGCTCGAGGTAACGAGGACGACTGAAGCGTCACCGTGCCGTCACCGTCTTGAAACAGGATGCCGGGATCAGCCGAGGGAAGATGGAGATCAAGCTGGTCCTCCTCGAATAGGAGACGGTCCGGCGACTTAGGAGAATCCTGATTCAGCCACACACCTTTAGCAAGCGTGCGGTGCCCCTTGCCGGAGAGGTACAGAAGCGGAATCGCTGTGCGGCTCGGAGTTTCGGGCGCAGCCAGCAACAATTCCGAGAATCGACCCGCTTGTCGCAGCCAGGAATCCGTGTACGCCGATCGTCGATCGAGAACGTCCTTGGGAAGTGAACGAGCATCCTTCAGTAATCCCCAGCCGTATTCTTTCCAATTCGACCCGTCACGGATCCTTCCATGAAGAGACCTTCCGGAACGCATCAACAGCACATCCGTATCCGAGACAGGCAGCAGATAATAACTCGCTGGAAACGACGCCACCGCTTTCTGTTCCAGCAACGACCGATTCAGTCCGACCCGCACGCCGTATTGCATGTTCCGGAACGTGGTCATGGCCCCTAAAAACGGCACGCCGGCCATCACGACGGCATCGACCTTCGTTGCCCCTTCCCAATTTTCCACGGGATTCTCAAGATCCTGCACGCCGTATCGAAGGTAGTAGCCGGCAATAAGGCCGCCCATGCTATGAGCCACGATTGCGACCGGATATTTCCCCTGCCCGCGTAATTGATCCACGAGCGTGCCGAGTTCGCGAACGGCATCCATGAGATCGAGCCGCCAATCATACGCCAACGGCACCACCTCTCCACGGCCCGCGAGGCTGTGTTGCAACGCATCAAGCAATGATCCATAGCCCATCACCGAATAGATCAGAGGAATGACATTGACCCTTTGGAGGATGCCGCCCGGGCGAAGATTGAGCGCTCCATCGAATCCCATGCCGGGAAGCGGAACTCTGAGCGATCGACGTCTAAACAGCGCCTCCCATCGGTCGATCCACACCTCGCTCCCATCTGAAACCCGCACGAGTTTGGTTCCATAATATCCGGGGACGACGATGACGACGGCTTGAGACGGTCCGGCATCTTCGGCAACAGGCTGCGGTGCTTCACACCCGATACAAGAGCAGAGCACCATCACCGGCAACACCAGACGCCACAGCATCGTTGCCATCTACTTTCGACGAGAACGAAACAGCGTCGCGCCGGCGCCCGGGATTCTCCACCCGTGTTCCATCAAAGGGTTCACGATCCCAGGTCCACCATAATCGGGATGATCGCTCGACCATATCAGGTCCCACTGCTCCCCGTGAACCGGAGCCAACAAAGGTTCGGGCGCCGGGGAATACTCGTAATCCTGGCCCAGATTCAGCACGAACAAACGATCCCCATCATCGCCGAAATATCGTATCACCAATGCGTCGTGGCCAAGGACCGCGCCGTCGACACGCCGGCGATCCTGTGAGGCAATGACGGGATCCTCTTTGCGGAGGCGTAACAGATCGCGATGGAAGCGGTAGAGATCCGCATGCCGGCGACGTTCGGCAAAATCCAGCTTAGAACGTTCAAAGGTTGAATCCAGACAGGGGTCGGGAATCTGTTGTTGGGCTTCCGGTGAGCCATAACTCGGGAACTGAGCTAAAAATTCTTTGCGGCCTTGATGAACCTGCGCACCCAGACCGCCGGCGCAGTGATCGGCGAAAAATAAAAACGGACTCGTGGCGCCGAACTCCTGTCCCATGAAGAGCATAGGCGTCCCCGGCGCCAGCAGCATCAACGCCATAAGCGCTCGATAGCGCGACGGATCAGACAAGGCGTGTATCCGCGTTCCATGCAAGCTGTTGGCGACCTGGTCGTGGTTTTGGATATAGAGCACGAAAGCGCTCGCGGGCTCGCCGGTTACGGCAGACCCACGGGGCTTGCCCTGCCATCGATACCTTTGGCCTTGATAGAGAAACCCGCGTTTGACGGCCGAGATAAATTCCTGAGGCGCCCCGCGATAGTCCGTATAATACGCTTCCCGCCGCCCGGTCAATGCGACACGCGCGGTGTGATGAAAATCATCGTTCCACAAGGCGTCGAGGCCGTATCCGCCCTGATCGACGGGCGCCAATGCGCGAACCTGCTGCGGCTCGTTCTCGCCGATCAGCACGATGGATCGATCGCCTGCGACGCGGCGAGCGCGCTGCGAAAGCTCGGCCAGAAGATGCACCGGACCGGCATCGAAGACTTGTTGCGTGGCATCCAAGCGTAACCCGTCCAGATGAAACTCCGATACCCAATAACACGCATTGGAGATAAAGTATTCACGGACAGGGCCGGCGCCTTCCCCGTCGAAATTGATCGCGGCCCCCCATTCGTTCTCGTACCGATCGGTAAAGTAGGTCTCGCTGTACTCACTCAGGTAATTGCCGTCCGGGCCAAGATGGTTGTACACCACATCCAAAATCACTCCCAAGCCGTGCCTATGCGCTTTGTCGACAAAGCGCTTCAGGGCCTCCGGGTCTCCATAGACATGCGCCGGCGCATACAGCCCTACGCCGTCGTATCCCCAATTCCACCGTCCGGGAAATTCGGCTACCGGCATCAGCTCAATCAGGGTGATGCCGAGCCGCCTCAGCTCATCTAATACTTTGGCCGCTGCATCTAAGGTTCCTTGGGATGTAAAGGTGCCGATATGCATTCCTAGATGACCTGCCCATGCATCCGCACGCCGGC
>JACVSD010000142.1 GCA_014534095.1 Nitrospiraceae bacterium
CGACAGGTGACGAACGGAGGATGCGATGAGTCTCAAACGGAAAGATTTGCTGAGCCTGGCGCCGTTGTCCGTAGACGAGATCAACCGCATTCTCGACACGGCCGATTCCTTCAAGGAAGTGACGGGCCGCGAAATCAAGAAGGTGCCGGCTCTGCGTGGGCGGACGGTGGTGAACTTGTTTTTCGAACCCAGTACTCGGACGAGGACTTCGTTTGAATTGGCCGCCAAGCGGCTCAGCGCCGACGTCATTAACTTTTCCCCTTCGTCAAGCAGTGTGGTCAAAGGGGAAACGCTGCTGGATACGGCGCGCAATATCGAAGCCATGCAGGCCGACATCATCGTGCTCCGGCATCCCTCGGCCGGCGCAGCGGAGACCTTGGCCCGAGGCGTGAAGTCATCAGTCATCAACGCGGGGGACGGATGGCACGAACATCCCACGCAGGCGCTGCTGGATCTGTATACCATTCGCCAGCGGGGCATGCAGTTCAAAGGACTGCGCGTGGCGATTGTCGGGGATGTATCGCATAGCCGGGTTGCCCGTTCGAATATTCATGCGCTCATCAAGCTTGGTGCCGAAGTCCGTCTGATTGGACCGCCGACGATGATGCCCTATGGAATCGATAAACTAGGGGTGAAGGTTTTCTTCAATATGGATGAAGGATTGCGGGGGGCGAACGTGATCATGATGCTCCGGTTGCAGTTGGAGCGGCAGGGTCGAGCGCTGTTTCCCACCATCCGGGAGTATGCCTCCTTATATGGCTTGACGGCCGAACGGGTGAAGCTGGCCGAACCCGGTTCGATTGTCATGCACCCGGGTCCTATCAATCGCGGGGTCGAGATTGCGCCCGATGTGGCGGATAGTCTTTCCTCGGTCATCCTAGACCAGGTCGCGAACGGTGTGGCGGTACGCATGGGAATTTTGTATCTGATGTCAGGAGCAAATTAGATCGTGGCTATACTGATCAAGGGCGGGACGGTGGTTGATCCGGGCCGGCTCGTCGGCGCGGCGGACGTATTGATCGATCAGGGTCGAATCGGTGCGGTCGGGCCGTCGTTAGCTGCGCCGGCGGGGGCGACGATTGTGGATGCTCAAGGGCAGCTCGTGATGCCGGGATTTGTGGACGTGCACGTCCATTTCAGAGAGCCGGGCTTCGAGTACAAAGAAACGATCCAGAGCGGGAGCGCTGCGGCCGTCGCGGGCGGGTTCACGACGGTGTGCTGCATGCCGAATACGAATCCGGTGAACGATAATCAGGCGGTGACCGAATTCATCCTGGAGCGTGCCAGATTAGCCGGGCTCGCCAATGTGTTGCCCATTGGCGCCATTACGAAAGGCTCGGAAGGCAAGGAGTTGGCGGAGATTGGAGATTTGCGTCGCTCGGGCTGCGTGGCAATTTCCGATGATGGCCGACCGGTCATGAATAGTCTGGTCATGCGCCGGGCCATGGAGTACGCCCTGGCATTCGACTTGACGGTCGTCGATCATTGTGAGGACCTGCATCTGGCGGAAGGCGGCTGCATGAACGAAGGTCTCATCTCCACGGAACTGGGTTTGCCTGGCATTCCGGCGGCGGCTGAGGACATCATGGTTGCGCGCAATCTTGCTCTCTCCGAGTTGACGGGGGCGCGTTTGCATCTCGCACATATCAGCACCGCCGGATCCGTCCGCATGGTTCGTGAGGCGAAGGCACGTGGAATCCACGTGACCGCAGAAGCCTGCCCCCATCACTTCACGCTGACGGAGGAAGTGGTGCGGGGCTACAACACCCACGCCAAGATGAATCCGCCCCTGCGGACGTGGGGCGACGTGCAGGCCATCAAAGAAGGGTTGCGGGACGGGACAATTGATGTGATCGCCACGGACCATGCGCCGCATGCGACTCAGGAGAAGCAACAGGACTTTACCGAGGCGCCGTTCGGTATCGTGGGGCTAGAAACCGCGCTGTCACTGACATTGGGATTGGTCGAGGAAGGAGTGCTCTCGCTGGAACAAGCAGTGCTGAAGCTGACGGGCGCACCAGCGGCAGCCTTTGGACTTAAAAAGGGAACCTTGGCGGTTGGCGCGGATGCCGATGTTGCCATCGTTGATCCGAATGAACAATGGGAAGTTGACCCTGGCAAATTCCGCTCAAAAAGTCGGAACACGCCTTTTGTCGGATGGAAGGTGAAGGGACGGGTGAAGACCACTCTTGTGGGCGGCCGTATTGTGTTTGCTCTTTCGGCGGCCGAGCGTTAGGTCGTGGGACGCAGCATGCGATGGGGGCTCGTCATCGGCGTGGTCAGTGAATGGGTGGCCTGGTCGGTCTGGACAGGAGGGTTAATCGTTCTGGTCACAGCGGTCCTTCCGGCCGTTTTCAATACCTTTGGCGGACAGGATTCCGGCGGGTTGTTTCTGACGCGGGCCTTTGAGGGATACAATCGCCTGGTGCTCGCGGCCATCATGGTCATGGCGGCAGGCATGGGCTGGCGGGCATGGTATGCCTCCGCGCCCTACGTGGTGGTGCCTACCGAGGGTGTGCTGTTCGCTATCATGGTGGTGATTGCCGCGGTCATTATATTTTATTTGCATCCGTTGGCGGCCGCTCGCCAAGCCGCCGCCTTCGCGTTGAAGGCCGGCGAGGGAAGAAAAGAAGCGTTGGAAGCCTTTTTTCAGCTGCACATGCCGGTTCGTACCCTGTATATGGTCAATCTGTGTCTCGGACTTGCCTTGGCCGCAGTGAGGGTCCGCACCTGGATCATTCGAACGGAGCGTGCTCTATGAAGCCTGCATTGCTGGCCCTCGCGGATGGGACCGTGTTTGAAGGTCGGGCCTTGGGGTACGAAGGCGAGGCGGTCGGCGAGGTCGTCTTTAATACGGCGATGACCGGGTACCAGGAGGTCCTCACCGATCCGTCCTATAAAGGGCAGATCATCACCATGACCTGTCCGCACATCGGGAACTATGGCGTGACGACGGAGGACATGGAGTCCAGGCGCATCTGGGCCGAGGGATTCGTTGTGATGGAAGCCAGTCGGCTTGCCAGCAATTGGCGGTCGCAGCACACGATTCAAGACTATTTGACTCACGCCAAAATTGTGGCGATCGAAGGTCTGGATACCCGTGCGTTAACCCGACATTTGCGAGAACATGGCTCCCAACAAGGGGTGATCACGCACACGGATCTGGATCATGCCCGGGCCGTGCGGAAAGCCCGGGTCGCTCCCGGCATTATCGGTCGGGACTTGACGGCGGCGGTGACGTGTCAACAAACGTACGAATGGAAGGAAGGTTCGGGGGAGTGGGACGC
>JACVSD010000107.1 GCA_014534095.1 Nitrospiraceae bacterium
GCGGAGCATGGAACGAGGCACCAGGCGAGCAAAAACCGAAGGCGCTCGCCTCTGAGCGCCCCAGTCCGCTTGAGGATTGTGACGGGTCCGGAGTCGTTTCAGCAGCCGAAACTAGAAAAACGCCATGCTGGCGTACGTGGCCGTGGAATTGTACTGATCGGTGATCCCGCGATCGTAACGGAGCACTTGTCCTTTTTCGGCCTGGATGAGCCGCAAGAGGCAATAGATGGGCGAGAACCCTGAAATCCGACGTTGATCGTTTTCCTTCTGAATATAGGCTGCAAACTCATCCGGCTTTAGCTCCTCCACCGGCTTGAGCATTTCCATATCGAACTGCATTGAGCGATGGAAAGAAAAGTCGGTCGGCGGCGCCGAATCGCCATAGCGCATGCCGAGATGCGCGAGTTCCGCGCCGGCGATGACGCAGTAATCGCGGCCTGACTCGACCAGCAGCCTCCGCAGACCGGTCAAGAATTCTTCGACGGACTGCCGCACGGCTTCATCGCGTAGACTCAATGCCGAGAACGACGTCAGGATCGGCAGGATCGTCATCGGCTTCTTCGTCCCGACGAGATATTGCAGAAACGGCAATTGGAACTCGATGGCATGCTCGGCCTGGTGGCAGAGATCGTCCTCGAAAAACCGGGGCATCCTGGTCTTCAGCTCACTGACCAGGGTCTGGTCGGTGGACACCACGCCTAAAGGCGTCTCAAAATCCTTGTCCGTCACCGCAAACAGAGATTCGAGTCCGGCATACGCCGTTCCCAGCAACACATACAGAGTCGGCTGCTCCGCCTCTTGCAGCTCCTTATACCCCCAGGCGTAGACGGGGCCGGCCTGCTTCAGATCATACGTGGGCGCGACGATTCCCTTGATTTTCTTGCCCTGGTTCTCTGATGGCTTAAAGTCCGGACCTTCTTTGGAGGTGAAAAAGCCGTCGATCTGCTTCTTCAGCTTCTGGCCATCGGCTTCGTACGCCCGACCTGCAAACATCGCCTTACGGACGGGGCTCTGCCGGTATTCATTCCGGGCCTGCTGCCTCGCCTCTTCAGTTCGATCTCCTTCGAGGAATAGTTTCTGATCGAGGTCGCGCACCAACTGATGAACCTTATCAGGCATCAGAAACTCGCCGAACCGCTTGAGATACAGCGCGCCGATTTCCTGCAGAGAATGCTCTCCGTCGAAATGCTGGATGATGAAAAAATAATTGAGAGGCAGAACCAGCTTCTCCTGGCTGAGGCCCGTCGGATCCCAGAGCACGACATATTGCTCCTCGCCATCTTTGATGGGAGAGTACTGAAGATTGCGGAGCACGGGAAACTGTGCGGGGTCCTGTGTCGTGGTGGTCATCGTGGGGCCCATTCTAACGGACCGCTTTTCGGACCTGCAATGGGGACTCTGGTTGTTTGATTTCTCTGGGTGTCTGGTCTCTTTGGTTTGTCCGGTTGGTTCCCAGATGATTCTGCTGGAACCAAATAAACCAGACAAACAAAACAAACGACTCCTTTTACCCCTTCGCCGGCGGCTCACCCCTTATCCGTTTACTCAAGAACAGTAACGTCCCGATCGTCACCAGCAGTAACCACACAGTGGGGCGCCCATACGATGGATCGGAAAACTCGATCAAGTCGCTCAACCGGCCGATCAGGAGCGACATGCGCGCCATGACCGTATAGCCGAACGCAGCTCCGAACGCGATCATGAGGAACATGATGCCGGTGCGCGCCACCGCTTTACCGGGCCCGGTGTGCTCGACGGAGAAAAAGAAGTAGAACAGCACCGAGCTGACACCGACCAAAATGATGATAGCATTCACGCTGCTCGCGGGACTGAGCAGGTTCCAGGTGAAGCTCACGCCCTCTCCAGGCACCAACGTGACCAAGGGCCGCACCGTGTCCTCAATCTGCTTCAAAATGAACGAGGAGATGGTGCGAGGAATCGCAAGCCCTGACCCTACCCCGACGATGAAGGCAAAGGCATACCGCGAGAGCCACGCCGCCTTCGGGACATACCGCGTCAGCATGAGCAGCCCAATTGCGACTGGAATCAGCAGGGTCCACTCGTGGTTCTCGACGATCGGCTTCCAGATCAGATGCACGATCACAGTGTCATACGTCTTCACGATCGTATAGCCCACCGAGACCCCGACATACAGATTCTCCGCAAGCTTGAAGAGCGGGTTGTCCTGATAGAGAAAGGAAAAGATGAACAGGGTTAGCCCGACCGCCACCCACGCACCCAGCATCGTTTCGATGGGCATCGTCCCTACGCTCCTATGTGACCCTGCCGGCGGGCCGTCTTGCGCAACGACAGATAGAACACGTTACAGATGAGGACCAGCACAATGATGGCTAGATGCGTCGCTGACTGGGCGTCCATGCCGGCGACGGCCTTGCCTTTCCGGCCGATGAGGCTCTCGTATTCCGCCGCTCCGCGGAGACCGCCGATGAGACCGTTGATCTGACCGCTCCGCAACAAGGGATAGAGACCGGGCGCCATCACGCCGGTGCAGCCGCCGCCAAGTTCGAACTTATACTTATCCTTGCCGAACACATACCACGCTTCCACGCCCGGATTTCCAGCCCCCAGACTAATGGCATAGGTGACGTCCCGCAGGTTGGTCACTCCCTCCAGGACCGGCTGCCCTTTCGTCGGCTTGCCGTTATAGTCGGCGGGAAAGGCGCCGTAGAGGTTTTGGCCCATGTTGATGATGACCGCCGTGCCGCCCGGACTCCAGCCCAGAAAGACATAATCCTTCCCCGGCTCTTTGCCGGCTTCCCTGGCGATCTGGGTGAGGATCTGATCCGCCAAACCCGTGCCGCTCACCCACAAGGTCATGGCGATCACCCGGAGGTTTTTCCGAAAGGCATGGCGAAGGAGCGCGATAGACTGCGGCTGCAACTCGGGCTTGGAAGCCGGATCGAAGTCCAGGGACAGCAGCATCACGGATCCCTCGGGCAACGACTCGATGTGGTCGTACACTGCGCGCACTTCCGGAGAGATCTTGATCGGCAGACCGACCGGGTAGAGCAGCGGCAGCAGCGTGCAGAGCCCGATCACTAAAAAAATGATCCGACGGTCGATCTTCAGCATGCGCTCGGCGAAACTCATACGAGTGATCGGTGATGAGTGATCGGCGATGGGCTAGAGCGAAGGAGGAGCACTTCCTTCTCGTCACACATCACTCATCACCCATCACTCCTTGCCCCCTCCGAGATACGACCGTTCCACGCCGAAGATAATTTTAAAAGACAACGCAACGGTGCCGAGGCTTACCCCAATGAGGATGGCGCGCCGCACGGAGGCATTCAATACGTTCAGGATCCACTGAGACACGTCCCCGCTGACAGGAAGGAGATATTCTCCCAGCGGCACCCGGCCCATCATGACAATCACCGCCGCCACCAGCAGCACCGCCGCTTCGCGGCTCCGCGCTCGAAACGACCGGTACGCCGCCGAGGCGATGAAGAAGGCCAGGATGGCAAACATCGTTCCCTGCAGCGGTACCATCATATAGTTGTAAATCCACCCGAACGCCGTCATCGTGCCGTCCTGCGCTTCCTTGCCATTGGCCCAGAGACCGATCGCGATCGTGCCCAGCATGCTGGCGTAGAGCACAAAGCTATAGCCCCATCCCGCTTCCCGCCGCCGAATCTTGGCGGCATGCACATGGAAGAGACTGCTGACGCCGAGGATAAGCGCGAAGCCGCCGATGATCTGGAGCCACTTGGTCGCTGACGTCAGCATCTGCTCGGAGGCGGGATGCGGCACGTAATACTGGGCGGCGAACACGAGCCCCGTGATGAGCGTGATGAACAACGGCAGTTGCCGGCGGAGAAAGATCATTTCACATCCTTGAAGAGGTCAAGAAACAGTTGCGGCCATTGCGCATCGAAGACCGCGCCGGCGGTGGCCAGCACCGTGCCGGACAGGAGCACTCCCAGAATCAGCGCCTTGCCGATGTCCTGTCCCCGGAGGGTGCCGACCTGAATCGGCTCGCGGGAAAGGTAGGCACTCGCCGCATACAGCTCTTCGCCGATCAGCGTGTAGTCGCAGGTGGTGACGAAGAACGGCAGCTGGTGATCCGAATCGGTCCCCGCAATCTGAATGGCGCCGGTGCTCGCGCCGGTTTCGGTGAGCAGTAGAGATTCGGCAAAATAGGCGCCCATGAAGAAATTGGCCGCCGGCTTTTTCCGCAACATGATGCCGTCGACCGCTGCGGTATAACTGAACTGATCCGTCGTAATGAAGAAATTGGCGTCGTCTTTGAAGAGATCCGGCTTCCCGGCTTCCAGATAGGCCTGCTTGGTGATCTCCTGGCAGACCGCCATGGTAATAGGATCGCGATGGGGCACGAGCAGGTCGGTTTCATAACCGGCTGCGCGTTTGGCCACCCGGCCCAAAATTACGGCCGCCGCGATGGTGGACGGATCGCTCATATCATGCGCACCCGTCAGGTACAGGACGGGCTTGCCCAATTCCGTGGCCCGCCCGATAGCTTCGTCCACCGCGTCCAGACCGGGAATCCGGCGCAAGAAAATGTCCCGCTTCTTGGCGACGCTGATCGAATAGAACACGATGCCGCCGAACAGCAGGGCTAGACACAGGTTGTTAATCTGATTCCAGTTAAGCCAATTGGGTCCCGGTACGGCTGGGGCTGCGCTCGTCACGGCCCGCTCCTCGCCCGCTACCGCGGCCACGGCTACGCGATAAGAACTTCCGTCTTTCAGCTCGACTCCCTTGCCGTTCTTGAGCGTGAACTGATGCATACCTCGAGGACCCGGGCGGGTCCACCAGGGCCATTTCGATTCACGGACGTAATGGGTATTCGCAGCAAACTCTGCCACGACGGCGAAGGTGGACGGATCGGCGGCGCTCGACCCGTCGGCCAGCAACACCTGATACCGGCGATCCGGCGAATCCGCCGGATCGGGAGCCCAGACAACGGTGAGGCTGCCGCCGCCATCGCTGGGCGTATCGAACACCTGCAGGTCTTGCGGCGGCGGGAGCGCGGTTTGTGCAAAGGCGAGCGACGGCACCAGGCAGGCACTCCACAGCAGGGGGCGCCACCATCGGGCCATAAGACCTTGGAACAAGCCCCAAGGCGCCATCGCGATGGTTGCACACGGCACCCCTAACACCTGTCCCTCACGCGTCCTAGACTCCTTCGATGACTTCAATGTTGGTGCGGGGGAGGACTGCGCGGGAGCCGTCGGGAAAGGCGACCTCGAGCACGCGCAGTTCGCTTTCAGTGGGGATCTTCTGCAGATCGGGCGGAAGGGCCGACACCTGGCCGATCTTGCCGAAGAGCGGGTCTCGGATAATCCTGACCGGATCGCCGATTTGGATGCCGCCTCGTTCGGGGAGCGCACCGCTGGTTGATACGACGGCGCGGGCCTTCGCCGGAATGATGATTTCCGGACGGATAACCCCCGCTCGAATCTGCGTGGCGCCCGAAATAGCCGCCTTCTCACCGGCATGGGCGGACAGTAGAGAGAACGTTTTCTGAGCCATCGGGATCGTTCCGAACCCTTCCGTGAGGATAAGCGTGAAGCCCACCTGCTCCGTGCCGGTTATCGCGACGCCGAGATCATAGCCCAAAAGCGCCCGCAAGTCTTGGTCGTGGATGCCGCCCACCACCAGGCCGATGACTCCCACTTCCTGGGCCCGCCTCATCGCCGCCGCAGACAGAAACGAGCCGCCCACCACAATTTTGCCCTTCATGGCAGGCGTGAGGTGAGCGGGCGTGAGCGCTTCTTCTGGGGTGGCCACCGCGATGACCAATTCTCCGGACGTCTCTCCACCGATGCCGAATATGCCTTGAACCAAAGTGCAGGCACATTCGACGGTGACGCCCTGCCCCTGATGCGTTTCCACGATCGTCCCGTCAACGTAGCCCCGTAACTCCAACACCCGAGGCGGCTCCCGCAGCAGAACTTGACCCGTGACCATCGAGAGCGACTCCACCGTCCCGGTGACCGGCGATCGGATTTCGGTTTTGAAC
>JACVSD010000175.1 GCA_014534095.1 Nitrospiraceae bacterium
CGGTTGCCGCTTGGGCAACATGGCATCCCTCCGATCGGAGCTCCTCGTCCAGGACGGTTCGAATGAAGGCGTCGTCGTCGATCACGAGGACTCGAAGGGTCTGGGAAGGCATCATGGCTCCGGAAACATTAAATAGAACGTACTGCCCTTACCGGGAGACGACTCCGCCCACACCCGGCCGCCGTGCTTGTCCATCACCAGTTTAACGATGGCCAGGCCGGCCCCTGTGCCTTCGTACTCGTCCGGCCCATGAAGCCGCTCAAAGAGCCCGAAGATCTTTTCCGAATCTTTGGGATCGAACCCGATGCCGAAATCTTGAATCCACAGCAGGCGGTGTCCGTCGGCGGCGCTTCCCCCGATAATAATGTCCCCGGGATCAGCACCACGTGAAAACTTGACGGCATTGTCCAAAAGGTTGAGCAGTGCTTGCCGGAGGCTGGTAGGTTCGCCCCACACGTCGGTAAACGGAAGTTGGATGGAAAAGCGGGGAGGCGCTTCGGCCGGTGCAGTCACCTTCGCGATGATCGGATCGAGCAGCGCTCGAAGATCGATCCTTGATTTCGGTGGGGACTGTTGTTCCAACCGAGAATATTGCAGCAGATCATCGATGAAGGCGGTCATACGTAATGCCGCCGTCCGGGACAGGTCTATGTAACGAAGAGCCGTCTCATCGAGGACGCGTTCCGTCGCCGACGCTCCGCCGAATCGTTTGATCAGCAGGGAGGAGAATCCTTCAATTTCACGAAGCGGGGCTTTCAAATCGTGCGCGACAGAGTAGGTGAAACTTTCAAGTTCCCGCGTTTTTCGTTCCAGCGCCTGTGTCCGTTCCCGTAGCGTGGCGAGCATGGCGCTGAGCGAGCGCGCGAGGATGCCGACCTCGTCCTTGGCCGGCCAGAGATCAAAGCCGGCGGAGAGATCCTGATGCGTAATCCGATCGGCCGCCGACGCGAGCCGGCTGAGCGGCCTGGCGATCTGGGTAGTGACCATCGCATACGTGGCGGCGATGACAAGACCGAGCAGGATGACGAGCGCTACAATCACCAATCCGGCTTGTCCCAAAAGGGAGTTGCCCTCTGATTTAATCTCCGCATCAATTTTGGTGTGCACTTCCATGAGGGTGGTCACAGCCTCGATCAATTGACGGGTGAGGTCGACCGTCGCCTTAAAGTAAGGATCGCTTTCCTGTAGCTTGTTCTGTTCCAAAAGCGTCTTCAGTATGCCGTCTTTCGAAGAGACCTCCTTCAGCAATGCCGCAATGCGCGCGAGAGTGCGATCTTCCTGGTCGGCAAGGTCGACTCGATCGTGCTTTGTCAACATACGAAAAAGGATCGGGTGCGTTCTGGCGGCGTGGGTTACCCGATAGATTTCCAACGCTCCGTGAAGCGCGGATTCGCTTCCGACGATCCGCTCCGTCAGCTCTGCGCGCTCGTTCGAGGATCGAGGCGTGGCCAAAGCCGCGAGGGCCAGATTCATTTCGAAGAGCTGCCGGCGCATATCCGCCGCCGTCGTAATGGCGGGGACGGTGATTCTCGTGTGGCGTTCCACGTAGCTGTTGATGCGTGAGGCATAAAACAGAATGGCGAGAAGACTCAGGCCCAACAGGAGGAGAAGGAGACTGAAGGTGGCCAGGATTTTCTGGCCGAGCGTGAGGCGATGAAGCCACGCCACTGCGAACAGCCGCCGCATAGCGTACCCTACCATAGGCATTGACTCGAAGGCCAGCAATGGAGCGCCGTCCTCTGATCGGTGCGCGGCAGCATATCATAATATTTGACATTATGTTATCCATGCTGATAGTTAGACTCACCGTCATAGGGAGGCGAAACAAAAATTATGGTCGGTTGGCGGTTCACCCCCCGCTCTCGATGGCGGAGCCCGATACCTGAGCAGGGTACGCGAGCGCTGCTTGTGACCGGTTTGGCGGGAGTGTTTCTGCTGCGTTATCGCCGTCCTCTTAGGTGAATCTTCGGCTATGCCGCCCACCGAGGCTTCATCATAC
>JACVSD010000170.1 GCA_014534095.1 Nitrospiraceae bacterium
ATCTGTCTGCCATCGGCGTCACCATTGGCACGTTGGATCATCAAGGCGGTTGGCCTTGAGGTTGAAAATGCCAACGAGCCGACAAGCACATGGTGGGATAGCTGACTGAAAGGACAGACAGGGTGTGATCAAGGTTTCGGCGAGAGCCGCACAAAGCCCCTGGTCCGGTTTCCCGTTGTCAGAGTCTGGAGTGTTTGTCGCGGCAAAGCGGTCGGCCGCAGCCCGGACCTCCGGAGCGGCCAATAGACCGGACTGCCGCGTCTATCCCCAAAGCCGATTGTGAACCGCCGCTGACCATCATGTGTGACGCTATCGACTGCCGGCAGGTAGCCGAGGCACTGATGGCCTCGGCCACCACGCTCAGGAGCGGCGACCGCAAGCGGTCTCAGTCGGCCATAACGCAGGCTCGACCTTCAGCGTGAATGGACATCGCGATGTCGGTCAGGTCGCCGCCGGCCGGTAGTTGGTCTTGGTCTCCCCGGCTCGTCGCATGGACCGTGTGGCCTCTTCGGGGTCGATCAGCACGGTCGTATTGAAGGCGGCGACCCCGCCTTTGGACGCCACCATCAACAGGAAAGCGGTGCAGCTTTCGCTGTCGGGGAACTCGGCGATGAGCACACCATCATACTCCCCGTAGGCGTAGAAGAAGCTGTGCAGTTTTCCGTTGAAGGACCCCAAGCTCTCGCGGATGAGTGTGGTCCGGTTCTCGGGCTTCTGGACCAGACCTTTGATGTTGTCGGTGCCGTATTTGAACTGAACCATGTAGTGGGCCATGGAAGTATCCTCCTGATAGCTTCCAAAAGGACTCAGCATTCTACACCGGTTGATTGGAAAACACGGCCTGTATGGAGAGGTACCACAGGCACTACGATGAGGGATGCTCTGCCTCCTCCTTGATATGACCGAACCGGGCGGGCGTTCATCCCCAGCAACGCTGCCCATAGCGGAGGCTGACGTGTTCATCCGCTGAATTGCCCAACTCTCCACCACCGAAAACGCGAGGCATGCTTGGAGCGATCCTCGGTGACAGCGTCGGCTCGATCTAAGAGGCGAGCCCGATCAAGATCACGGACTTCGCTCTGTTCGCGGAGGGGAAACCTTTACCAACCACACGATCTGCACGGTGCCTATCACCGACGGGCTGCTCAGCGGCATCTTTGCCGACCACCTCGAGGCCGGGGTGCATTGCTTGCGGCACACCGGGAACGGCGGCAGACTCCACACATGAGTTTTGGCGGATGGCCCCGATGCATACAGGAGTCACTGACCGACAATGCCACCGTCATGTCTGAGATCCTGACTGATATTAGCCCAGTTCGGGGTCGGGGACGGTCACGATCTTGGCAAGGCACGGTGCGAGAGATCACGATGCCCGATCAATGCCTCGTCGGCCCAGCGAGCGTTCGACATCGGAGCGGTGATCAACGATTTCGATGGCATGCTGGTCATGTGGCCCACACGATGCGGTACTTCGCCCTTGATGCTTCTGAATATCCGCTTATCGCAACCTTCTTCGGCGGCCTGCCGGACGATCCCCAAGTGCCTTGGCGGCCTGCTTCAGTGGTTTGTCCGCCATGTCACGTCCGGCCAGTCCAGTGTTAATCCCGGTGGCGTAGGAAGCTTGCGGAGCGGTTCGCGAAGAAAGAAGTATTTGCCGCGACCAGACCGCAGTTCGAAAATGCAAGATTGTTGCCCGAACTTGGACTGGAACGCAGCAGGTGGAAAGGCCATCCAAGTGGCCTTCCCGCCGACTGTTGGTCAACCCCAGGCCGCGAAAATGTCGCAGTATCGCTGCTGGAACGCCAGGGCGTCCTGAGGGCGATCAAAGCGGACCCGGTAAGTCACGGCCGACACCTCGTCGCCCCCCGTGATCCTGAGGCTTTCGGCGTGGTGGAAAATTTTCTGATCGGCGAGCCATTGCTTGGCTCCTGACGGGAATCGGGAATCGACGTGGAACTCGACGGCGTAATCAGTCATGAGTCGCCCTCCTGGTTGCCATACCTGGATAAGGCCATCATGGTTAATTTTCCGTTAACACTCCCGACCGCCTGATCGACAGCAGATCGGATAATCTTCGCTCCTCGTGGAGATTATCGCTTACCGTGCTACCCGATGCGAGATGGGGTATTCAAAGTGGGCTCGTTCAGGTCCCTCTGCCAACATGGGC
>JACVSD010000013.1 GCA_014534095.1 Nitrospiraceae bacterium
CGCTTGTTCACTTTGTGTAAGTCCACGCGGCGGCAAAAATCGAAGAACGACTTGAACGGCCCGCTCTCCGCGCGAATGGCCAGGACGGAATCGACCGCCCCTTCGCCGACGTTCTTAATCGCCGCCAATCCGAACCGGATGGCGGCCTCGGTGACCGCAAAGTTCTTCTGGCTCGCGTTGACGTCCGGCCCGAGGACTTTGATTCCCAGGTCGCGGCATTCGGTGAAGTAGCCGACGATTTTATCGGTATTGCCCATGTCGGTGGTCATGAGCGCGGCCATGAACTCGGTTGGATAATGTGCCTTCAGATACGCCGTGTGGTAGCACACCACGGCATACGCGGCGGCGTGGGATTTGTTGAAGCCGTAGCCGGCGAACTTCTGAATATGTTCGTACAGCTTTTCGGCTTTCTTCTCCTGGATCTGATTCTGCTTGGCGCCATCCACGAATTTGACGCGCAGCTTTTCCATCTCTTCCGGTTTTTTCTTGCCCATCGCACGGCGCAAGATATCCGCTTGTCCCAGCGAAAAGCCGGCCACCTTATTGGCGATCGCCATGACTTGCTCCTGATAGACAATGACCCCGTACGTGTCTTTCAGGATCGGCTCCAACTCTGGCAGATCATACGCGATGGGGACCTTGCCCTGCTTCCGCTTGATGAAGTCGGGGATGAGGTCCATGGGACCGGGCCGGTAGAGGGCGATAATGGCGATGATATCTTCGAACCGGTCCGGCTTGAGGCCGGTGAGGAGGTCACGCATGCCGGAGCTTTCCAACTGGAAGAGGCCGGTGGTTTTGCCGGAGGCCAGGAGCTGGAAGGTCTTCGGATCGTCGAAGGGAAGCTGTTCGACCACGAGGGGCGGCTGATCCGGACGGCCTTCATTGATCAAGTCGGCAGCCCGCTTGATCATGGTGAGCGTTTTTAGGCCGAGAAAATCAAATTTGACGAGCCCAATTTTTTCGACGTCGCCCATCGTGTATTGGGTCACAATTTCGTCGTTGGCCCCCTTGTACAGGGGCACATGGTCCGTCAACGGCCCTTCCGAAATGACGACTCCCGCCGCGTGCGTGGAGGCATGGCGCGCGAGTCCTTCCAGTGATTGCGCCACTTTCATCAGCTCGGCGATCTTGCCGTCGGTGTTTACCAGCTCCCGAAGCTTGGGTTCGGTGTCGAGCGCCTGCTGGAGGGTGATGTTCAGCTGGTTGGGGACCAGCTTCGCGACCTTGTCGCACTCCGCATACGGAATCTCGAGCACGCGGCCCACGTCGCGAATAGCGGCTTTGGCGCCGAGCGTCCCGAACGTGATGATCTGCGCCACGTGGTCGGTGCCATACTTGTCGACGACGTAGTTGATCACCTCGCCCCGGCGATCCATGCAGAAATCCATGTCGATATCGGGGAGGGATACCCGCTCGGGATTGAGAAATCGTTCAAATAGCAACGTGTAGACCAGGGGGTCCAGGTCCGTGATCTGCAGCGCATAGGCCACCAGACTGCCGGCGGCGGAGCCTCGGCCGGGTCCCACGGGAATGCCGCGCGAGCGGGCGAAACGGATGATGTCCCACACGATCAAAAAGTAGCCCGCGAATCCCATGGAGCAGATGACCATGAGTTCCTCGCGCAGGCGCTGCTCGTACGCGACCGAGGCAATTCTGCTCGGTCGTTCTTTCAAGCGCGCCTTCAATCCCTCGACTGCGAGCTGCTCGACGTACGACTCACGGGTGTAGCCCTCCGGCACTTTGTATTGGGGCAGGTGCGTTTTGTTGAGCAGCAACTCGAGATTGCAGGCGTCGGCAATCCGGCACGTATTCGTGACCGCGTTGGGAAACTCTGCGAAGGCGGGCGCGATTTCCTCCGTCGATTTGACGTACAGCTGGTCGGTGTCGAACTTCATTCGGTTGGGATCGCTGAGTGTCTTGCCGGTCTGCAGGCAGAGCATGAGCTCATGCGGGTGCGAGTCCTCTTTGTTGAGGTAATGGCAATCGTTCGTGCCGGCTAGAGGGATGCCGAGCTTCTTATGAATTTCGAGCAAGCCCGCATTGGCGATGCGTTGGTGCTCGAGGCCATTGGCTTGCACTTCCAAGTAGAAGTGGTCTTTCCCAAAGATCTCTTGAAATTCCCCGGCCACAGCGAGCGCGCCGGCCATGTCCTTCTGCCCGATGAGATAGGGAATCTCTCCGCTGAGACAGCCGGAGAGGGCGATCAGGCCCTCATGGTGCTCTTTCAGGATTTCTTTATCCATCCGCGGCTTATAGTAGAAACCTTCAAGATAGGCTTTACTCACAAGCTTGATGAGATTCTGATAGCCGGTTAGATTTCGTGCGAGCAGAATCAGGTGGTAGTAGTCGTTGTGGGCGAGCCCGCTATCTTTCTTGGCCAGGCGGCTGCCGAGCGCCATATAGGCTTCACAGCCGATGATCGGTTTGACGCCGGCTTCTTTGGCTTTCCGGTAAAACTCCACCGCGCCGAACATGTTGCCATGATCCGTCATGGCGACGGCCGGCTGCCCGAACGACTTGATCTGCTGCACGAGCGGTTCGATCTGATTGGCGCCGTCAAGAAGACTAAATTGTGTATGGAGGTGCAAATGAACGAAGGACGATGACACCGGGAGGAACCCTCTGGATGAAGAATGACAATGGAGGCAGGCGGGATTTTAGTGACGCTGGGAGGCGAAGTCAATGAAGCCCTGGAGGTCTGTCTAGACGCCGTGATTTACGACTCGCGGTCGACGCATGGCGGGCGTTTTGTCCGAGCCAACTGCGACTCGAACGCTCGTCTCGAACTGAGGTGTGCGAGTCCAGTTCTTGAACTTCCCAGACCCATTTGTTATTCTCCGACCCGCCTTCCGAGTCGCGAACCACTCTATCGGGTAGTAAAGGAGTGAGCCATGGCCAGCATCAAGCGGGCGCTGATCAGCGTTTCAGACAAGACGGGTGTCATGGAGATGGCCAAGAGCCTGGAAGCGCTGGGCGCCGAAATCCTGTCCACCGGTGGAACGGCCAAAGCGTTACGCGAGGCCGGCGTGAAGGTCACGGATGTGGCCGCCTATACCGGCTCGCCGGAGATCCTGGACGGCCGTGTCAAAACCCTGCATCCGAAAATCCATGGCGGGCTGCTGGGCCGCCGCTCGGTATCGGCTCATGTGGAGCAAATGAAGCAGCATCAGATCGGGCCGATCGACGTGGTGGTGGTCAATCTGTATCCCTTCGAGGCGACGGTCGCCAAGCCGAACTGCCACTTTGACGACGCCATCGAGAACATCGACATTGGCGGACCCTCCATGTTGCGCTCTGCGGCGAAAAACCACGAGGATGTGCTGGTCGTGGTAGATCCCGCGGACTATAGCCGGGTCATGGACGCGCTGAAAGGCAATACGGTGACGCGCGGACTCCGCCGGGAACTGGCGATGAAAGTGTTTCAGCACACTGCCCGATACGATAGCGTGATTGCGGGGTATCTGGAGAAACAGGTGCACGGCGCGGATCTGAAGTTCCCGAAAGTACTGTCGCTCCAATTTGAATGGGCGGAGACGCTGCGCTACGGGGAAAATCCGCACCAGCAGGGTGCCTTTTATCGCGAACTCCACTCCAACGAGCCCTCGGTCGCGCGCGGGCGCATGCTGCACGGCAAGGCCATGTCGTACAACAACTTCCTGGACGCCAATTCGGCGTTGGAATTGGCGAAGGAGTACGACGAATGCGCGGTAGCCATCATTAAGCATAACAATCCCTGCGGCGTGGCGCTCGGCGCCACGCCGGTTGAGGCCTATGTCAAAGCGCGCGAGACCGATCCAGTCTCCGCGTTCGGCGGCGTCATTGCCTTCAATCGGCCGGTGGATCTCGCGGCAGCCAAAGAGATTACGTCCACCTTCGTCGAGGTCGTCATTGCGCCGGCGTTTGCTGAGGACGCTCTAGTCGAGCTGAAACGCAAAAAAGATCTGCGCTTACTGGATGTGGGGCCGCTGACGAAAGTCAAACAAGAAGGTTACGACCTCAAGAAACTGGTGGGTGGGTTGATCGTCCAGGACCGGGATCTGGGGGTGCTGACGGATCTCCGGACGCTGCCAGTTCCCACCTCACGCAAGCCGACCGATGAGGAATATGCGGCCTGCGCGTTCGCGTGGAAAGTGTGCAAACACGTGAAGTCCAACGCCATCATTTATGCCAAACCCGGTCAAACCGTGGGAATCGGCGCGGGCCAGATGAGCCGGGTCGATTCGGTGAAGCTCGCCGCCATGAAAGCCCAGATGCCCATCAAGGGCTGTGTGATGGCGTCGGACGCATTCTTTCCGTTTCGCGATGGACTTGATGCGGCCGTGCAGGCCGGCATTACCGCGGTGATTCAACCGGGCGGATCCATCCGAGACGCCGAGATCATCAAAGCGGCGGATGAACAAGGCGTGGCGATGATTCTGACGGGTATGCGCCACTTCCGCCACTAATCAGCTTCCCACAATGATCCCCTGCTGCGTTCTCAGCTTGCCAAACTCCTCAACGTACCCCAGAGGGTACGCCTGCGGGTGTGGCTCGCTTGCGGCCTTGCAGGCTGATCATTCTGAGAAGCCGCAATTGACGACAACTGATATTTCGATGAAGGAGAAACATTGAAAGTCTTGGTTGTGGGCAGTGGGGGGCGCGAACATGCGATTGTGTGGAAACTCGCGCAGAGTCCGCGTCGGCCGCAACTCTTTTGCGCGCCCGGCAATGCGGGCATCGCCGCCCTGGCGCCTTGTGTGCCGATCCAGGCTGATGATCTCGCCGGCTTGAAAGCGTTCGTGCTGCGAGAGCAGATCGATCTTACCGTCGTCGGCCCCGAAGTGCCTCTTGCGATGGGCATTGTCGACGAGTTCCGGAAAGCGCGAGTGAAGATCTTTGGGCCCACCAAGAGCGCGGCCCGCCTCGAGGCCAGCAAAAGCTTTTCCAAGGACGTGATGGCGCAAGCGAAGATTCCCACTGCCGGGGCCAAAAGCTTCGAAAAGATGGCCGACGCGCTCGCCTACGTGGACCGCCATGCGTTGCCGGTGGTCATTAAGGCAGATGGATTGGCCCAGGGCAAAGGCGTCGTGATTGCAACGACCCGAGAACAAGCGCGACAAGCCATTATTGATGCGATGGAGAGGGCGGTGTTCGGGCCGGCCGGCGCACAGGTGCTGATCGAAGAATTCCTGGATGGCGAGGAACTGACGATCATGGCGTTTACCGATGGCACGGCCGTCGTACCCATGCTGCCGGCGCAGGACCATAAGCGGGTAGGGGACGGCGATAGCGGCTTGAATACGGGCGGGATGGGAGCGTATTGCCCGGCGCCGTTGGCCACCCCTGCGTTGCGTGAGCAAGTCACCCGCCACATTCTCCAGCCCATCGTCGATACGATGGTCCGGCTGGGCTCGCCGTTTCAAGGCGTGCTCTACGCCGGGTTGATGGTGGTACAGGGAAGACCCTACGTGCTCGAATTCAACGCGCGCCTGGGAGACCCGGAAACACAAGTCGTGCTGCCGCTGCTCAAGACCGATCTGCTCGAGGTGCTGCTGGCGGTGGTCGAACATCGGCTCGATCAACTCACGGTGGAATGGCATGACGACACCACGGTCTGTGTCGTCATGACGTCGGGCGGTTATCCGGGCCCGTATGACACCGGGATCCCGATTCATGGATTAGCCTCGACCAATGGCGGGACCGCCACCGTCTTTCATGCCGGCACGGTCAAGCGGGCCCACGACATTGTCACGGCGGGCGGACGGGTCTTGGGCGTCGTGGGCCGGGGACCCACGTTGGCCGACGCCCGGCGCGAAGCCTATCGAGGCGCGCAGGCGATCTCGTTTCATGGCTGTCATTTTCGGACCGACATCGCACATCGGGCCCTCGGCGCCACAAGTTAGTACGCTCTTGACGGGCTGTCGTCGCCATGGCTGCGATCCAATCACTCTGTTCCTCAGTCACGCCCGACCTCATCGCCTCGGTGCGCCGTGTCATTCACTCAGGCGGCCTGGTGGCGCTGCCCACGGAAACCTACTATGGACTCGGCGTCGATCCGTTTGCGGCCCACGCCGTCGAGCGGCTCGCCGCCGTGAAAGGCCGTCCTGACGGCAAACCCATCCTGGTTCTGATCGGGCACCGGACGCAATTGTCCTCCCTCGTTCAAGAGGTGTCGCCGTTGGCGACCGTTCTGATGGACGTGTTTTGGCCTGGGCCGTTGACCATTTTGTTCCCCGCACTTTCCATCCTCCCTCCCCAGCTGACCGGCGGCAGCGGCACTGTGGGCGTGCGCCTGACGTCCTGCGAGCCGCTTGCCCGGCTGCTTGAAGCGGTGGGTCCGCTCACCGGGACGAGCGCCAATCGTGCCGGTCATCCGGCGGTTTGCACCGCGAGCGAGGTCCAGGAGGCGCTAGGGCGGGACGTGGATCTGATCCTGGACGGCGGCCGGACGCCCGGTGGGCTTCCCTCGACGGTCGTGGACGGACAGCATGCCCTAGGTGTTATCCGCGAAGGCGCCATTGCTCGACAGACGCTTGCAGACGTGTTAGAGACACGCGGGATTACCCTGCCATGAATGCGGTGGATGAACGAAGAACTTCAGGAGGACAAGATGATGGTGTGCAGACTGACGAGGACGTGTCTCAGCGTAGTCATGGGTGCGGCCGTCGTAATGGCGGTCACAGGCTGTGATTATTGGCCGCCAGCCCTACAGGCGGAGATCGAACAGCTGCGATCCGAGGCGCAGACGCTCGCGATCGAGAAAACGCAACTGCAAACGCAGGTGAGCGATCTTACCCGCTCGAAGCAAGACATGCAGTCCCAGCTTGATGACCTCAGCCGCATGAATCGTGAAAAGACGGGGATGATAACCGCGCTGCAGAACCAAGTCGACACACTCCGCGCAAAGGCGGTGAAAGCCATGGCCCCCAAGCCAGCTGGTAAGGCCATCGCCAAGCCCGCGGGCAAAGCCCCCGTGAAAAAAAAGCCGTCGATGCACAGGCGGTAGGACGGCCGTTTAGGTCGCAGCCGGGGAACTGCCGGAAGGCGAGGAGGATCCGCTGCCGGCGGTTGAAGGAGCGGCGCCTGTGGTGGCGCTCGATGCAGCGGTAGCCGCGGCTGGGGCCGGTGTTGCCGGGGCAGGGGTCGTGCCGGCCGGCGCGTCTTTTTTCGGCTCCGTCGAAGGGGCCGGTGCATCTCCCGTGGGCGGCTTCAACTTGTCGGAATAATCGGTGACATACCAGCCGGTTCCTTTAAACATGATGGCGGGAGCGGAGATGAGTCGGTGGACGGCTTTGCCGCAACGCTCGCATGTCGCCAGGGGCTCGTCCTTTATGCTCTGCTTCAGTTCAAATCGATACGCGCAATCCTGGCATAGATATTCGTATATAGGCACGAGTCCTCCTCCTATAGGCGCCTGTTGACCGGAATGATAAGCACAGAAACCGAGGAGTCAAGCGGCCGAGCCCTCACGCTGTGAGCCGATCCAGCGCCGCGGCGATTCGGTCGAGACCCCGCTGGATCGTGTCCATACCGGTGGCGTACGAAAGCCGGATATGGTGGGAGCTCCCGAAGGGCTCTCCCGGGACCACCGCAATCTGCGCATGCGTGAGCAGGTAGTTCGCCAGAGCTTGAGGCGATTCCACGGGTCCCTCGGGTCCGCGACGCCCCAGCACTCCGCCGATATTAGGAAATGCATAGAAGGCTCCGCCCGGCATACGGCAACTGACGCCGGTCATCCGGTTTAGCCCATCGATCATCACCTTCCGCCGCTGGTCAAACTCGACCACCATCTTGTCCGTGAATGGCCCGCCTAGCTTTAGCGCCGCGACCGCGGCTTTCTGTGAAATCGAACAGGGATTCGATGTGCTTTGGCTTTGAATATTGGCCATCGCGGTCAACAAGTCTTTGGGTCCCGCCGCATAGCCGATGCGCCATCCCGTCATGGCATATGCTTTTGAAACACCGTTAATGATGACGGTCTGCGCGGCGACCTCCGGACTGAGCGTCGCAATGCTGATGTGGGACGCGCCGTCATAGAGGACTTTCTCGTAGATTTCGTCCGAGATGATGAGCACCTTGTGACGGACGGCCAGGGTGGCAATCGCCTCCAAGGTCTTCAGGTCGTAGGTCGCACCGGTAGGATTGCACGGGCTGTTGACGATGATGGCTTTGGTACGCGGCGTGATCAAACGCTCCAAGTCATCGGGATTGATGGCGTATCCCTGCGCCTCGTTCGTAGGAAGCAAGACGGGTGTCGCATCATTGAGGAAGGCTTGATCGGCATAGGACACCCAATAGGGCGTGGGAATGATAATCTCATCGCCCGCTTCCAGCAGCGCCTCGGCAACGTTATACAGCGAGTGCTTGGCGCCACAGGACACCAGGATCTGAGATTTTTCAAAGCGGAGCCCCTGTTCGGCTTGCAGCTTGTCGATGATGGCTTGTCGGAGCTCGTCGATGCCGGAGGAAGGCGTGTATTTCGTAAAGCCGGCTCGGATGGCGGCCTCTGCCGCCGCCTTAACCGGCTCCGGCGTATCGAAGTCCGGCTCCCCGGAAGAAAAATCGATGACATCGATGCCCTGCGCCGCCATCGCTTTGGCCATGGCCGTCATGGCTAAGGTCGGGGACGGTGCAATCCGACTGACGCGCGCCGCTAGCTTCATGACTTGAGGCTCCGGATCCGCTCTTGAAGGCGCCGCGCCACTTCGGGATGGACGAACTCCGTCAGGGCTCCTCCGTGCGTCGCAACGTCTTTGATAATGGTGGATGAAAGATACGAGTATTCTTCGCTCGGCATCAAAAACACGGTCTCCACGTGCTCGGCGAGTTTGCGGTTCACTAAGGCCATCTGAAACTCGTGTTCAAAATCCGAAATCGCGCGTAGGCCCCGGATAATGGCATGCGCACCCGACTGGCTCACATAATCGACGAGCAATCCGTCGAACTCGGTGACTTCGACTTGTCCCAAGTCCTTCAGGACCAGGGTCACCATATCAAGGCGGTCCGTCAAATTGAAGAGCGGATGCTTGGCCGGATTGGGCGCCACCGCCACCACCACCTTATCAAAGACGCGCAGACTGCGTGTGATGATGTCGGTATGCCCATGCGTAATGGGATCAAACGTGCCGGGATAGATGCCGATCTTCATGGCGCGGCTGTGCCCGAGTACGCAAACACAGACAGTGCAGTATCACCGTACGTGTATCGGCGGAGGAAGACGCATGGCCCCAACTGAGCGGGCAGCGGCGCCTTGGCCGCATGCTCGGCAACGAGCCGGGCGTCGGGAGCAAAGAGGGCCTCCGGAGACACACCGGCCATCAACGACGCCAGTTCCTGAGCTGCGGCATACGGCGGATCCGCAAAAACAATATCGTACGGCTCGCCCATCTGCTCCCTCCGACTCAGAAATTGTTGCACTGTTTGGCCTTGGACCCTCACGCAGTTGCTCATCCCGCAGTCCGAGAGGTTTCTCTGCATCAATTTCAACGCCTCGCGATTCGATTCGACACACACCACGTGCCGCGCGCCGCGACTGGCCGCCTCCATGCCGACGGCCCCGGTGCCGGCATATAGATCAAGAAAGCGGCTGTTCGGAAGCCGGCTTCCAAGAATCGAAAAAAGGGCTTCTCGGACTCGGTCGGATGTCGGACGGAGCGCCGTACCGCGGGGTCCGTGCAAACGCCGGCCTCGATGGGTCCCAGCAATAATCCGCATGTAGAGACATGTGGTCCGTTGATCAGCGAGTAGCGGACTCTAACATAGCGATTTTGAAGGGGTCAAGGACAGGCTGAAGCGCAGGATGTAGGAAGAGGGCTCTGGGGGGAGGATGGCGACGCGGGAGCCATGCGCGCGTGTTTTTGACCGTCAACAACGAGAGGACTATAATGCCGACCGCAGAGCGAACCGGCGGGGTGACCCGATCCGAAGAGACGACTCAGGAAAGCCTGTCTTGGATCGGGGTCTTGGGCATTCGCGTCCCGTCGTCAGCGTGTGCCGACCGGCTGAGCATCCCGCGCGGCCAGACTTTTCCTTCGATTGTTGGAAATGGTGCGATCAATGATCGCGCCACAGTTGATACACTTCCACGCGTAGAAAATGAGAAAGAAATCTGAAAACCGCTCCAACATCATCATGCCTTTGCACTTCGGACATTCCATGGATCCCTCCCAGGTGGCGGCGTGTACAGCTGAGTCCGCAACAAAGCAAAACCTGCACCAAATTGTCATGCTGTCATATATCAAGTGGTTACGAGTTAAGTATTTCTTTGGTGGCGGAAAAAACGCCGGTTGGTTCGGCACAAAAACGTTCGACGTGTCATTTTTTTGTTCATCGCGATAGTTTTATGACTCCCACGGGACCTCCAAAGGGAATCACGTACTGGCCTGAGACGGAGCGTCCTCGTGAACGCCTGCTGGCCAATGGTCCGACCATGCTGTCGGATGGGCACCTGCTCGCGATTCTGCTCAGAACCGGTCGTCGCGATTCCTCGGCCGTCCAAGTGGCCATGGACGTGCTGCGTCACGTCGGGGGAGTGGCGGGTTTGGCCAAATGTGGCATCGAAGAACTGTGCACCGTGGCCGGGGTCGGACCGGCCAAAGCCGCACAACTCAAGGCTGCGGTCGAATTGGGTCGACGGACTCTAGCGGAGCCGCTGTCGAGCGGCATGCGGGTCACCTGTAGTGGCGATCTCTTTAAGCACTTTCATCCGGCATTGCGGGATCTGAAGCGCGAACTCTTCAAAGTGGTATTGCTCGACGCGAAGAACGCCGTCCTCAAAGAAGTCACGGTGTCGGAGGGCAGTTTGACGCTGAGCATCGTCCATCCTCGGGAAGTCTTTACACTGGCCGTGCGCGAATCGGCGGCTGGCGTCATTTTTTTGCACAACCATCCCAGCGGGGACCCGACGCCCAGCCCTGAGGACCGCCAACTCACCGATCGGCTCGTCGCGGCCGGCCGGCTGCTGGGCATTCGTGTGCTCGATCATGTGATCGTGGGCGATCGCCGCTACGTCAGCTTCGCTGACGAGGGCTGGCTGAACGAGCAGGGGACCTGAGTCCCCATACCGACCAGAGAAACGGCGGAATGAGGAGGAGAGCCATCTAAACACTTTTGCTCAATGAGGAGGGCACGCCATGGAACCGATTTGTGTGGAGCCCGTCAGAAATGTCGCGATTGTGTCCCACGTCGGGGCAGGCAAGACATCCCTCAGCGAGGCCTTACTCTACCTCAGCGGCGCCATTCCGGCTCTTGGCTCCGTCGCCCATGGAACGACGACATCCGATTTTGAGCCCGAAGCATTTCATCACCGTAGTTCCACCAGCAGCAGCCTGCTGCAGTTCACCTGGAATCAGACCCGCATCACTCTTCTCGACACGCCCGGCGCCCAGACACTGTTGGGCGAGCCGCTTGCGGCGTTGCGCGCTGTCGATGCGGTCATCCTGGTATTGACGGGACATCCCGGGGTGCGCACGGAGTTGGCCACTCTCTGGCGACGCATTGCCGAGCTGAATCTACCCTGCCTCGTATTCGTCAATGGATTGGATCGGGACGGATCATCCTTCCAGAGTGCACTCGATACGTGTCGTCATGGGCTGCAGTGCACGCCGGTTCCGCTTACCGTCCCGGTCGAAACCGAGGCCGGTCTGGACGCGGTGGTGGATTTGCTTCAGGACAAAGTGATCCGGTCTGGACCGCTGTCATCCAAGATTGAGCAGACCCCGATTCCCTCCGATATGGAAGCGCGTGTGACGGAGGCGCGGAAACACCTGATTGAAGCGGTGGCTGAGAGCGACGAGACGCTGCTCGAGATCTATGTGGCGCAGGGCGATCTCAGCCAGGGCGACCTGGTCCGCGGCCTCCGCCGAGGGCTGCTGACGAGGCAATTTTTGCCGGTCTATGCCGGATGCGCCACCCGCACGATCGGCGTGTGGTCGTTGTTGAATGCTCTCGTCTTATTGGCGCCTTCGCCGCCCGAACGCACGATGATGCATCCGCCGAAGGGCATCCATCCGGACACCGGTGAAGCCTCTGCCCGGCAGGGCACCGTTCAGGAACCCTTTTCCGCCTTTGTGTTTAAAACTCTCATTGATCCATTCGCCGGCCGCCTTTCTTATGGCCGCGTCGTGTCGGGCACCATTCATGCGGATACCACCGTCCTCAATTCCACGCGGCACGTGCGGGAGAAGATCGGGCACATGTATACGATGCTCGGAAAGAAGCACCTGAGCGTGTCCACCGCGCAGGCCGGCGACGTGATCGCGTTTGCCAAGTTGAGAGATACCCAAGCCGGCGATACGTTGTGCCACGAGGAGGCGATCTCCTATCCCCGCCTCGAACTGCCCCGGCCCGTGTTGTCCTTCGCCATCGAAGCCAAGACCAAGGCGGAAATCGACAAGGTGAGCTTGGGCCTGCACAAGCTGATCGAAGAAGATCCGACCCTAGAGTTCGTGCGGAATGCGGACACCAAGGAAATGGTCTTAAGCGGTCTGGGCCAGCAGCACATTGATTTGGCGCTCGAGAAGTTGCATCGCAAATTTGGCGCCAGCGTGACCCTGCACACGCCGAAAATCCCCTATCGTGAATCCGTCAAAACGACCGCCCAGGCGCAGGGGAAATATAAAAAGCAGACAGGCGGACATGGCCAGTACGGTGATTGTTGGCTGGAGGTTGCACCACTGGCCCGCGGAGAAGGGTTCGTGTTCGAAAGCCGGGTCGTCGGCGGGGCCATCCCGCGGAGTTTCATTCCCGCCATCGAGAAAGGCGTCCTCGATGCGCTGCATGAAGGCGTCGTCTGCGGCTTTCCTGTGGTCGATGTGCGCGTTTCCGTCTTTGAGGGGTCGTACCACGTGGTGGATTCATCCGAGATGTCCTTCAAAATTGCCGCCTCGATGGCATTTAAGAAAGCGATGGAGGAGGCGCATCCGGTACTGCTTGAACCAACCATGACGGTCGAAATTGACGCTCCGACCGACACCGTGGGCGCGGTCATGGGGGATCTCAACAGCCGCCGGGGCCGGATTGTCTCGGTGAACGCCAACGATCATGCCGAGCAGATCAAAGCCCTCGTCCCGCTGGCCGAGCTACTCACGTATGCGCCCGTGCTGCATGCGTTGACCGGGGGTCGTGGAAATTTTGTCATGGAGTTTGCGCGGTATGAGGAAGTGCCGCGCGAGATCGCGGGTAGAATTGTGGAGCATCACAAGACAGACCGGCAGGCGTTGGTGCACTGACGCGCGTCAGTCGGTCGCTTTGAGCACGACGTAAAAGGCCCGGTTTTCTCGGAGCACCCGCAGGAGCACCGTATCACCGCGGCGGACTCGCGCGAGCGCCGCGGTAAACTCGCCGACCGTCCCGACATCCGCCCGATTGACCTCTTTGATGAGGTCGCCTTCGCGCAGGCCTTCCGCTTGGGCAAGACTACTGGGCTCGACCTTCGTGATGAGCACGCCTTTGGCTTCCTGGAGCTTGAATTTGTCCGCTAATCCGGCCGTGAGGTCCTGTACATCCAGGCCCAGGCGTACTTCGGTTCTCCCTTGGGGAAGAGAGGCCACCACCGCCGCGTCGCGGCGTTCCGTGAGCGGCACGTCGAGAACGATCGGCTTTAAATCACGAACGACTTCAATTTTCGAGATGGCGCCGGGGGGGAGGACGCCAATGAGCCGCGAGAGCTTGTTGGGGGAGTCCACGGTCACGCCGTCAATCCTGACGATGATGTCGCCGGGCCGGATGCCAGCCGAGGCCGCCGGGTCCTTCTCAAAGACTTCGTTGACAAGGACGCCTTCCCCTTCGCTGACCCCGAATTTCTTCGCCAACTCCGGAGTCAGCGGCTGGATGCCGACGCCGAGCCAGCCACGCACGACTTTGCCCTTCGCTAGTAACTGCTCGATGACCTGTTTGGCCATGTTGGACGGAATGGCAAAGCCGATGCCTTGCGCAAAGTTGATGATCGCCGTATTGATGCCGATGACTTCACCGCGCAGGTTGAACAGCGGCCCGCCGGAATTGCCGGGATTGATCGAGGCATCGGTCTGAATAAAATTTTCATACCGGGACAGGTTGACATTCTCCCGTCCAATGCCGCTGACGACTCCTAGGGTGACGGTCCGTTCGAGCCCAAAGGGATTCCCGACGGCCAGCACCCACTGCCCCACCTTGACGCGGCTGGAATCGCCGAATCGGGCGCTGGGCAACGGCCGCCCGGCGGTCACCTGGAGCAACGCCAGGTCCGTGTCGGGATCCTTCCCGATGACTCTGGCGATCAGTTTGGTCTTGTCAGAGAGCCGGACCTCGACCTCCGACGCATCGCCAATCACGTGGTTGTTTGTGACGATATGCCCCTCGCTACCGACAATGACGCCCGAGCCTGAGCCGGGTGAATTCGGTGGCGGACGGTCGCCGGCCGGCTCCCGGGATCTGGCGGAGCCCTGCAACGGAAATAAATTGACGACCGACGGTTTGGCAAGTTCAGCGAGTTCGGTGATGACGGTTTGGATCTCCTCTAGCATCCGCATCCCGGGGGAGTCGGTGAGGGCCACGTCGCTCGCCGACTTTGCAGGGGCCGGTGGGACGAGGACGGCGCTCAGGGTGACGAAGGTGAGTAGTATGCCGAGTCGTCGCAATGGAGCCATCCTCCTGTCCGCGACTTTCATTCTATCGGATGCCGGCCCGGGTGCCTACTATCCACCACCGGTTAGACCCTTTCCCAGCAAGGCCATTTGCATGGCGCCGGCGCCAGTGAACCACGGCGTGAGTCGTTCCAACTCGGATTGGAGGCCCAAGACGACCACGATGTCATCCGGTCGAAAGATCACCTCCGCCGATGGGGCGAGGAGGCAGGGTCCGCGCAAGATCACAGCAATCTGAATGGAGGGAAACCGGGGGAGGTCGGCCACACACTGGCCGGCGGCCGGCGCCTCCCGGCTGATCACGAGTCGTTCAATGGCTGCCGAGCGTAGACTCAAGTCGCGTTGCAGGCTGAGGAGATCATGATGAATGGCTTCAAGCTTGAGGTCCCGGATACGTGTATCGATGCGAACCAAAGAGGTCTTGATCTCCTGAACGCGAATGACCGCACGGTTCAAGACCGCCTCGACGGCGCCGGGGGCCACTTGGGAGGCACTGCCCGTAACAACCCTCCGGGACACCTGGCCGATGATCTGTTGTCCGACTTCACTGGTCACTTGGTCCAACCGCTCCAGAAGCACCGAGGCCTGCCAATGAAGTCTGATGATTTGAACCTTGCGATTGACGCGTTCCGATATGGCCAGAACGGTCTCATAGACGGCACTGCCGGTCATCGCGAGTTCTTTATGGATGCGCCCCAGGAGTTCCAGGCTCATATGTCGGCTGCCGCCGATGAAGCGGGGCGTCCTCTCGATTGGCCGCGTACTCACCGCCAGGGTCGAATGAAGCCTGCACAGGAAGTCGCGGTCGGCCCGCCGACTATAGCATCCCAGGCCCCAGGCCGTCATGCTCGATGGCCTAGGAAGATCAGCCTCCGTGAACACGTGTGATCGGCGCAAAAGAGAAACGGCAGGACCTGCCTCATGGGGATGTAGGCATTGGCGCTGTGGCTCGTATGGTGCGGGCATGCAGTGCGAGGCGGGCGATGAGTGCAGGGTTTTGCGCGATGCGCCTAGAAATTCCTACCAACTTGAGCAGTGCTGCGCTATACTGCCGCCGCTTTAGGGCAGTGTCACAATCCAATTCAGGAGGATGTTGTATGGCGAAATCGATGACGAAATCACAGATTGCCGAACACGTGGCGACGAAGTCCGGCCTCTCCAAAAAGGCGGCCGTTCAGCTCCTTGACGACTTTGCCGCACTGGCCTACAAGGAAGCCAAGAATATGTTCGTGGTACCCGGCCTCGGCAAACTGGTCCTCGCCAATCGGAAGGCGCGTATCGGCCGCAATCCTCAGACGGGCGCGGAGATCAAGATTCCGGCGAAACGTGTCCTCAAGTTCCGCGTGTCAAAAGCCGCGAAAGACGCGATCCTGGGCAAAAAGAAGTAGCCTCGGCAGAGGCCGGGAATACTCGTGTTCCCGGCCTCTCAGCTCGTGCATGTCTCTGAGCGGTCGTGCCCTGGCATTCCGCCAGTCGTTTGTGTGGCTTCTCGCTCTAGAAGTCGCTGCTCCGTCTTGGCTGCAGCCAACCCCTGAACTTCACTGTCTCACTGAGGCCAGTTCCCGCTCAGCCTTTCAGCATCGTTCCTACTGATGTAACGGGGGTCATGCCCTCCAATGCTTCTTCGATAACGGATCTTACACAACGCATCTATTGACCTGTAACCTTGTGTCTACTTGGCACGACTACCGTATGGAGGGTGGAAACGGCTTGTGTACAGGGTTGTTCAGGAGACCCGGGTCCGAAGAAACCAGGCTGCCTAGCGGTCGGTGGCTTGACACGCGGTAAAACATGCTCCCGTCCCTTACGGTGCGGTATGATGCACGGATTGCACCACAGAGCGTGCCCGTCCCATTCTGGGGCTAGCATTATCAATGGCCGAGGAGCCTCGTACGGAATCTCCGGATGCCTTCGACGACACGGAGCTTCTCCGACGCATCCGACAGGGAGACAGTGATCGTTATGCCGATCTCATTCACCGCTATCAACGGCATGTGGGCCGTATCGTCAGCCGGCGAGTGCCGTCTGATCGTGTGGACGAGATCGTTCATGAGGTATTTGTTCGGGCGTACTTCGGATTATCGCTGTTTTCGCAGGCAGTTTCGATTGATCGTTGGCTTGCCGGCATCGCCGTGCGCACCTGCTATGACTTTTGGCGGACCCAGGCTCGTGAAGAGGTGCCCGTCGGAACGCTCACGGATGATCAACAGCAATGGATTGAGGGGACGTTGGCGGCGCAGTCGGATGACGCCTTCCGGGAGCAGGCCAGCAGGCGCGAGGCGGCGGAGGTGCTGGCATGGGCGCTCGGCCAGCTGTCTCCCGAGAATCGGGCCGTGCTGACCGTAATGCATCTCGAGGGTCGTTCCGTGCGCGAGGCCTCGCAATTGTTGGGATGGACGATGGTGACGGTGAAGGTGCGGGCGTATCGCGCCCGGCAGGCCCTTCGGAAAATTCTTGAGTCATCGCCGATGAGGCACCCGTGACTAGACGTGTGGCAGATCATTATCCCAGGCTCGAGCAGGCCCTCATGGACGCCTATCGCGCGCAAGCGGAGCCTCCCCTTAGGGACGAGTTAGCGCAAGAGGTCTTAAGGGAGATTCGCCGACAGACTAGTCGCCGCAGCCGGCCGTCCGGGATGGACTGGGTGGATGACCTGGTCTGGCGGACGGCCACGGTCACGGTTGCCGTGGTAGTCGTCATGACGGTCTTTGCAGTCGGCGTCGTGCGTACGACCTCCGGGGAGCCGATGGCCACCATCGCCGAGGGATTTGCATCGGTTCCGTGGCTAGGGGACGAATGAGTCTCACAAGAGCGGAGGAATCCGTGTCACGACCGAAGTTATGGGCAGGTCTAATACTGCTGTTCGGCGCGGGTGTGCTGACCGGGGCCGTTACGACGTTTCTCTTATGGGGCGTGGATTGGTCGCACCGGGGCGAGCGCGGGCCCGCCGCGCAGTACGAACGCATCATGAAGCGGCTCACCGAGGAGCTGTCTTTGACGGCGGGGCAACAGACCGACATTGAACCAATTGTGAAACAGGCGCATCTCGAGATTCTGAAGTTGCGGGTCTCGCATCAGGACGAGATCGAGGGGATCGTGGGTCGCGGACTAACCGCCTTAAAAGACAAACTGACCGCTGAGCAGCAGTCCAAGCTGGATACGATGTATGCGGCGCTGCAAGCACGCTGGCGAGCATCACAGGACTATCTAGACATGATGAAGCGACAGGATCCCCTGCCTCGGTAGGAGGCTCCGTCATCTTGCGGCGTAGACGAGGAACGACACGATGTCAGATTCAACTGGGTTTGCCACCACGCTCAAACGTTGGTTAATCGGGTTTTCTGCGGCCGGTGTGCTGGCTCTCGGCGGGTACGCCCTCTTGGCCAAATCCGACGAAGCACCTTCCCGCGCGGGTCAGGCCCCGCATGCCGCGGTCCGCACCATCCCGGTGACTGTCGCTCCAGCCACCACCGGCAACATCGGAATCTATCTCAATGGCCTCGGATCCGTCGTTCCATTGAACACCGTGAGCGTTAAGAGCCGTGTTGATGGGCAGCTCATGACCATCCGGTTTCAAGAAGGTCAGATCGTTCAGAAAGATGCCCTGTTGGCCGAGATCGATCCGCGACCGTTCGAGGTGCAATTGGCACAAGCCGAAGCTCAAATGGCGCGTGATCTGGCCGGGCTGAGAAACGCCCGTCTCGATTTTCAGCGCTATCAGGATCTGTATACCCAGGGGTACGTCCCTAAACAGCAAGTCGATACCCAGGAGGCGTTGGTCCGCCAGTCAGAAGGTATCGTGAAAGCGGACCAAAGCCAGATTGATAACGCAAAATTGCAGCTCGCGTACAGCCGCATCACGGCTCCTATTACCGGCCGGGTGGGGTTGCGACTCATTGACCCCGGCAACATGGTGCGGGCGAGCGACAATACTGGACTGCTGGTCATCACGCAGCTCATGCCGATTACCGTGGTCTTCACCATCCCGGAGGACAGTTTGCCGGCCGTCCTCAATCGGATGAATTCCGGCGAGCGACTCGTGGTGGAGGCCTTTGACCGTGAGCAGAAAAAAAAGCTTGCCACCGGGACCCTGCTCACGGTCGACAATCAGATCGATCCGACGACCGGGACGGTTCGGCTCAAAGCCGTGTTCCCCAATGATGATGGACAATTATTCCCGAACCAGTTTGTGAACGCGCGTCTCTTGTTGGACGTCAAACACGGCGCCACGATCGTGCCCTCTGCCGCCGTCCAACGCGGGGCCAAGGGCGCCTTCGTGTATGTGGTGAAAGACGATCAGACCGTGGCCGTCCGATCCGTGGCCGTCGGGGCGTCGGAGGGCGATGACATCGCGATTGAGACCGGCCTCGCAGCCAAGGAACTCGTCGTGGTGGACGGCACTGAAAAGCTTCGAGACGGCAGCAAGGTCGAGATCCGCAGTCCGAGGGGTGCGCCGGGATCGCCGGCTGAGGCCGAGACGCCGACCGACAAACCGGGACGCGGGACGGTCTCATGAACCCCTCGCGCCTTTTCATTCTCAGGCCGGTTGCGACGGCCTTGTCGATGGTGGCCATCCTGCTCGCCGGCAGCATGGCGTATCGCCTGTTGCCGGTCTCGGCGCTTCCGCAGGTCGACTATCCCACCATCCAGGTGCTCACGTTTTATCCGGGCGCGAGTCCGGATGTCATGGCGTCCTCCGTGACGGCGCCGCTCGAGCGACAATTTGGTCAGATGCCCGGGCTGAACCAAATGACCTCCACCAGTTCGGGCGGCAGCTCGGTCGTCACATTGCAGTTCAGCCTGGACCTGAATTTAGACGTGGCGGAGCAGCAGGTCCAGGCCGCTATTAATGCGGCGGCGACGTTTCTTCCCCGGGATTTGCCCAATCCACCGATCTATAACAAGGTCAATCCCGCTGATGCCCCGATCCTCACGCTTGCGCTGACTTCTGGCACGCTCCCGCTCTCGCAAGTCGAAGATCTGGCCGAGACTCGGTTCGCCCAAAAGATTTCGCAGCTGGCCGGCGTGGGCCTCGTCAGTATTAGCGGCGGACAGCGCCCGGCGGTGCGGATTCAGGCGAACCCTCGCGCCCTGTCCGCGTATGGGCTGACGTTGGAGGACCTCCGCTTCACGGTGGCGGCAGCGAACGTCAATCAGGCCAAAGGGGCCTTCGATGGTCCGCGGCGCGCCTCGATCATCAATGCAACGGATCAATTGCTGACCAGTCGTGACTATCGGCCATTGATCGTCGCGTATCGCAGCGGCGCGCCCGTGCATCTGTCCGACGTGGCAGACGTCGTCGACGATGTGGAAAACGTCAGGCAGGCGGCCTGGATGAACGAGACGCCAGCGATCCTGGTCAATATCCAGCGGCAGCCGGGCGCGAATGTGATCGAGGTCGCCGACCGGATCAAGGCCCTCCTGCCGCAACTCCGGAGTGCATTACCGTCGGCGGTGCAGGTCACCGTGTTGACCGACCGGACCACGTCCATTCGGGCGTCCGTGCATGACGTGCAGTTCGAATTGATGCTGGCCGTTGCACTCGTCATTCTCATTATTTTTCTTTTTTTGCGCACGCTGTCGGCGACCGTCATTCCGGCGGCCGCGGTCCCGTTGTCTCTCGTGGGCACGTTTGGGGCCATGTACCTCATGGGCTTTAGTCTGAATAATCTCACGCTCATGGCTCTCACGATCTCGACCGGCTTCGTCGTCGATGATGCCATTGTGATGATCGAGAATATTTCCCGCTACATCGAGCGCGGGGAGTCGCCGTTACAAGCCGCGCTCAAAGGCTCCGAGCAGATTGCGTTTACCATTCTCTCGCTCACGATCTCGCTGATTGCCGTCCTGATCCCACTCCTCTTCATGGGCGATGTGGTCGGACGGCTGTTCCGTGAATTCGCCGTCACGCTCAGTATGACGATTCTCGTGTCGGCGGTGGTGTCGCTCACGTTGACGCCGATGATGTGCGCCAGGCTCCTGCGTCATCGGCCGGTGTCGGCGCAAGGCCGGTTGTATCGCGTGTCGCAGCAGTGGTTCGACCGCAGCATTGCCGCGTATGGCTCCACGCTGCGCTGGGTGTTGCATCATCAGCCCGCAATCCTCGTCGTCGCGGCTGGCACGTTGGCCCTGACAATCGTCCTGTATATCGTCATTCCCAAGGGGTTCTTTCCTCTCCAGGACACCGGGTCGATACTCGGGATCACCGAAGCCCCTCAATCGATCTCGTTCCCGGCCATGGTGGAACGGCAGCAGGCGGTCGCCCGCGCGATTCTGGCGGATCCCGCGGTCGCGAGCCTGTCGTCTTTCATCGGTGTGGACGGCACGAACACCACGCTGAACAGTGGGCGGATCCAGATCAATTTGAAACCGGTGGCGGAACGCCGGGTCAGTGTGCAGGAAGTGATTCCGCGTCTGCAGGCACAGGTGGCCAACGTGCAAGGCATCACGTTGTTTCTCCAGCCCATGCAGGATCTGACCGTGGAGGATCGCATCAGCCGGACACAGTACCAATACACGTTGGAAGATACGGACCCCGAGGAGCTGAACCGATGGGCTCCGGTCTTGGTTAACGCGCTGCACGAGCGGCCGGAATTGCGGGATGTGAGCAGCGATCAGCAGGATCGCGGATTGGCTTCCATGCTCGTGATCGATCGCAGCACAGCGGCGCGTCTCGGCATCACGCCCCAGCTGATCGTCGATACGTTGTACGATGCCTTCGGACAGCGCCAAGTGTCCACGATGTTCACCCAATTAAATCAGTATCGCGTCGTGTTGGAAGTGATGCCGGAATTTCAAGCCGGCCCGGAATCTCTGCAGTTCCTCGACATCCGGTCGGTCACCGGGGGGCAGGTTCCTCTGAGCGTCTTTACCCAGGTTTCTGAAATCAACACGCCGCTCGCCATCAACCGGCAGGCCCAATTTCCTGCGGTCACCATATCCTTCAATGTGGCGCCGGGCACATCGCTCGGCGCGGCCGTGAAGGCGGTGGAGACCGTCTCCGCGGAGACCCATCTCCCGGCCAGTATTCGCGGCACCTTCCAAGGGACCGCGCAAGCCTTCCAGGCGTCCCTGGCAAACGAAACCTGGCTGATTCTCGCTGCGCTGGTCACGGTCTATATCGTCCTGGGAGTCCTGTATGAAAGCTACATCCATCCGCTCACGATCCTGTCGACGCTCCCGTCCGCCGGTGTCGGGGCGTTGCTCGCATTAATGGTATTGCGCACGGAGTTCAGTGTCATTGCCTTGATCGGCATCATTCTGCTGATCGGGATCGTGAAAAAAAATGCCATCATGATGATCGACTTCGCGCTCGACGCCGAGCGAAAGGACGGGAAGACGCCGGAGGAAGCGATCTACGAAGCGTGTCTGTTACGCTTCCGTCCGATTCTCATGACCACCATGGCGGCGTTGCTCGGCGCGCTTCCGTTGGCCGTGGGATCGGGAGTGGGATCGGAACTGCGGCATCCGCTGGGCATTGCCATCGTCGGGGGGCTCCTGCTCAGTCAGGTGCTGACGCTGTACACCACGCCGGTCGTCTATCTCGCGTTTGACCGGCTGGCTCGTCGCGTGCGATCCAACCGTTCGTCGCCGTCGCCCGCGAAGGCGCTGACTCCGGGACCGATATGAATGTCTCGGCGCCCTTCATCCACCGGCCCGTGGCCACCACCTTGCTCACGGTCGGCGTCACACTGGTCGGGCTCGTCGCGTTCCGCTTCCTTCCCGTGGCGGCGCTTCCACAGGTCGAATTTCCCACCATTAACGTCTCGGCTACCTTGCCGGGGGGCAGCCCGGAAACCATGGCGACCTCGGTGGCCGCGCCACTGGAGCACCAGTTAACCCGGATTGCGGGCGTGACCGAGATGACCTCGACGAGCCGACTCGGCTCGACCAATATCACGTTACAGTTTGAGTTGAGCCGCAATATTGACGGGGCGGCCCGCGACGTGCAGGCGGCCATTATGGCGGCACGTAGCGACCTGCCGGCCGCCCTCCCTGCGAGTCCCACCTATCGGAAAATCAACCCCGCGGATGCGCCCATCCTCATTCTCTCGCTGACGTCGGACATCGTGAGCCGTGGTCAGATGTACGACGTGGCCTCGAGTCTTCTGCAGCAGCGACTGTCGCAGATTGACGGGGTAGGGCAGGTGACCGTCGGCGGTGGGTCGCTACCGGCCATCCGTGTGGATGTGAACCCGACGTCGCTGAACCATTATGGGATCGGCCTGGGCGACGTGCGCCGCATGCTAACCAGTACGAACGTCAACCGTCCGAAAGGACAGCTCTCCAACGGGACGCGCACCTGGGAAATCCGGACGAACGATCAGCTCCATACAGCCGAAGACTATCTGCCGTTAATCGTCAGCTATCGGCAGGGACGGGCCGTGCGCCTTACGGACATTGCCACCGTCGAACAGTCGGTGGAGGACGTTCGGACCGTCGGGGTGGCGAACGGTACGGCGGCCGTGCTGATCATGATCAGCCGGCAGCCGGGAGCGAACATTATCGAAACCGTGGACCGTGTCCGGGCGGTGTTGCCGCAGCTCGAGGCGTCGATGCCCGGCAGCATGGCGCTCAAGGTCGTCGTGGACCGCACGCCGGTGATCCGGGCCTCCCTGCACGACGTCGAACGCACCCTTGCGATCTCCGTGTGCCTCGTCATTCTCGTGGTCTTTCTGTTCCTTCGCGATCTCCGTGCCACGCTCATTCCCTGCGTCGCGGTGCCCGTCTCGTTGATCAGCACGTTCGGCGTGATGTACCTGTGTGGCTATAGCCTCGACAATCTTTCACTCATGGCGTTGACGATCGCGACCGGATTTGTCGTGGATGACGCCATCGTGGTGCTCGAAAATATCAGCCGATATCGGGAGCAGGGGATGGCGCCGCTTCAGGCTGCGCTTCGGGGCGCACGGGAGATCACATTTACGGTGCTCTCCATGACGGTGTCGCTGGTTGCTGTCTTCCTTCCGATTCTCTTTATGGGCGGCATGATGGGGCGGCTGTTCCGAGAGTTTGCGATTACGCTGTCCGTGGCGATCCTGGTCTCGCTGGTGGTGTCGCTCACCACCACGCCGATGATGTGTGCGCGGCTGCTCAAACCGGCGGCGGCCGGCCACCAGCACGGGCCGTGGTACCGGTTCAGCGAGCGGATGTTCGAGTGGCTTCGTGGAGGCTACGCGGGAAGCCTGGGCTGGGTGTTGCGCCATCCTCCCGGCATCCTGGTCCTGACCCTGGCGACCATGGCCCTGAGCATCTACCTTTATACGATCATCCCTAAAGGCTTCTTCCCGCAGCAGGATACGGGGCGCATGTTCGGCAATATTCAGGCGGCACAGGACATTTCGTTTCAAGCCATGCGGGACAAGCTCCTGGAGGTCGTGGAGATTATCAAGGGCGATCCGGCGGTCGAGACCGTCACGGGCTTTAGCGGCGGCGGATCAAGCGGAGGCACGAATACCGGCCGCATGTTCATTTCCTTGAAGCCCCTCGACGAACGTAGGGCCAGCGTGGATGAGGTCATCGCGCGGCTGCGCCCAAAACTGGCGCAAGTCCCAGGCGCGCCGACGGTGTTGCAAGCGATTCAGGACCTGCGCATCGGGGGCCGTTCGAGCAGCGCGCAGTACCAGTACACGCTCCAGAGTGTGGACCTGGCGGAACTGAACACGTGGGCGCCGCGGGTCGAGCGGCAGTTGCGCGCCCTGCCAGAAATTACCGACGTGAATAGCGATCAGCAGGACAAAGGGCTCCAGTCGCTGGTCGTCTTTGATCGGAGCACCGCCTCCCGCCTCGGCCTCAGTCCGCAGCTAATCGACGACACGCTGTACGATGCGTTCGGCCAACGTCAGGTGTCTATCATGTATACGCCGCTGAACCAGTATCACGTCGTCATGGAGGTGGCCCCTCAATACTGGCAGAACCCCGCGACGCTCCAGGAAATCTACATACGGTCTCCGGTAGGTGCGCAAGTCCCGCTGAGCGCAGTGACGCGGTATGAACCGACGAACACCCTGTTGCTCGTCAATCACCAAGGCCAATTTCCGGGGGTGACTCTGTCGTTCAATATGGCGCCGGGCGCGTCGCTGGGCGACGCCGTCCAGGCCATCGAGAAGGCCATGCGCGATATCGGACTGCCGGCCGGCGTGCGGGGTTCGTTTCAGGGCGCCGCCAAGGCGTTCCAGGCGTCCGTCGAGAACCAGCCATTGCTGATCCTGGCTGCGCTGCTCACGGTCTACATTGTCTTAGGCATTCTCTACGAAAGCTACATTCACCCCCTGACGATTCTCTCGACGCTGCCATCCGCCGGCGTCGGCGCGCTGCTCGCCTTGCTCTTGTTTAAGACCGAGCTCAGCATGATCGCACTCATCGGGATCATCCTGCTGATCGGAATCGTGAAAAA
>JACVSD010000059.1 GCA_014534095.1 Nitrospiraceae bacterium
AGCAGATGAAGAATCGCATGCTCGGGAATGCGCGACTGGACAAACACGGTGGAGCGGGTGGGATCAATGCCGGCTGCCAGCCAATCGATGAGCATTTCTCGGACAAACTCGCGCATCCGGCTGGTATCCGCATAGTTGGTTGAGAGGGCATGCCAATCGGCAATGAAGAAAAAGCCGTCGTAGGGCTCCTGAAGGGTCTTCCAATTTTCCAGCGCGCCCAAATAGTTTCCCAGGTGCATGAGCCCGCTGGGCTGCATGCCGCTGAGCACGCGTGTCCGGGGTGAACTCATTCTGTCGCTCCCGTCCCGAAACCGAGAACCGTGGACAAGATGGTACCAGAGAGACCGGCGGCGAAGGTACTGGTAATCGTGTGAATCACGCGCAGTTCTTTGTCAAACGCAATGAGCCCGACCAGGATCAGCATGCCATAGGGTTCCAATCGCAGCAGCGCCAGTGCCGGCTTGGCGGGGAGCAGGCAGGTCACGATCCGGCCCCCGTCCAGCGGTGGAATCGGAATCAGATTGAACAGGGCGAGAAAGACGTTAATCATGACGGAATACAACGCCATGGCCGCGATCGGCACCACGAATATGGCCGCGACTGAATCCGGGGGCGTGGAGGGCCGGAGCGTTTGTCGCATGCTCAATGTCGGATCCACCAGGAACATCAGCAAGAGCACCAGCGCGCTACCCACTGCGAGGATCAGGTTCATGGCAGGTCCTGCCGCCGCCACGAGTGCCATGTCCCGCCGAGGGTGGGACATGTTCCCCGGATCGACCGGGACCGGTTTGGCCCAGCCCAGCAGAAAACCGCCGGGGAGCAGCAGGCAGATCACAGGAAGGATGATGGATCCAAACAGATCGACGTGGGCCAACGGATTCAAGGTCAAGCGTCCCTGCAGGCGTGCGGTGGTGTCACCACATTTGTCGGCGGCCCACCCGTGGGCATACTCGTGCAGCACGATGGCACAGAGGAGCGGAAGCCCCATGTAAGAAACGGTTTGCAGCATGTGTTCCAGCGTATCCATCATCATCGGCCTACTCCAGTTGCACGAACTTGCCTTGTTTGACCTGCAGCAGAAACAGCGGGCGTTGGAGTGTGCCGTCCACGCCAAAGCTGGCCGGTCCGGTGAGGGCAGGCCAATCCCGTTGCGCCGTCAACAGCTCCTGCACGGCTTCCGCCGAACTCGCGCCTCTGCGGACGGCTTCGATGACCACACGCGCCGCATCATAACCCTGCATGGCAAAGAGCGATGGCGGCGTTTGAAAGCGTTTCTGATAGCGCTGGACGAAATCCTGGACCGGGGCGCTTGGGCTGTTCGCGAAAAACCCGTCGACGAACACGGCGCCATCGACGGTGCGGTCCGCGGTCCGTGCGAAGTCCTGGGAATTCCAGCCATTCGTGCCGAGGAGCGGCACTTTCACGTCATGATACGCGAGTTGGGCGGCAATCAGGCCGATCTCCTGAGCACGGCTTGGAATAAAGATGGCATCGAACCCCGGAGTATAGAGCAATCGTTTCTCGGGCTTTCCAAGCGGTTTCCCGATCAAGGGGGGCGCGTCGACCGGTACCGCCAATCCGTATTTCTTCAGGTCCTCGGCTTTGAGTCGCTTGATCTGCGGACCGAAATCCGTTTCTCCTTCTTTGTAGGATTCCACGGCGATCACTTCACCGTCCCGCAGCCGGACCTCTTGTGCGAACAAGCGGGCCAATTCTCTTCCGTAGACTGTATCCGGATGGAGGATACAGAATCGGCGGTACCCCTGTTCCGTGGCCGCATAGGCGGCAATCCGTTTTGCTTGCAGTCCGTAGGTGAGGGACGTGCTGAAGAGATAGGAACCGAATCGTCGAACATTGGGCAGGGTCGCGGCCGGTGTGATGAGCGGCACGCGAGTCTTTTGGGCCATTTCCGCCATTGCCGGAAGGTTTTTCGAGAGCATAGGACCGATGACCGCGAGCAAGCGATCGTCCTTCAGTAAATCTGAGAGATCGTCCAGAAACGATCCGCGATCCGCTTCGGTATCTTTCACGATCAAGCCGATCGAAGGAGTCCCGGACTGTTCGCGGGTGCGCTCCACTGCGAGCTGAATGCCTTCGAGGACGTCGTTCGCGAACGGAGCCAGGCGCCCGGAGAGCGGCAGCACGCTAGCGATAAAATACTGATTGGTCCTCAACTTCGTCTTGAGGAGCCCGAGCATTTCGTTGGCTTTGCGGCTGTAGAAATGTGTGGGAAAGGCGGAGAGGAACAGTTGAATCTCCCGCTCGGCCAAGTGGTCTTCTCCACGCGCGTTGTAATATTCAATCAGCCTCATGGAGGCAAGGTCCCCGGGATAAGATCGGGGATACGCATCCCGGATTCGAATCAGCGCCCGCTTATCTAAACGCTCGGCGATGAATGTGCGGATTTCCTCCCGGGTCTCCGTGGTTTGATCGTCGCTACCCTCCGACAAGCCGTCCAACAAGGTTTGGATCGCCCGGACGTAGTCTTTTTTTTGCGCCAGCAGGTCGGCCGTTAACCGTTGTGCTTCACGTTTCGTGTCATCGTCGGGCGTGGTCATGCGCACCTGGGTCGCCAGCGGCAACGCGAGATCGATATTCCCCATCGCCGCATGCGTGCGAGCGGCCAAGAGCTTCCCGCGGTCGGCAAGGTCGGATGTCGGAAATTCAGTGTGCAACTGGGTCAAGTGCTTGAGCGCGTCCTGGTAGTCCTTCATGCCAAACGAGGCGGCCCCCAGCAGCAAGTAGGTATCGTCGAGATGCTCGGGGCGGGGAGAGGTCGCTAAAAAACGTCGAAGCAGGGTAGCGGCCGATTCGGGGTCGCCCTTATCGATCAACTGCTTCGCTTGGGCAAGTACCGGCGGATTGGGAACCGGTTTGGCCGCCAGCGCGAGAGGCGCGGACAGAGACGAGGCCACGGCGAGCCACACAACCGTGAGACATAGCAGGCCACGACAACACCTGTACTGGGTCAGATCTCTATGGGGAGGCATTGCGCTTTAACGGATGGTCTCTTAAGTAACGGGTGACTAGTATCGGAAAGGCGCCGGGGTGTCAAGGAGAACCGCCCGGCATCGTTTGTTTTGAGCCGATCTGTTGGCTATAGTGCCGAACCGGTTCTACTCTCGCACGGGCAGTGAGCAGTACGTATGGGAGCGACATCATCCTCGTTGCTGGATCCCCTGGTTGAGCGCTACTTAAGCGACTTGCGTGTGGAAGGCGGATTGGCGGTCAATACGCTTGAAGCGTACCGGCGGGATCTCACCAAGCTCCAGGTCTACCTGAGCAAGCATGGCGTGTCCATGCACGCATCGGTTTCTCCTCATATTGCGGTGGGGTTTCTGTCCGCGCTCAGGCAAGAGCGGCTGGCGGCATCGTCCATTGCTCGTGCGATGTCGGCGACGCGGGGATGGTTTCGCTTTCTCGCCCGCGAACACATCATCGAGGCGAATCCTTTGCGCGATCTCGCGACTGCCCGGCGAGCGCTGCGGTTGCCGAGGACCCTTACGCACCGTGAAATTACCGCCCTCCTGACCCTTCCCCATTTGCCCACGGCCGAAGACCGCCGCGATCGGGCGATACTCGAATTGCTCTATGCGTCGGGTCTGCGAATCTCCGAACTCCTGGGCCTCGCCCTGTCGCAAATGGATCTTGGCGTGGGCAGCTTACGAGTGTTCGGCAAAGGGTCTAAAGAGCGGATCGTCCCGATGGGGCAGGCGGCCAGGGAGGCCCTGGTGGATTACGTCGAGCACGCGAGACCAGTGCTCCTAAAGGGACGAAGCGCCCGGGCGGTGTTTGTCTCGCGACGAGGAACCACATTGACCCGGCAAGCCTGCTGGAAACTGCTGCGGCAGCGGGCGGCCCGGGCCGGCATCACCAAGGCCATATCCCCGCATATGCTGCGCCATTCTTTTGCGACTCATTTGCTTGCGGGGGGAGCCGATCTGCGCGCTGTACAGGCGATGCTGGGCCATGCGAATATTGCGACCACCCAAATCTACACCGAGGTCGAACGCAGCCGACTCAAGGAAGTGCACCGTCTGCATTTCCCGCGACAGGCGAAGAAGAACCGGCGTTCGGTCTCGGGAAGTCACTAGGTGGCTGCACGGGGTAGAATGTTTTGCAAGAAGAGTGCGCGCCATTGGTTGACAAGGCAGTGAGGACTTGGTAACCTCCGCCAGCTTATTAAAGAATTCGGGCGGATAGCTCAGTTGGGAGAGCGCTGCCCTTACAAGGCAGAGGTCACAGGTTCGATCCCTGTTCCGCCTACCATGTGGTTTGGTACGCAGACGGGACGTGAGCAGCCAACAAAGACCAGTCGATACGGGGCTAGACCGGCCGCCATATACAGTCTTGTCGTTCCGATCTTCCGCCATACGTCGAGTATCACGGGGCCGTCGTTCAGCCTGGTTAGGACGCCAGATTGTCAATCTGGAAGTCGCGGGTTCAAATCCCGTCGGCCCCGCCATTTTCTTTCCCCAGTCTGGGCAGCATTCCAACTTACAACCGAGACCGGGATATCAGTAGAGGAGGGAGAGGCTAGACCTGTATGTTTCAAACCGGTCCCATTGAACTTCTCAGATCGCTCGGCGCTGTCTCGAAAGTCGTTCTCTTGATCCTCTTCTGCTTCTCCATCATTTCCTGGGCCATCATTCTCTTTAAATGGGCTTCTTTCCGATCAGCCGATGCCGAAGACCGGCGATTCATGGCCGTGTTGGCCCAGGCCAAAGACGTCGATGAGATTGCCCGGCATGCTCACCGCTCCACCGGCAGTCCCTGCGCCAAGATCTTTCATGGAGTCGTGGGTCGGCTAGGGCGGGAGGGCGGCTGGGAGTCGCACGATCCGGTCGGAGAGGGACCGGTAATTGACCGCCATGTCATGGAACGTACGGCCTCGCATATCGCGCAAGGCCAGATCGCACGACTGGAATCGTTCCTACCGTTTTTGGCCACCACCGGCAACATCAGCCCCTTCGTCGGATTGCTCGGCACAGTCATGGGTATCATTGATTCATTTCGCGAAATTGGCACGCAAGGTACCGCCAGCATCTCCGCGGTCGCCCCCGGCGTCTCGGAAGCGCTGGTCGCCACGGCGGCCGGATTGTTCGCCGCGATTCCTGCAGTCATCGCCTATAACTATTTTCTCACCCGCATCCGCCGTACCGCATTCAACATGGATACGGTGGCGGTCGAACTGCTCGCCATGTTTTCAGCCAAAGCGAAAGCTCCCGTTCTAGGAGTGAAGGGATGATTCTCGAAAGCCGGCAGCGTCGATTCCTGGCGGAGATCAACGTGATCCCGCTGGTCGATGTGGTGCTGGTCCTGTTGATCATCTTCATGGTCACCGCTCCGATGCTGTACCGGGGGATGGATATCAAACTGCCCTCATCCGCCTCGAACACCATCAAGCCGGAGATTCGCGCGGTCCTCTCCATCGAAAAGGACCAGCGTCTCTATCTCGATAAGGACCAAGTCAGCGTGGCGCAACTCGAACACAAGCTGCGGGTGTTGAAGGAAGAGCATGCGGATGTGTCTCTCTATCTCCGGGCCGACCGTGATGTGCCGTATGGCGTCGTGGTCCAGGTCATGGACGGCGTGAAAAAGGCAGGGATCGAAAAACTCGGAATGGTGACGGAGCCGATGGGTGCAGAGCGAGTGACCGATGCCATGCCGTTATCACGCAACAAGTGACCGGGGGCGTCATGGTCCAGGCTTCCACATCAGGTGACGGATGGTTTCAGGATGAGTGGCAGGACCATCTCACTCGTCGTCTCGGGCGTGCCGTGGTGGTCTCGCTGCTGCTTCATCTGGCAGTCCTGTTGCTGGTGGCGCTGGTTCGGCTGCCGCAACAAGGTGAGCGCCCGTTGGCGTCGATTGAAATTTCGTTGGCCCATCTCCCCGCACCCGTGACCAACGTTACCGAACCTCCGAAAGTCAGCGTGCCGCCGCCAAAGGTGCAGCCAAAGGTCGTGGAAGCGCCCAAACCTGCGCCCGTCAAGCCTCCTCCCGCCATGAAGGTCGCACCTCCGTCGCCGCCCGTTCATGCCCCGCTCCCTGTTCCCATACCGAAGGCCACGTCCGTTCCTCCTCCTTCGATTCCCGCCAAGCTCTCCAACGACGTGCTCCGGGATGTCATGAAGGGGGTGGAATTGCCGCCTGATGCGCCGAAATTCGGCGACTACAGTCCCGCCGATAGACCGAAGAAGGCCCAGCTCAAGTTGCCGGATGTTCCGGTGGCGTCCGACATGAAAGAGCCGGCAGTCAAGCCGGCTCCGGCAAAGGCCGCGTCATCAGTGACCGACGATCTGACGAAAGAGTTGGATGAGGAGTTAAAGAAGATCAAGAAAATTAGCCTGCCCAAGCCGGTCCATGCCGAGATGCCTGCCAATCCGGCCTCACCACCGACTCCGCAATTGGAGGCGAAAGTTCCCAGTGTGAAGGCCGTCGATACCACCTTGAAGGTTCCCGGTATGACATCGGGTTCCAATGCCTATCTTGGCCTTGTAAAGAGACGGATCAGCAACCTATGGAGCGCTCCACCGGTTGGTAACGGCGTGGACAAGGCCCTTAGAGTCACTATCAGGTTCAAATTGCACCGCAATGGGACAGTGACCGACGTGATGATCGAAGATTCTTCAGGCAACGAATATTACGATATCGCAGGCAAGCGGGCAGTGCTCAGTGCCATTCCTTTGCCACCATTTCCAGCCGACATTACGGAATCATCCTACGATGCCCATTTCACCTTTACAGTGGGCGAACAACAAGGATAGCCATGCACTTACGTACCGCCGCAACGTTGAGTCTGTGTGCCACGATCGGGTTGATCGGGATCCTGGAGTCCGGAGCAGCCGATGTGTTTCTGGAAGCGACGAGGCCGGACTTCCAAAAAATTCCGTTGGGAATCGCCGGAATACAGAACGGCGGGGGCCCGGAGTGGCTGAGCGGACGCATCGAGGAAGTGCTCAAAGCCGATGTCCGGCGATCCTTGGTGTTTTCGTTGGTCGACCTCCCAAGCGCAGGCATCAAAGTCAGCGGATTGGGGGCCAGTCCAGATCCGACCTTCAAGAATGCGGCCGACCATGGCGTGTCCGTCATTGTGTGGGGCAAGGCCGCGATGAAAAGCGGTGAGAAGGAGAAGGATTCAGATATCCATATGGATGGATATGTCTATGACTCGGGCAGTGACGAAGTCGTAGGAGGGAAGCGCTATGTCGGATCGTCCTCAGTTGTGCGTCTGATGGCACACCGATTTGCCGATGAGCTGGTGTTTCGGTACACCGGCGAGCCCGGCATTGCCAGGACGAAGGTGGCCTATGTGTCGGAGCAGGGGACGGCCCGCGAGCTGTTTGTGATGGATTATGACGGCTACGATGCCAGGCAATTGACCTCCGATGGATTCTTAAACCTCATGCCGAGGTGGTCTCCCGACCGCCGGTTTCTCGTGTTCACGGCGTATCGCAACCGGAACACGCAAGATATCGACATGATTGAATTGGCCACCGGCAAGCGCTGGACGATCGTGTCCTTGCGCGGTCTCAACATCACGCCGGCTCTCTCACCAGATGGTAACTTTCTGGCCTTTGCTTCGAGCCATGAAGGCAATTCAGAGTTGTATCGGCTGGACACCCGGACGAAAGCCCTTCAACGGCTCACGGTCAACCCATCGGGCGATCTCTCCCCCTCCTGGTCGCCCTCTGGCCGGGAGCTTGCATTTACCTCGGATCGTAGCGGCGGCCCCCAAGTGTTTCTGATGACCGCGGATGGCTCCAATGTTCGCCGGCTCACCTTCGAAGGGGACTACAATGCGGCGCCTGCCTGGTCGCCCCGCGGGAACTGGATCGCCTATGTGTGCCGTACTCCCAAGAAGGAATATAAATTATGTCTGGTTACGCCGGATGGTCAAAAGCGCGTCCAGCTCACCACAGGGCCCGGAGTCGATGATTCCCCGTCCTGGTCCCCCGACGGCCGGCATCTGGTGTTCAGCTCAACTGCCGATGGAAAAAGCCAAATATACATGATCAATGCTGATGGCAAAGACTTGGAACGCGTCACCTTTACGGGCACACATAACAGCGCCCCGTCGTGGTCGCCTGCGTTGTAATACGGGCCTTAGGGCTTCCCATGACCGTCCGCGGCTGTATGCATATGAGGACATCGGTAGAGGGAGTTGAATACATCCAAGGAGGGTAAGGCTACTATGAAAACGCAACAGATGATGCTGTGGGCGCCATTGTTCTTGGGTCTAGTGATGGGATTGCCGGGTTGTTCCAAGAAGGCCGTTCAGTCGGGCGGTGATACCCAATCTTCTCAGCAAGCCGAGGTCAAGTCCCAGCCCAAGGCTGAGCCCAAAGCTGAGGCCGTAAAAGCGAGTGCTAATGAAAGCATGAGTACGAATCCCAATTTCCCCGACACTTCGCTCTCCGCTCGTGAGGCATCCAGCGATCTGCGCGGCCTCGATAAGGATCCGTCCGAAGAGCGACTGCCCGCCGCCACGTTGTTGGCCAAAGCTGACCCGGCAAGCGCCGGACGGCAGATTGAAGAGATTCGTGCCGAGCAGACCGCCTCTGCGGCCGCCGGTCTGCGCGACGTGTTCTTTGCGTATGATAGCTTTTCCATCTCAGAAGAAGGCCGCCAGGCACTTGCGCGGGACGCGGAATGGATTCGGCAGAATCCCACGGCGCAATTGAAGATCGAAGGGCACTGTGACGAGCGGGGGACCTCCGCGTACAACCTCGTGTTGGGGGAAAAACGGGCGAAGGCCGTGCGTAACTACCTTGTCGAGTTGGGAGTCGGCGCCAACCGTTTGGGCGTCGTCTCCTATGGGAAAGAACGGCCGTTCTGTCAGGAACACGCGGAATCCTGTTACGCGCAGAATCGGCGTGGTCATGTGGTGGTCAAGACCGGCAACTAACGGTCGATTGAAAGGGGAAGTTTTTTTTGTCCACTTCTCTTGGAAACATGCTGATGGGGAACCTTTTACAACAAGCGAGGTGTGCTGTGGCTATCGTCCTGGTGATGGTGTTGACGCTTCTTTCCGGATGTGTCGCGCAGCAGGCCGATCTCAAGCAGGCCGAGAAGACGTTTCAGCAGCGCATCAAGCAGTCCAGTGAGGAGTTGGCCCAGGCGCGAGCTCGCCAGAGCCAGGAGATCTCTGCGCTTCGCGAGCACGAGCTGCCGCAATTGCGGGGTGATCTTGAGAGGGCGTTGCATCAAGCGCAGGAACTCCAGAACAAACAGGAAGATTTGAAGCACCGATCATCTCAGATCGAACAACGATCGGTCCAGATCGAACAGCAAATGAAGAAGCTGGAGCAGCTGTCAGCCAAAATGGAAGCCGACGCGGCTGCGCGGTATGCTAGTCAGGACGCGAAAGTGACGGCCCGGATGGATGAGATGTCCAAGGCGATGGAAGCGGCGATGGCGGTTCTGAAAAAGGATATTGTCGAGGCGGTGCAGCGCACGAATGAAGGGTTGGGCAAGCGGGTCGACCAGAAGCTGGATGAGCAGCAAAAGGGCATGGGCGAGAGCCATCATCGGCTGGAGCAGGTCAACCAAAAGTTTGCCCAATTCAATCAAGCTCTGACCGGTTTCAAGGAGGCGCTCAACGGCTTGAACGATCGCATGGCACAGGAAGAACAAACCTCGAAGGCCTTATCGGCCCGCCTGGATGCGGATGCCAGAGCGGCCTCGGCGCACGCCGCCGAGGTGAACCGGAGCGTGGCCTCGGTCGCGAAGGCGCTCGAGTCCGTTGGGCAAAAAGTGACGGCGCGGCTGGACGAACAAGACCGCCGGATTGATACGGTTGGACAGAAGTTCACGGTGAAAGTGGAGGAGCAGGATCATCGCCTGCAGGCGCTGTCGAAATCGGTCGAGCACATCAACAATAAACCCGTCGTCCGTCTGCCGCAGGCGACCAAGCAAACCCAACGAAGCTCGCTGGCCCCTTCCCAGGAGCTCCAAAGAGAGTCATCGGTTGCGGTTCAGGAGCCCAATGCCACGACTGGCGCGGACGATCCGGACCCGGCGGTCGGCACACCAGCGCCTGTCGTCGCCATCGCGGCCCCGCAGGAGGCGCCGGCCCTGGAGGCGGCCACGAGTGTTGAAGCGGTTGACCGTATCCGGTATGAGCGTGTGCTGGGTTTGTTTCGGGATGGGGACCTTGAAGGGGCCCGGCAGGGATTCTCCACGTTCTTATCGGAGTATCCCAATTCGGATCTGGCGCCCAACGCCCGCTATTGGCTCGGAGAAGCGTTTTATGGCAAGAAGGACTTTCGGAAGGCTATTGACGCCTACGATAAAGTGGAGTTGGATTATCCGCGCAGTGAAAAAGTGCCCGCCGCTATCCTGAAAAAGGGCTATGCTTATCTGGCGCTCAAGGACAGGAAGCGGGCATCATCGGCATTCAAACAAGTCGTGGCGCTCTATCCGCGCAGCCCGGAGGCGGGAAAGGCATCCGACAAGCTGGCTCAGTTGAAGGAGGTCCGGTGACCGATCGAATGAACGCCTGGGCATGGAGGGTCATGAACGCTTGGGCCTGTGCTCCCCTGCTGCTGATCACGGGCTGCGCCAAGCATGCCGACTTTGTCGAAGTGCGCGATCAGCTGTCGACCATTGCCCGCTCCCAGGATCAGGACCATCAACGGGTCGATGCGGTGGTCCGTCGCCTCGAATCAGTTGAACGCGTCAAGGATGTGGAATCCGGTAAATCACGCGCCGATGAGATGGCCAGCCGCCTGCAGAAGCTCGAAGCCCGATTAGCCAAGCTGGAAGAAACGGTGGGTCAGCCACTCGCTCGTGCGGACACGCCGCCCTCGGAGCCGCGCCCGTCGAAGCCGGCCAAGCCGTCCGGCTCCGAAGGGTTGACGATCGTCCCCGGTGTGCCCGCTATTACACCGACTTCGGCCTTCAATCTGGCCTACAACGATTATCTAAACGGAAAGTATGATCTGGCGGTAGCTG
>JACVSD010000078.1 GCA_014534095.1 Nitrospiraceae bacterium
GAGGCCGATACGACACTCCCGTCGACAACCGATGGCCGGTGTACGACCAATCGGCATGTGTCGGCCGACCGAATTGGGTCACCTCACCCCCGCCGGTCCGGTCGGTATCAAAAAAATAGCCGGCCCGCACGTGTCCCCGGTTTTCGGCGAACGTCAAATACTGCATGCCCCCGAGCATCCAATTCACTCCGTCACGGGTCTGGTTGATGGGGGCGCCCAATTCATCGTCACGGAAGCTTTTGAAGTCCTTGTATTGATAGCGCACGAAGGCCTGCGTAAAGCTGCGGTCGCTTTGCGGCACGGTGAGCGTCGTCTGCAGCGCGTTGGACAACAGATAGGGATCGCTTCCCACGGTGACGTAGTCCAGGATGTATTGGAACCGGAGCTGCATCGAGCCGAGTTGGCGCTGGACGTAGAGCGTGGGAGCCACATCGAGAACATTGAAGTCACTGAGCCGGGCATGGAAATTCGTATACAATCCGGCTCCCGCTCCTACGGTCCAGGTGTCGTCCTGAAACAAGCGGTATTCGCCGCGGCCGGTGAACATGGTCACAAAATCGTCTTTGTGAGAAATGCCCGAGGAGCCTCCCGGCGGAGAGACGCCGCCTGGGAGGAGCACCACATTGGAATCGTATTGGACGCTCGTTCCGAACGAGGCACTCCACCGCTTGGAGGGCGACAGGAGCGACGCGGTCAGCGCCGGTTTCGGCTGGGTGGGGGTGGTCGAGCCGGACCGGACCGCGGACTGGAACTCCGCCGCGGCTTGGTCGGCCTTTCCCTGAGCATACAGCTCGGCGCCTCGCTGATAGTGCGGATCACGCCCGAACTCAGGGTCCAGTTTGCCGGCCCGCAGGAATTTTTCGGACGCCTGGTCGAACGACTGCCGATCCGCCGCCGCGAGCCCTTCGTAGTAGTAAAGGAGCGGCTCATCGGTGAGGGTTTGTTCGGCCATGGTCAGGTTCGCCAAGGCGTCCGTGTAGCGCTCTTGGTGGTACAGCGCCATGCCCAATCCCATGCGCGCACGAGCGTCCTGAGGATGGCGTCTGAGGATCTCCCGGAATCGTTCTTCAGCCGGCTGGTACCGTTTTAGGCGGAGCAGGGACTGGCCTGAATAATAGCCGGCGGTCGGGTCCCCGGGCTTGGCTTTGAAGGCTTCGCTGAGGTAGCGCTCGGCCTCGCCGTACCGCTCGCTGTTGAACAGGACGATGCCTTTCGAGAGGTCGAAGTCATACTCGCGCGGCTCTTCCGCCGCCTGCACGGCCGTCAAGGATCCAGCCCCCAGCACGAACATCATCACCACTGCGCATACCCAGCCGAGTAACACGAAGTTGACCTCTTTCCCCTAAAAGTGAACCGGACGCGGCTGCAGTCTCATTAGCCGGCGGAGGCACTGAAAAAGGAACTAGGGATTTCGCCAGCGGGCGAGGACGTACTCAAGAATCAGGCCGAATCAATTAGTGTGAAACACCCAGCATTACTGCCCTTTCGGGGAAGTTCAATAAGGCTTCGGGACAAGCTGTCCAGGTGGCCTACGAATTCCGGACAGGTTGTCCAGCGCGGAGGGGATCAGGGCTAGGCCTTCAGGCCCGTTGACAAGCTTTTAAGCGCCACGGTACAAGGTTCGAGGTGTGCCACCGGGGTCGGCTTTCGATTGAGACCTCATCCATAGCCCAACATATAGCGATGTTTCAGAAGGAGGAGCGAGATGACTGACGTAGCCCCCGAGATTAAAGTCGGCGACACGGCGCCGGATTTCACCTTAAAGGACCAGGACCAGAAGGACGTCAAGCTCAGCGACTATCGAGGGAAGAAACCCGTCGTCCTCGCGTTTTATCCCTTGGACTGGAGCCCGGTCTGTCAGGGTGAGAACAAGTGTCTGACCGATGACTTCCCGAAGTTCGAAGGGGCCAATGCCGAATTGTTCGGGATAAGCTGTGACAGCTTTTTCTCCAACAAAGCTTGGGCGGACTCACTCGACCTGAAACACCGGTTGCTCTCGGATTTCAATCGGGAAGTGGTGAAGAAGTACGGTCTGTACTTCGAGCCGCTCAATTGTGGTAAACGGGCGACAGTGATCGTGGACAAGAACGGCAAGGTCTCCTATGTCAAAGTTCAGGAAATCAAGGTGGCCCGAGACGATAAGGAAATCCTCTCGGCTCTCGCGGCGCTGAAATAACGAGTCAGGCTGAGGCTGAGCGCCGGGGGCAAGCAGGAGCCCTCCGCTCAGTCTCGGTGGATGAGGTTAGGGACATGGGCGGGACTGTGCTCGACGTCAATGACGGGAATTATAAGGAGTTCACTGACAGCACGGGGGCCATCGTCGCCTACGGGCTGGCCACCTGCGAGCCCTGTAACCAGTACGATCCGATCCTGGCAGAGACAGCCGCGAACTATCCCACCATCAAAGTGGGAAAGGCCAAAATGCATGTGCCGGGGCGTTGCCGCGAAATTAAGCGGGCGCACACCTTTGAGACCTATCCGACGACCCATTTCTTTGCTGGCGGGAAACTGATCCTTACCCGCGAAGGCGTCGTACCGCCTGACGAATTGGCCGCCCTCATCGTCGATCACCTGCTCAAGTAACCGGCGCCTATCCTCTTCAAATCGTCGATCTCCTTGACTGGTCCGGTCCATGTAGTATCGTCGAGGGAGTTTGGTGAGAGCCGGGCACCGGCTTGACCATGGTCCATCGGAGCCGGCCGAGATGGCTTCCCCGATCCCCTCCCCGCCTCTTCCACAGTACGACCCCCAAGTCCTGCTCAACTCACAACCCGTCATGGTCACGGTCATCGACCCCTCGACTCACCGCGTCCAATTTCAGAACGACACCGGCCTCAAAAAGCTTGGGAACATCGCAGGGTCCGCCTGTTACGAAAAAATAGCGGGATGCCCCGCGCCTTGTGACTTTTGCCGGATGCCGGATGCGCTGGTCTCGAATGAAGTGGTGTCGAGCGAGGTGGCCCTTCCCGGCGACAAGTTTCTCCTGGTCCACTGGTCCAAGGCGCAGACTATGGGCGGCCCTGTGCATATCATCGAAACCATCATGGACATCACCGAGCACAAGCGTATGGCGGCGGCGCTGCACCAATCGCAGAAAATGGAAGCCGTAGGGCGGCTCGCAGGCGGAATTGCCCACGACTTCAATAACCTCATGATGGTCGTGATGGGACATGCGCAACGACTGTTGCAGCAATTTGCTTCGCATCCGGCCAGACCGGAATTGGAAATGATCAGTCAGGCGGGAACCCGTGCCGCCGCGCTCACGAGAAAACTCCTGACCTTCAGCCGCCGGCAGGTGTTCGAACCGAAAGAGTTGTCCGTCACGCACATCCTCCATGAGATGGAAGATATTCTTCAACGGCTCATCGGAGAACACATCCAGGTTGTGACCGTGCTCCACCCTCGCACCGGCCATGCCATGGCCGACCCGGTGCAACTCGAGCAGGTCATCATGAATTTGGTCCTGAATGCCCGCGATGCCATGCCGGACGGTGGCCTTCTAAATATTGAAACGGACAACGTAGACCTCGACGAGCACTTCGCCAAGGCCCATCCCGGATCGATTCCCGGGCCCTACATCAAAATCATGGTTCAGGACGCGGGATGCGGCATGGACGCCGACACAATGGCGCACATCTTCGAGCCATTCTTTACGACGAAGGGGCCGGGCAAAGGAACAGGCCTGGGATTGGCCACGGTGTATGGGATCGTAAAACAGAGTCGCGGGTATATCGATGTGGTGAGCCAACCGGGGCAAGGCTCGCGATTTACCGTGTACCTGCCGCGCGTGACCCACCCCTCTCAGGCCATTGCCGCAGACGGGGATGAGGCGAAAGCGACGCCGCCGCCCGACACCGTGCTGGTGGTGGAAGACGAGATCAGTATCAGAAAACTTGTCGTCACCATCCTCAAGGATCAGGGGTATCACGTGATGGAAGCGGCGGATGGCCAGGAAGCGCTTCAGTGCCTGCAGCGTGTGAAGGGAAAGTGCCCGCTCGTGATCGCCGACGTGATCATGCCTCGCATGAACACTGCCGCATTGGTGCAGGCCGTGCACGCGTTGCAACCCGAAGCCCAAGTTCTGTATATGTCCGGCTATGCCGGCGACACCCTGCAAGCCAATGGTCTAGAGGAGAGCATGCCCTTTCTCCAGAAACCATTTCTGCCGACGACATTGATTGAAAAGGTCCAGGAGCTGCTGGCCAGCGCTCCGCGTTCCCGACGAAGTTCCTGAACACAACCGAATATGAAGCTTGCTTCAATACTACACTCACCATAACGGTGTGAGCGTAATAAAACGCCGTGTGGACCTACGGCGTTCTGGGCTTAGAGCAATGTTCATGGACGATGAGCCAGGCCGAAGCCTCTTTCCGAAGGAGGCTCGTACATTTGCCTGCGTCCTGCCCTTCCAATTGTCCATGGCGGACCGCCTGGAAGACATAGTCATAGGTGCCCCACGCCTGTCCGCCATTGACGTGCAGACGCAGATTCGAAACCGAACCAATGAAACGCAGTGTGCTGCCCTGTTTCAATTCGCCCTCGTACTCGGCGAACCACTTTTCAATGGCGTCTCTGGTCTCCCCCTGACCGTCCTGTATCCCCTCATAGTCATTGGCATACAGTTGTAGGAGGGTCTGGCGGTCTCTGCTTTCGGAGAAGGTCGCCGCTCCAGTGACGGCCGCTCGAATGGTCTTCTCAATAAGCTCTTCGTCCTGCCCCGCCCACAATGAGGCAGTCGACAGCAGGCAGCTGACACAGGCGATGGCACAGAGGCGCAGACGCATGGGGCTACGATAGCGGAACCGGCGCCGCCCTGTCCAGCTAGAAGCAGCCGCTCCATGAGGAGTGCCGTGGTATCTGGCATGCTCAAGGGAACCGGCGTGTTACAGGGCAAAGGGGGAGCGCGGCGGCACAATCACGATGATTCTATGCGGCGTAGTCGAACGTCAAATCGCGCGACTGCACCAGGCGGATGTTGGTCAAGGTTCCACCCTTGAGATGAGGGGCGAGTCGATTCCAAATATCGCGCGCCAACGCGTCGCCCGTAGCAAAGGGTTGCTTAAGGATCCGACTGAGGTCCTGCCGGTCGAGCACCGTGACGACGTGGTGATGCATCAGGCGATCAAGCTCACCTATGTCGGTCACCATGCCGGTGTCGGGATCGATCCGGCCATGGACCGTGACAAAACAGTCCCAATCCCGTCCCTGCGTACGGTCCTGCGTCGCGGTAAACGAGTAACGCCGGGTGACGCTGGCCAGGTTCAGGCCGCCCGCGCGCGTCACATCGGCACAGAGATCTTCGTCCTCCCAGAGGCGAAGGCTGTGCAACGTGCCAATATCCCGCTGGGCCTCGAGCTTGCCCCACAGTACGCGGGCGATGTTCTCGGACGTGGGAACCAGGCCGGCAAAATACGGCATATCGAGATTCAAGTTCTTATGATCGAATTCTTCGATCACCGCCAGCAGGACGCGCTTGAGATCGAACAGGTTAATCACCATGCCGGTGCTCGGATCCACCTCACCCGACACCGTCACCTCGAGCATATAATTGTGGCCGTGAGCCGGCGGATTGTAACAGGCACCAAAGACGGCCCGATTCTGCGCTTCATCCCATTCGGGCTTGATGTAGCGATGGGCGGCCGCAAATTCGATACGCTTCGTGAGTAATACCGGCGGCATCGTTACTCCAAATCGTTCAGCCACTCTTCTCGCAAGGCACCCGGCACGGACACATCGGCATGATACTCGCCGTGATGCACTTCAATGGACACCGGCTGGCGCAAGTCCGCGAAGGCGCTCTTCATGGCAGCCGTTGGACAGAACCGGACAAAATGAACGGCGCTGATCTTGGTCTCGTGACTATGGCCGCCTTCGAACTGCCCGTAGACGCGACTGCCACCCGCTACGATCGCGACTGTGTCGCCCCGATCCAGGCCCATGAAGACATCCAACCACGGCTTGACCTTCGCTTCGTCGGTAATTTCGATCAAGAGCGTGGCGCTCAGTTCTTCCTGTGACGGCAGTAATGCATTATACACATCCAACTCGTCCTGAACCTTGGCCGGGTCGAAGATGCGCTCCACACGAATCATTTCTTGAATCTGGAATTGCAGCGTCTGACGATTTTCAAAAACCAGCGTGATCAACGGTCCCACCGTAATCCGGCGCCGCTGCTTCAACGCAATGATGCGCGCGCGAAACGCTTCACGCTGTCGTTCATACTCGGCATAGGGAATCACGTCGCCCAGCGTGATGGCGTTCACGGCCCCACCGAGACCGGCCGTTCGTTCCAGTCACCCATCATACTGGTCACGATGAGGGTAAACCATAGGCATCCCGCACAATTTGAATCGGATGACGGGTCGCTTGTCCTCCAGCATGCGCGCGTGCACCGGCCTGATCGAGTTGGATCCCGGCCAGCGGGCAATCCGACGCAACCAGATCGACCGGCGCCTGCTCGATGGCGCGGACCGCTTTTCCGGCCAGCTTCATGGAGAGCGAAAAAAATTCGGTCTTGGCCGACCAGGACCCATCGTGACCTGAACATTTCTCGATGACCTCGACCTGGGCGCCAGCCGTTTCCATCAACTCTTTGGATTTGAAGCCGATGTTTTGATCGCGCAAGTGACACGGTATCTGATAGGCCACCCGGCCGGGCGCGTGGACAAAATCCACGGCCAACTGGCCTTCTCTTTTGAGCTTCATGAGGTATTCGCAGACGTCGAAGGTCCGCGCGGCCACCTGCTTGGTCCGGCCGTCGGGAGACAGGTCCGGATATTCACGCTTCAGCATGAGGCTGCAACTCGCGACCGGGACGACGACATCGTAGCCTTGCTCAACCCACGGGTGCAGATGGGCCACATTCGCCGCGGCCGCCGCTTGAATGGCCTGCGTGTCACCGACGTCGAACTGCGGCATGCCGCAGCAGCGTTGCTCCGGCACGACCACCTGCACGCCGTTTTTCTCCAAGACCTGCACCGTCGCTTTGCCGATGTCCGTCGCTTGATAGTTCACGAGGCAGCTGGAAAAGAGCGCCACCTTGCGCGCCGCCGGAGTGCCGCCCTTGCCGGGACCGCGTCGGTTGAACCATCGAGGAAACGTTTCGGCGGAGAATGGCAGCACCTGCCGCTCACGATGGACGCCCATGAGCTTCTCGAGGAGCAGACGCACAGGACGATTGTTCAGGAGCCGGTTGGTCAACGACGCCGTGATACTCCCGAGCCGGCCTATCAGGTCGGTTTTGATGAGGAGCCAATCCCGCCAGCGCACCCCCCGCTCCACGGCCAGCCGCTTTTTCCAGGCGATCATCAGCCGTGGGAAGTCGAGCTCGTACTGATGCGGCGGTGTATAGGGGCAATGGTTATAACAGAGCTTGCAGTAGTAGCACTCGTCGACGACCCGGTGGTGGTCGGCCGGCTTCAGCTTGGCCACGTCGCCGCCATACTCATCGATGCGATCTAACAGGGTGTTGAACGAGGGGCACAGATTGAAGCAGCGCCGGCAGCCGTCGCAGACCTCATAGATCCGCAGCGTCTCCGTATCGAGCTGCGCCGGATTGACGGGATGAATCAGGCTCGCGCCTTTCATGATGCGTCCCTGCTCACACAC
>JACVSD010000016.1 GCA_014534095.1 Nitrospiraceae bacterium
CGTCGGGCAGTTCTGCGCGCACCGGCTGGAACACACCTCACGCCGGGCGATGCACATTGTCGAGATGGTGGTGACATCCGCCTTGATTCCTCCTGTGGCCGTCTATTGGCGCTTAAGAGGAGCGCTCAAGTATCGCGTCGCTTTTCTCTGAGCCCGGACTGCGGCCGGCAACTCTATCCGGCTCCGTCCCCTGCCAAACGAATGCATCTCTACCTCGAAATATCGGTTGCGGACCTTGTATCGGTCCAAGCTGCGTCGATGGGAATGTCCATCGCCGAGAACCGCATCGATCTGGAGTCCGATATCCGCCATGGCGTCCCGCTGCCTGACCTACGTTCGATCGATTACATCCGCCATGCACGCAGCAATCCTGACGTCACAGAGGACGGGCCTCAAGCGTGCAATCCGCTCGCCACTTACCGCGGCATCCGTGTGCCAGCGCTGAACGCGGTAGACCCATACCAAAGCCCGGGCCCACCGACCTTAGCCGCAGCCGTGACACCACGCCCGAGTCCGCCCGTTTTAAACGCCGCCGGCCAAAGCTCGGGGTCTGCACAGTGTCCAGGCTCTTTTCCAAGAGTAGAATGACATCACGCATGCAATTGAGAAACGTCCTGGCTGAGTAAGCCACAAGACAGAGGACGATCGGCAGAATCACCTGCCGGCGGAAGGAGGGCATCATGGCGCAAGGACGATGGGCATGGATCTTCGGATTCGCCTTACTGGTGATCCCACCTGCCTACGGTGCAGAGAGCCAGTCGGAGCAGCAGAGCCCGTCACGCGAAGTTGTCACGGGTACGCTGATCAAGCTTGACCTCTCCAGCATGAAAGGACTTGTACAAACCGACCTCGGCAGGCCGGTTTTCTTCGAGGTCACGAAACCTCACTTGTTCAAAAACCTGTCCCCGGGCGACCGGGTGACTGTGGAACTCGACAATCATGGGCAGGTCGATAAAGTTATCGGCTCCTCGCTCCCGGAATTCCTCTCTCCGGAGCAGGACCAACCGCCATCGGAGCTTCCATCTTCAGTCGGGTAGTGGCCCTGTGCCGATTGCTCGACCAGACGGGCCAGGGGTGCTAAACCCTCGGTCAATACTGACGGCGGTCCGTCAACCGTTTGGATCATCGTCGGAACGCCAATGGACGATGACGGACCGCTCCCCGCGCCATGCACCGTCGTTCAATACCACTAAAGCCACCAGCCGATATCATCACCGGAGAATAGATGTCCGCCGTAAGACACGATGTCCGGAGGCTGAAATGTTGAACCCGTCCCAAGGGAAGACGTGTCCTGATCGGTTGGGCGGCTGCGGCCAAAACAGAATCAGAGATCTGGAATCCTAGCCAACGGGACTGCCAGCCTTCGCATCAACTTCATCTTCTGTCATCTCTCGGATCGGTCTGCAATTTGCAGCCAATGCAGTCAATGGATACAGGCATTCTTGCCGGTTTTCCCTTTCAACAAGGAGGAGCAGATGCCCAGGCAATCATCAGAGAAAAAGTCCGGTGGAGCACCGCGAAAAAAGAGCGCAGCGGCCAAAGAACCGGATGCGGTTGATATTCTAAAGAGTGACCATGAAAAGGTCTCATCGCTATTCAAGGCGTACCAGAGCGCCTCGCCTGATGAACAGACATCGATCGCCAAGCAGATCTTCAACGAGTTGGAGCTTCACGCCACGATCGAAGAAGAGCAGTTCTACCCGGCCCTCCGCGAGCAAGGCGACCTGAAAGAGATCGCCGAGCTTCAATCGGGCGACAGCGAGGCTATGGATGCTGACGATCTGTCCGAGGATGACAGCGACGAAGACGATGACGAGGACATTGACGAAGATCTCGATGACGAGGTGGTCGACATCGAAGGAGAGACCGAAGAAGAAGGAGAGAATCTCATCACGCTCGCATATGAAGATCATAAAGCGATGAAGGATCTCATCACGGAGCTCAAGCAGCTGGATCCTGCCGGAGATCAATACAGGGATCGCTTCACCGAGCTTCGCGAGTCGGTCATCGACCACGTCGGAGAAGAGGAGGAAGTGCTCTTCGCCGAAGCGAAGCTTAAACTCGATACCAAGAAACTGGGCGCCGAGATTGTGAAACGGCGCAGCGATCTCGCTTCTTCAATGGCGGCATGAGACGCAGGGCATGGCCTACAAGGGCCATGTTACAGGGCCGTGGCCCATCACGGACCGATGTCAACGTCGTTTCAACGGCGGATGGGAGCCGGCGGACCGAGCGAGGGAGCGAGGTATCGCCGGCTTCCTGCATGAGCGTTCGATGTTAGCCAATCTCGTAACAGAGCCGTGACCCGCGCATACACGCAGTTATCGGCGCTCGAAAACTAGAGAGAAGGACAACGAAGCTTATGAATCAGGCCACTGGCAATGAACGGACAGAAGGGCTACGACGCATGCTCTTGGAACGCCGACAAGCGCTGCAGCGAGAGATCGATGAATCCCTGGCTGAATATCGCGCTGGACAGAATCGCATGCGGGAAGAATCCGTACCGGACACAGAAGACCTGTCCCTTCAGGTCAGTACAGCCGAACAACGCATTTCCCTGATGGAGGCCCGCAACCGGACCAGGGACCAATTGGATGAAGCGCTCCGGCGCCTTGATGAAGGGCGCTATGGCATCTGCGAGGATTGCGGAGAAACGATCGGAGAAGCTCGCTTGAAAGCGCTACCCTTCGCTCGGCGCTGTATTGCATGTCAGGAACAAGCGGAAACGATTGAGCAGATCGAGCGGAAAGAGGACAGGGAGGATATATAAGCCGGACGAGGCCTGCAGCCTGCCGCCCTGCTCAATGCATCAAGGCCCCCAATGGGCAAAGCTTCGTCACCGACAGGCCACGGACGACTTCGCCAAGATACCCCGCATCTCGAGGAAGGCCCGAGCGCGGTGGCTAATACGGTTCTTCACGTCGGCGGGAAGTTCAGCGAGTGTCTTGTGAAGTTCGGGCACGAAAAATACCGGGTCATAACCGAACCCTAACGACCCTACGGGCTCTTCAGTGATGAAACCCGCAAGGTGGCCCTTGGCGACCCGCACCGTTCCCTCGGGCAGTGCGAATGCCGCGACCGTGAGAAACCTGGCGGTCCGGCGCTCGCGCGGCACGCCGGCGAGCTCATGAAGCAACTTCAGGCAATTATCCTGATAGGTGGCGTGCTCGCCTGCATAACGCGCGGCAAAGACGCCGGGGCGACCGCCCAGGGCGTCCACTTCAAGACCGGTGTCGTCTGCGACCGCCGGCAATCCGGTGCTCTGCGCAATGACGGTGGCTTTCTTAACCGCATTCTCCTCGCAGGTGGCGCCATCTTCTTCAACTTCGGGAGCGCCCGGGAAATCATCGAGGGTGCGGATGCGGATGCCGAGATCGTCGAGTAACGCCGCCAACTCTTGGCCCTTGTGCCGGTTTCTCGTCGCCAGGACTAATTCTTCCAATCGAGGCATCAGTCGAGCGGCCCAATCAACTCTTTCTGGATGGCGGTCAACCGCTGAATCGCCTGCCAGCCCAGCGCCAGAAATTCGTCCATGTCCTGCTTCGCAAAGGGGGTTCGTTCGGCCGTGCCTTGAACCTCGACATAGCGGCCGCGGCCGGTCATCACCAAATTCATGTCGACCTCCGCCATGGAATCTTCGGTGTAGGCCAAATCCACCATGACTTCACCACCAACCTTGCCGACGCTGACGGCGGCGAGGTAATCGGTGAGCGGCAACTTCTTGATCAGCTCTTTCTTCTTCAGCACCATCAGCGCATCGGCCAGCGCAATGAAGGCGCCCGTGATGGACGCGGTCCGGGTTCCCCCATCGGCTTGAATGACGTCACAATCGACCCAGATTGAACGTTCCCCGATTTGAGACATATCCGTGACGGCGCGCAACGCACGACCCACCAATCGTTGGATCTCCAATGTGCGCCCCCCCTGCTTTCCTTTGACCGCTTCGCGCGGGGACCGCTCGTGTGTGGCACGGGGCAGCATGGAGTATTCAGCGGTGACCCATCCGGCGCCTCGGCCTTTGAGGAAAGGCGGGACTTTTTCCTCAACGGACGCCGTACAGATCACCTTGGTGTCACCCATTTCGATGAGGACCGATCCTTCAGCATGCTTGGTGAAGTTTCTCGTCACTTTCACCGGCCGCACGTCGTCTTTTTGACGACCATCAAAGCGCACTAATCCTGCGATCCCGCTCATCACAAACTCCAATCCCTTAAGGTGTGACGGAATTATAGTGGAGTGGTTTCAAAAATCGCAAACCTATGTGATCCGCGACGACTGTACAAAACAGGTGAACCGATAGGCAAAATGTGTACGGAGACCTTCACCTTGGGAAGTGAACGCCAACAAGTTCGCCTGCAGCCATCACCTGCACCCTCGTTACGATCCTTACGTCTGACAGCCGGATTTACGGTTAGACGTTCAGTAGCCAGATGGGTCCGGCGGTTGACCGATTTCCTATGGAAAAGTGGCACAAAAGGTGCACACAGAGATAAAGGATTTTCAACCCTTCAGTAATCTTGGGATCAGCCGATAGAGTGTCAGGCGGCACAACGCTCGATTCAATAGAAACACCATCTTCATGCCCACCCTGTTCGACCGGAACGCACACCAAGCCTTACTCGACAACCGCAGCATTCTCATCGTCGATGATGAAGAGCCGATTCGGCGTCTGTTGGGCTATCTGCTGCAATCACATGGGTACACGGTCGCTCTGGCGGCCGATGCACGGGAAGCGCGTCAAAGACTAGACGACGCTCCCTACGCCCTGATGTTGTGCGACGTCAATATGCCAGGCGAATCCGGTATGGACCTGGTGCGCAGCATGCTCGGAGAACATCCCCATACCGCCGCCATCATGGTCACAGGGCTGGACAGTTCGGTCCTGGCCAATGCAGCGCTCGATATGGGCGCCTTCGGCTACATCATCAAGCCGTTTGAATCGAATGAGGTGCTGATCGATGTCGCCAACGCTCTTCGCCGGCGACGCCTGGAGATGGAGAACCGGCTGCACCGTGAACATCTTGAGGACATCGTCCGGACGCGGACGATGGCTCTTCAGCAGGCACTGGATTGGCTGGAGCGGAGCGAGAAGGAGCTGCGCTTGTCCCGGGAAGAAACCATCCAGCGCCTCGCCATTGCCGCCGAATTCCGTGACAGCTCCACGGCTCAACACATTCACCGGATGAGTCACTATTGCGAGTTGCTGGCACGTAAGGCGGGCTTGTCGCAGGAACGCTGTGATTTAATCAGAACCGCCAGCCCAATGCACGATATCGGAAAAATCGGTACACCGGACCATGTCCTTCTTAAGCCCGGCAAGTTTACCCATGATGAGTTCAGCGTCATTGCACGCCACGCCGAGATCGGGTACCGCATCTTGAGCGGATCGGATGCCGAGCTATTGAAGGTGGCGGCTGTGATTGCGTACACCCATCATGAACGGTTCGACGGCACCGGCTACCCTCGTGGCCTGAAAGGCGAGGCCATTCCGATCGAAGGCCGCATCGCCTCCATCGCTGACGCGTTCGATGCCCTCACGACCAAACGAGTCTACAAACCGGCGTTCGAACTGAACCATGCCGTCGAACTGATGCTCAAACATCGCGGGCAACACTTCGATCCTGACCTGCTGGACATTTTTCTGGCCTCAATGGACGACGTGAGCCGGATCCACGACCGATACGCCGATCCGGTCCTCCTAAAAGACCGCGTACCACAGGACGTTGGACAATCCTCCATTCATTGACGGGTTTTAGCTCCCAATCAATACACGATCCCGCGACACATCTTCACCATCGAAATGTTTGAACGAAAGGTAGCCGGTCATGGCTAAGACACGTGGTGTGCTCTCGACGCCGACCGCGAGCCGAAACTGGATCGCGTATCTCTGTGAAGCGCTGGTCACCGCGGGCATCATGCCGACCTGGGAAGCCGCGACGTATCTCACGGAGAATCTGTTCGGGGAAAAGCCAAATCCCCGTCTCCTGGGTCCCTCGCAGCCCTACCAGGTCGCCTCGGAATTCCTTCAGCGTCTGTACCAACCGATCGTCGAGGCTGCCTCACGAGAAGTGGATCTCCCGGCATGCTGCCGTGTCCACGTGTTCACGGATATCAGCCTGACGGGCAATTCTGCTGTCCTTATCGTCTTGTTTCGTGGGGAGGACGGAAAGCAACTTGTCATGCTGGATCCTGCAAAGACCTGGGACCTCGTATTCCCGGACGCGGACTCCTTCAACCGATGGGCTGAAACTCGCTACCGACAGGTCGTGCAAGCGCTGTCCCGTTCCATCGCCACGTCCGAAATCCTCTGCTGACCGCGCCGGCGATGTGATCGGAAAATGAACGGGGCCTTAGGAGGGTTCATAGCTCAGATTGGGTGACAGCCACCGTTCCATCGCTGCTAGCGGCATCCCCTTTCGGCGGGCGTAGTCTTCGACCTGGTCTTTGCCAATTTTCCCGACGGCAAAGTATCTTGCCTCAGGATGCGCGAAATACCATCCGCTGACGGCCGCCGCCGGGAGCATCGCAAAGCTCTCGGTCAAGGTGATGCCGGTCTGCCGCTCGACCTCGAGCAAATCGAACATCAGCCGCTTCTCCGTGTGATCGGGACACGCCGGATAGCCCGGCGCCGGACGGATACCGCGATACTGTTCGCGGATCAATTCTTCCTGCGTCAGCTGCTCCGTTGCACCGTAGCCCCACGCCTCTCGCACCTGTTGATGAAGCCGCTCCGCAAAGGCCTCGGCCAACCGGTCCGCCAGCGCCTTGGCCATGATCGAATTGTAATCGTCATGATCCTTATCGAATTGTTTGCAGAGGTCATCCAATCCGAGTCCAGTGGTGACAGCGAAGGCGCCCATGTAATCATGCCGCCCGGATTCCGTCGGGGCCACAAAGTCGGCCAGTGCGAGATGGGCCTGGCCCTGGGGTTTTTCGGATTGCTGGCGCAGCGTATGAACAGTCGTCAGAACCTGCGTCCGTGAGTCGTCCGCGTACAGATTAATGTCATCGCCCGTGCTCGCCGCGGCAAAGAATCCGTAGACCCCATTGGCCTTCAGCATTCGCTTCTGAATGATCTCTTCCAGCAACCGTCGGGCATCGTCATACAATTCCCTGGCTTTCGGTCCGACGGTCGCATCCTGGAATATGCCCGGGTAACGTCCCTTGAGTTCCCACGTATGAAAAAATGGCGTCCAGTCGATATAAGGCACCAGCTCGATCAGCGGCTGATCTTCGATGGTACGCACCCCGAGAAACGACGGAACCGGGATGTCGATGGCCGTCCATTCAGAGTGGAACCGATTGGCACGAGCCTGTGCGATCGGCACCACCGCCTTGGCGCCCCGATCCTGGTAGGCCTGACGCATCCGCCCATAATCATCGCGTATCTGTGTCACGAAGCCAGCTTTGTTCTCGGCATTCATGAGATTGCCCACCACACCCACTGCTCTTGAGGCATCCAAGACATGAATGACCGAAGGAGCGTATGAGGGCGCGATCTTCACAGCCGTATGCGCTTTGCTCGTCGTGGCACCGCCGATGAGCAGGGGCACATCAAACCCTTCACGGGTCATCTCTTTGGCGACATGAACCATCTCGTCAAGCGACGGGGTGATGAGACCGCTCAACCCGATGATGTCCGCTTTGACGTCCCGGGCCGTGGCGAGAATCTTGTCGGATGAGACCATCACACCGAGATCGATGACCTCGTAGTTGTTGCAGCCCAGAACGACACCCACGATATTCTTGCCGATGTCATGCACATCACCTTTCACCGTCGCCAACAAGACCTTGCCTTGGGACTGATAGCCGCCCAGGCGCTTCTTTTCCTCCTCCATGAACGGCATCAGATACGCGACCGATTTTTTCATCACGCGAGCGCTCTTGACCACCTGCGGCAAAAACATCTTCCCGGAGCCGAACAAGTCCCCGACGACGTTCATCCCGGCCATGAGCGGACCTTCAATCACGGAAAGCGGCTTGCCATATTTCTGTCTCGCCTCCTCGGTATCCTGGTCAATGAAATCGGTGATGCCCTTGACCAAGGCGTGAGACAGACGCTCCTCCACCGTGCCCGTCCGCCATTCGTCGTCTTTGACGGTCGCCTTGCCTTTCTGCTTCACCGTCTCGGCGAATGTCACCAGTCGTTCGGTCGCGTCAGGACGGCGATTGAACAGGACGTCTTCCACGAGTGCCAGCAGGTCTTTCGGGACTTCTTCATAGACGGCCAATTGGCCGGCATTCACAATGCCCATGTCGAGCCCGGCCTTGATGGCATGATAGAGAAACGCCGAATGCATCGCTTCTCGCACCACGTTGTTGCCGCGGAACGAGAAAGAGATATTGCTGATACCGCCACTGACCTTCGCTCCCGGCAGATGGTGCTTGATCCACCGGGTCGCCTCAATGAAGTTCACCGCATAGTCATTGTGTTCTTCAATGCCCGTAGCCACGGTCAGGATATTCGGATCAAAAATGATATCCTGCGGGGGCATGCCGACCCGTTCCGTCAAGATGTTGTAGGATCGGTCGCAGATGCGCTTCTTACGTTCCAGCGTGTCGGCCTGTCCGTCTTCGTCAAAGGCCATCACGACGACCGCCGCCCCATACCGGTGGACGAGCCGGGCCTGCTCGACAAACTTCTCCTCCCCTTCCTTCAGGCTGATGCTGTTGACGATGGCCTTTCCCTGGATGTTCCTCAGGCCCGTCTCCAGCACTTCCCACTTGGAACTGTCGACCATGATGGGCACCTTGCAGATATCCGGTTCTGAGGCGACAAGGCGGAGAAACTTCTCCATCGCCGCCTTGGAGTCGAGCATGCCCTCATCCATGTTGATGTCGATGATCTGGGCGCCGCCCTCCACCTGTTGGCGGGCTACCGCCAGGGCGGCTTCGTAGTCACCAGCGAGGATCAGTTTGGCAAATGCCGGCGATCCCGTCACATTCGTGCGTTCACCGATGTTGACGAAGATGGAATCTGGGCGAATGGTCAAGGCTTCTAGGCCGCTGAGTCTCGTGTAGGGTTCGATGGTCGGAATCGTTCTCGGCGGGAGACCCCGAACCGCGTCGGCAATCAGCCGGATATGCGCGGGCGTCGTGCCGCAACAGCCGCCGACGATATTGAGCCAGCCGTTCGACGCCCACTCGCGTAGTTGGGGTGCCAGCGAGTCCGGCGTCTCCGGAAAGCCGGTGGGCAGCAGAGGATTCGGGAGCCCGGCATTGGGGTGCGCGCTGAGGTGCACCGGAGCAATCCGCGAGAGCTCCTCGATCAGGGGCCGCATTTCCTTCGGCCCGAGGGCGCAATTCATGCCCACGCTGAGCAGCGGCACATGAGATATCGAATTCCAGAACGCTTCCACCGTTTGGCCGGTGACACCCCGATTGCTGCCCGCTTGTATAAAGGTGACGGACGCCATGATGGGGACCCGCCGCCAACCCCGATCGAAGCCTTCCTGGATGGCAAAGAAAGCCGCTTTGGCGTTCAGCGTATCGAAAATCGTTTCAACCAAGAGAAGGTCCACACCGCCGTCCAGCAGACCCCGCACCTGATCTCCATAGGCTTGAACCAACTCTTCGTAGGTGGTTCCCCGCGCAGCCGGATTATTCACGTCGGTGGAGATTGAAGACGTCTTGGTCGTGGGACCAATGGCACCGGCCACGAAGCAGCGGCGATCGGGCTGCGCCGCCTGGACCTGATCGACGGCGCGCTTGGCGCATTCGGCGCCGGCTTTGGACAGTTCATAGCCCAGCGAACCCATATGATAATCGGCAAGAGAGACGGCCTGTGAATTGAAAGTATTGGTTTCAATGATATCCGCGCCGGCTTCAAGATATTCGCGATGGATGTCCTGAATGATTGCAGGCTGGGTGAGATTGAGAAGATCGTTGTGCCCCTTGAGATCCTTCGCCCACTGCCGGAAGCGCTCGCCTCGAAAGGCAGCCTCGTTCAGCCGGCGTTGCTGAATCATCGTCCCCATGGCACCGTCGAGGATCAGGATGCGTTCCTTCAAGAGAGCATAAAGATCGGTGGTCGAAACGTTAGACATAGCTCGAGCTGTTCCTAGTGGGTGTGTGGCGATCATACTGGAACGCTTGTCAAGCCAGCAAGGCAGGCACGCGCTTTCTTGACTTCGATTTAGCGGCATCGCTACGATGCAACGAACCCAACAAGGAGGATCCTATGTGCCTCCGGCTTTTGGTTTGGTTCATCCTCGACGGTTTCCTCGCGCTCTCTCTTCCCACAGGCCTCCATGCGGCGCCTTACTTCGAAGACGGCTATCTGGGGCTCACCCAGCAGGAACTGCATGCCCAGCTTGGCATGCCCCAGGCGGTCCGGGACCGCAAGTCCGCGCTGCGCGTGTTCACCTACTATCCGATTAGCGACTGGTCCAAGTATTTCAGCAAGTTGGTCTCGCCCGAGAACGGTGAAGACGTCTATACCTTCCGACGCGATGGCATCGACATCCGCTATTCGTTCAGTTTCGCGGTGGACCCCAATGATGAGCGTGAAACGCGCCCGCTTATCGTGAAACTCGTCGACGTGGAGTTTTCGCCGCCGGTTCCGTTAGCGCAAATTCCGTCTTTAGTTCCCGAGTTTCATCCGTCGACGGATGCCGCCGCTCCCGCGTTCCGCTCCAACATTTGGATCCTGCTGTTCAAAGATCCACCCTCGGCGGCCGCTCGTTTCATTATCAAAGAGAAAGGCAAGGAACAGCTCGAGTGGCTGTTGGCGTACCAATTGTTCTCGCTTCAGGGGCTGCCGGACCGGTTAACCACGAAGGCGAGTATCGACCGCCTGGAAATCAGCGCGCAAAGCTTACAACTCGTGAAGCAGCGACAGCGTCATACGCATGAAGCCATTCTGAATCCCTATTCAAAGGAATTTGCCGAACAGGTACCGGCCCCGACCGCGACGAGGAAGATCCCGGTCCCACAGTATGCAGAGTGAGCGAGGGGACAGATGACGGCCGTGGAGACTACTGTCCGGCTTGCTGTAGACGGTTGTGCTGCGCTTGCCCGGCTTTCGTGGCTTGAGTCTTCATCACATCGAGAGCGCCTCCGTCGCTGACATAGAGAAGCACAGGGGTCCCGATACCGAGCACGACTAACAAACAGAAACCAAGGAGACGCAAAAATTGACTCTTGCTGAGGCACATGACCGCAACCAGGACGACGGCAATGCCGCCGGCATACGTCAGAATGCGCGACTGTTGGGGGCCCAGTCCCTCCGCACGGAATGACGGTATGGTGGGTCCCCACTCTTTGATTGTATTGTGCACGCGGCGTTGAACAGTCTGTAAGAAGGACGGCGTCGGCGGAGGCACATCCAGCCGTTCATGGCTCCTCACTCTAGAACGGTATTTGTCTGGAATAGTGTCGAGCGCATCGGTCGCAACCATATTCCCCTGATCATCAATGTATGAATAGATGGTCACGGCAAAAGCACCGGGTACAACGAAGGCTCCCAGCAGCAGGCCGGTGATCAGGCAACCTAGCATTCGCTTCCATGTCAGAACGTTCATGTGTTCGTTCCGATTTGAGGTCACAGACAATGAGTATAGCGGGTCCATCTCTCATAGCGACTTTTTTTAGCGTTTCAGCCTTTCTTGACTCACCTGGACTCGGCTGTTAGCATGCGCGCGCTTTTATCGGATGACCATGTCAACTGAGACCCATCTCATCACAGAAGAACCGTCCTTTATCCGGCAGCGTCCGGTGCGGATCACCATCTACATCTGGATGGCGCTGTTCGTGCTCCTGATGTTTGCCTGGCCCGCCATCACGCACTTGCGCGACCCCGATTTCCAGAAACACATCGCCCAACATCGCGTCATGGCCGGCATGTCCAAGGAGCAGGTATTGAAAGCCTGGGGCGGACCCCAGACCATCAATACTTCCTTTACCGCCGATGGCGTACGGCGAGAAGAGTGGATATTTGAAGATTGGGAAAGTGCGGCCCTGGTGAAGCACCGCTATTTGTATTTCGAAGAAGGCACCCTGATCGGCGGCTGGTACGAGGGATCGGGCGAACGGCGGCTCCCCGATTTTCCGGTGGACAAACCGCATCCCAAACTACAACCCTAAACGTCTTCGCTCAGGCGGTCGCGTCCCGGATTTCCATACGTAACCGGCTCAGTAACGTATCGGCCCGGTCGCGGTCCGACTCCTCCACCATCACGCGGGACAGCAGGAAGGGCACCCCGGGGTAGAGGCTGCTCATCTGCTCGTCATGTATGACATAGGTAATACGGTTGCCGTCCAGGAGGCTTTTGATCATCGCCAGTTCGCCGACATCGTGTGCGTTCGTGAGATGAATCAGCATGGTAGATGGGCTGGGCAAACCTCAATCATTTGCGCTTTGACACCGTCCGTTTTACACTCGGACCCGGTTCAGGGCGTTTCCGTGATGCGGGCACGACGCTCTTGGCCTGGACCGCCTGAGATCGTGAGGACGCGTTTCCATTCACGGACCTGATAGATCGCCCAGGCGTTAGGTTCGCCTTTGAAGAATGCCGTGGGGTCCTCCCCGCTGGCGTTCAGGAAGATGGGCTCCGTAAATCCTTCTTCCAGAACATAGTCCAAGAGCGATTCCGTGGTAAACCCTGCTCCCCGCAAGGTGACATCCGCCAGGAGATTCAAGATGTCGTCAGGATTCTGGACCGTGATGGGATTCAAGTGAGTGCCCCCTTCGTAGTGCCCCTTCGTAGCCAAATTGTAACGACGCCCTTGAGGAGAAGGCAAGACACATGACGTCCCGAATGACGAAACCACGATTTCTCGACGCGCTCTTGCGCCTCATGGACGCAAAGCATCATTGGGCCTGGGAATACTTTGCCGACGGCCGCCTCAGCAAGGAGCAGTTAAAGACCCACTTCCAACAGGAATACACCGTCTACGTGCGAGACTTCCCTGTCTTCCTCGCACGTATTCACGGAAAGAATCCGCCGGCACCCGTGCGGCGCATGCTCGCGGAAAACATCTATGAAGAGGACACCGGCGGGCTCTCGGTCGGCAAGTCGCACCCGGACCTCTTCCTGACCATGATGGAAGGACTTGGATTTCAGGCTAGGGATTTCGAACAGGTCCGGCCGCTGCCCGCAAGCCGGCGATACAGAGCCTGGCTGGATAAGATGTCAAACCATTCCGAGTGGGTCATCGGCGCGGCGACGCTGACTATTTTCGTAGAAGGTAGCGTGAAGGACCGCAAAGAAATACTTGAACCCTCCAAGCCAAAAAGCGCAGAAGAGATAGAGGCCGTCATACAGAACCATCCCCTGGTTCGCCACCACGGGATCTCGCCCGACTGTATGGACCTGATCCGCGCACATCAACTGGTGGAGGCCGGACATCGCCATGATGCGTATGACATGGTCGTACAATATACACAGCCGGCTCTTCAACGCCCGTTGCTCGCCAGCGTCAAAAAAAGCCTCTCCTTGTGGCTCGAGTACCGGGACGCGGTCGCCAAAGCCTGTCGGATCAAGACCGCCTGAGATGGTGCGGCAAGGAATGGCCGCCCTTTGTTTTTGCGCCTTGCTCCTTTCCGACGCTCCCGCGTGGAGCCAACGAACCGCCGAAGACACCATGGTCTTCGTACCGGCGGGCGAATTCACCATGGGCAGCGCCGGCTCTGAAGGCTTTCCCGACGAACATCCGGCGCGGTACGTCTTCGTCGGAAGCTTTCATCTGGATCGCTTGGAAGTCACCAATCGAGACTATGCCGCGTTCGTGGAAGCGACCGGCCATCGAGAGCCGATGAACAACAATCTCTCGGTCACCGTATGGCAAGACCATAAACCCTTGGAGGCCGTCGTCCATCACCCGGTGGTCAATGTCAGCTGGGAAGATGGCAGGGACTACTGTCGCTGGGCCGGCAAACGCCTGCCAACTGAAGCGGAATGGGAAAAGGCGGCGCGCGGCACAGACGGCCGCCGCTATCCTTGGGGCAATGAATGGGACATCGCGAAGGCGAACAGCGCGAGTTTTTGGGCCGGGCGCACCATCGAGTTTCAGAGCGGGGCCGACTGGGAGGCCTTCTGGATGAAGGGGGAGGGCGCGCAACTCTCAAAGGAGAAAGGGATCAAGGGGGAAGTCCTCACCCTGCCGGTCGGCAGCTTTCCGGAGGGAGCGAGCCCCTACGGCGCCCTAGACATGGCAGGCAATGCTTCCGAGTGGGTCGCAGACTGGTTCGACCCAAATTACTACCGCGTCGCACCGCTTTCAGACCCGCAAGGTCCTGAGCGGGGCGCGATCAAAGCCATGCGCGGCGGATCATGGCTCAAACCGGCAGCGAGTCTGCGGACAGCCGATCGGGATTGGGGGACGATGGACAGCCGTCCGAGCGGAACAGGGTTCCGCTGCGCAAAAGACGCCTATTGATACGATGAGGCGGCTGGCCAGAACGTAAGCACGGGTGCGCTTGCTATGTTCTACGCAGGCGGCATCCTCAGCCGAGGTAGCGACGCCTTCTCGCATCACCCGGTTGAGTCAGCTTGGTTCTTGATACCGCTGTCACCGATCTGAGCACCGACTTCTCGCGATGCAGAGACCGGGACAATCGGAAGATAGACATGCACTGATGTACCAAGGCCCGGTTCACTGGTAATCGTGACGACGCCGCCGCTTTCCGTGACGATGTCCCGTACCGAAGCGAGCCCCAGCCCCGTTCCTTGCCCTTTCGGTTTTGTGGTGAAGAACCGCTCAAACGCATGGCTGAGCGTTTCGGCATTCATCCCGATGCCCGTATCCCGAACCACCAATCGAGCATAGGGACCCGGTTCACGCAACTGGAGCGCGTCGGTCGTCCTTTCATCCAGATCCAAACGCTCGGTCATGATCACGAGGCGCCCCCCTTCTGGCATGGCATCTCGAGCGTTCAGACACAGGTTGATCAGCATCCTTTCAATCTGGCTGAAATCGGCGCGCAAGCCCCCCAAGCCGGGCGCAAGAACAGTGACCAACTCAATGCGTTGTCCCAACAAGGGCTTCAGCAACGGTTCGAGCGATACCATGACGTCATTCAGGGACACCGTCTGAACGGGAGAGGTTTCGTGGCGATTCAGGGCGAGCAACCGGCCGGTAAGGTCAGCCGCCCGCTTCGTCGCTTCTCCGATTTGCCGAATGCTTTCACGCTGCGGCCCTCCCAATGACGGATCCTGTGTCAGCAGTTCGCTGTATGCTCCGATGACCAAGAGCATATTGTTAAGATCATGCGCCAAGCCACCGGCCACGTCCCCGACCACGTGGCATCGCTGCACAGTATGCATGAGCGTGTCAGCCTGGATGCGATCCGTGACCTCGGTCAAGAACAAGGCATACGCGACAGCCCCGTTCCATCGAAGGGTCGCGATCCGCATCTCGACATTCATCATGTGTCCATGCCGATGGCGCGCTTGGATGCGAACCCGTCGCGGGAGTGGGACCCGACGAAACTCCTCATGAAACGAAGCCTGTTGCGCCGGCGGAATGAGGGTCTCAGCCAATGACCGACCCATGACTTCGTCAGTACTCCATCCCAATAGCTCCCCGGCGCGATCGTTCCAGCGCATGATCACACCGGAGAGCGTAATCAAGATATAGGGTTCCGCGTGCTCCAGGATCAAAGGCGCCCAGTGAGGCCCGCCACCAGCGGGGCTGGATGGACGGCGCCGCAAGGCCATGTGCTGAAGGGTCAACGGCCCGATCGCCGAGAGGAGTATCAGCAACCATATCTCAACCAAGCTCGCCTGCTGTGATAAACGGAAAACGGTCACCGCCGTCAGGCCCGTTTGCGTGAGCACCAAGGCGGTCAGGAGCCAGCGTTTGCCAAGCCTGTGCCGGGTCCAAACTTCCCGCCATCTGCGCCTCGGCGAAACTACGGTGCTGATGATACCGCGCTCCTACCAATCATGACTCAAGTGACCGTCCCCCGAGAGAAAGAGGACGCGGTCTGGTGATGAAGGACACCAATAGCAGAGATGCGCGAACCGTCTAGTAGAGGATGACTCTGCCGGCGGGGCTTTTATGGACGGGTGCTGCTAGGGTATTCCTGCTCTATCGTCCTCAGTACGATTCGACCAACCCACAGCGGCTTCGTGCCGTTTTGGGGATATCGAAAGACTGAGAAGCCGAAACGGGCACCACATCAAACGCGGGGCAATGAACATTTGGAGGATGAAATGTACGCTGCCGGTCGGATTGGTTGCTGGGACCTTGGAGAGGGCACGGCATGAACTTCGATTCGAACTGGGTCCGGCTTGTCCCAACAACTGCTCGCATTAATCCGGCGGCGCCTGAGCCAGCTTCTTCTCAAAGCTGGCCTGAAGCGATTCGCCCGTGAGATGTCCGGGCTCGAGTACGCCGGCTTCCACTAAGGTGCTCAGTCGCGGGCGTGGATCCAACCGTAAGAGCGCCTGTCGCGTCAGCGCGGTGGATTCGAGGACCGTCTGGTAGGTGTGCAGCCAGGACTCCGTGACGGCGCGTAAGCCGGCATCCGACGGTTTCATCCGGCCCAGCCTCACCTGTTGGAGCAGCTTGACCAGAGGATCGGATGCGGCAATAGTCGAGATCGCCTCCTGCAAAGCGGTGTCGGAAGCATCGGACATTGGGCAGTCAATTCATCGAACAGGCGCCTGGACCTCGCGGATCGCCGCAACTTCCGCATGCGCCGCCTCCTCCAGACGGCGTCCATCCGCCGGACGCCGACACCCCAAAGGCGGAAAACTGTTTCTCCAGCGTAGTCGCCTGACATTGGGGACAGACCGCTTTGGTCGCCCCCTGAACCAGCAACTCGAAGCGATGATTGCATTCACCACACACATATTCGAAGATAGGCATGGACGTGTCTCCTTGGTGAGTGGCCGTATTATAAAGTCGCCGCCGAGACAATCGCAACGATAGGAGCGCTATGTACCAGGAAGAGAAAACCTTCACGCTACGGTTTACCCTGGAAGCCTCCTTTCCGGAGGACTACGAGGGCGATGAAGACCAGAAGGCCTGGCTCCGGGAATGGGAAGCCCTAATCAAGCCGGATGTGCTCAAGCGGGTGTTCGAGGCACTTCGCCACCACCCCGGATGGACCTCGCACATTCGCAACCGGGGTGCCTCGCCGGCAGATGAAATTGAAGTCGTGCTGGCTCGTGATTTTTCACAGCCCCTGCCCTTCGCCATCGAAACATGAATCGGCCGCGAGACATAGGCCTTTACGTCCATGTCCCATTCTGCCGGCAACGCTGCCACTTCTGCGCATTTTATCTGGAGGTGGCGAAAAACGAGCGGATGCAGGCCTTTGCCCAGGCGTTGCGGCAGGAAATGAATAGGTACCGGGATCAGGATATCCTCAGAGGCCGGCCGCTTCAGACGATTTATTTCGGAGGCGGTACACCGACCGCGCTTCCGGTCGCCACGCTGTGCGCGCTGTTGAGGCACATTCGCAACACCTGGCCCATGACTTCAACCGCGGAAATCACGGTCGAGGCGCATCCCTCCACCATCACGCAAGGCGTTGCGCAGACATTGGCAGAGGCCGGATTTAACCGGATCAGCTTCGGCGCTGAGTCGATGAACGACGGGGACTTCCAACCGATCGGGCGTCCGGGTTGCGTGCAGGACACGGAGCGTGCGATAGGCGCGGCGAGGTCCGCCGGATTCACGAACATCAATCTCGACCTGATGTATGGATTGCCGGGACAGAGCCTTCGCTCCTGGACCGCTACCCTTGAGTCACTGCTCGCACTACAGCCGACCCACGTCTCTTGCTATGCGCTCACGATTGAGGAAGGAACGCCCCTGGCCCGTGATATCGCGCGCCTTCGAACACCGCCGGTCGACGACGCAATGCAAATCGACATGGAAGGCGCAGCCGAAACGCTCCTGACGCACGCCGGATTCGTCCGATATGAGATTTCGAACTATGCCAAACCCGGATCGGCTTCCCATCATAATATGTTGTACTGGACGGACCAGGACTACCTCGGACTGGGACCGAGCGCCCAGTCTTATGTGGACGGCGTGCGTTTCGGCAACCGAGCCGATCTGACCGCCTACATCGAACTCCTCGAAACCGGCTCCCTGCCTATTGAAGATCGCACGCTCCTTTCCACTTCAGAGCAGCAGCGCGACGCGGTCGTCTTCGGACTCCGCTTAACCGAAGGCGTCGCGGCCTCGACAGTGGAACAAAGCTTGGTCACCCAGGCGTCACAAGCGGCGCTCGCCCGACTACTGGGCCAAGGACTCCTTGAATCAACTGCCGGACGATTGCGGCTCACGCCGTTAGGGCAGCGTTTCGCAGACAGCGTCGCGGCGGAACTTTTCTAACAGAGGTTTGCTGAATGGAATCATCAGCACGTGGAGCGCCGCATCGGCCAGAATACCGCCCCACGCCATGGCGTTGAGCCGCACAAGAGACCGATTGCCACCCTTCCAACAGCGGCCGCCAGACCTTGGCGTCAAGCATGGGGCGCGACTGTGCCAGCGTCCCCACCACATGGTCCTACCACATCGTCAATCGCGCGACCGTTGACAAGTGCCTGGTTGCGGTAGGAGACTACATAGAAGGAGCACGAACACCCATGCCGATCAATATGGATCCATCCAAAAAGCGCCGTCGAGCTCAGTCTGCGGCTCCGGCCGCCGCGGGACCACCACCGGACACGACCGCCGCGTCACGCACACCGTTCGGAGAAGAAACATCAGCCGACCGTGAAAAAGATATGGCGGATGCCGAATGGAAGAATTTGTGGGACGCAACAGAAGTCATTGATATGGACAAGGTGTGACCGCCTACCCTGTGATTGGCGACGTTCGTCCTTCACAGATGATCGGTAGCCACCTGCCTTTCGACTCTAGGCGGGTAAGAAAAAGAAGGCGACCGCTAGCATCGCGTAGACGCCTAGGAGCATGACCCCTTCCATCCAGTGCGACTCCCCGTCCATCGACACGAATCCCAATATAATCACGGACATCGTCACGGCGGCCACTTCGAATGGAGTGAAGATGAGATCGAGCGGATGGTCGAACAGATAACTGGCGAATACGAGAATTGGCGCCACGAATAACGCGATCTGCATACTCGAACCGACGGCAATGCCGACAGCGAGATCCATCTTGTTCTTCATGGCCATCAGGACCGCGGTCGAGTGCTCCGCGGCATTGCCGACCAGAGCCACCACGATAACACCGACAAAGACTTGCGTGAGACCCAACTGATGGGCGGCTGGTTCAATGGCCCCCACCAGCATTTCACTCATGGCGCCGATCAAGATCGTAACGGCTGCCAGAACTATGAGCGCCGTGCGATAGCTCCATGGCGGTTCACCAAGATCGTCGGCATCGTGCCTGTCTCCGTCGAAGACATGCCGGTGAGTCTTGAGTGAAAAGGCCAGACTCAAACAATAAATGATAAACAGCACCGCGGCGATGAGCAGGCTCAACTCATGTTCAATACGCACCCCGCGATCAGCCGCGGTGAAATGAAAGAGCGCCGGAATGATTAGACTGACCGCGGCCAGCACGAGCATGCTGGTACCCAGCCCTGCAGCGGTCTGGTTGAATCGTTGCCGCTCGTGCTTCATGCCGCCGGCAATCATCGAGGCGCCCAAGACAAGGAGGACATTGCCGATGATCGACCCCGTCAACGAGGCCTTCACCACATCATGCAGTCCTTCACGCAACGCCACGAACGCGATGATGAGTTCGGCCGCATTCCCGAGTGAGGCATTCAGCAAGCTTCCGATGCTGGCCCCGACATGGCAGGCGAGATGTTCCGTGGCCCGGCCCAGGAGACCGGCCAATGGAATGATTGCCAACGCCGATGTCGCGAAAATGAAGAGCGGGTCGACCTTCAAGATTTCCAGGGCGACCGTCAGGGGAACGAAGATGAGCAGCAAATCCAGCCAGGATGCCCACAGGTGTCGCACGGGCGGACACTAGCATGAAGCGATTTCCTTGTCGATGAATCTCATGCCGGCGACCGATGTCCTCTTCTATCCCTTTCACCTCTGTCACGATCGCACCCTACACCAGCTCTTGGAGACCTTCACCCGTGTGCATTTCAGAGATTACATGGCACTCCAACTCAGCCCGTTCTTCGGCACGACGGCCTATCCCGATCGCATGGGTGATACCCATCGGGACCTCCTCGCTGCGGGACGCCTGGTCCAAGGCTACCATGTCAGCGGTACGCTCCCCGCACAGATCGCCGGCGACGTGGATCGTGATTTCTCGGACTTTGAATGGCGCGTGCTCTTCCATGCGGCGCTACATTCAGACCCCCGCTTTCGCATCGGTCTGTTTGGAACATCTCCGGAAACACCCCACAGGCAGCCGATCCCCGCGGATGGCCGGTTCAAGACCCACCCCTTCACTGTGGCGCAGCTTAGCCAGATGAGCCTTGTTCCGGACAGCCAACACGATGCCGCCTTCGGCTATGGTTTGGCCCTGCTGAAAACCGCCTCAGCGCTGGTGTATACAGTACACCTCGCGAGCAAACATGCGCTCGCCGTGGCGACTGATTCGTTCACGCATTATGCCCTATTGAGCCGAAGCATCGGCCGCGACGGCGTGAGGCTGGAGAACCGTTTCATTGACAGAACCGGATACTAACGGCAGGCCTCTTCCGACAAATACTATGGCTGTATCGCCCCCGCAAACCATTCCCGACATTACAGAGGAAGTAGGGACCGGATCCGGTGACGATTTTGAATCGCGCGTGACGGTGTACAACTGCGACTGCCATACCTACCAGCAAGTCATTGAGTTGTTTTGCCGCTTCATTCCCGGCATGACGTCCTCCAAGGCTTTCGAATTGGCCTACCGGATCGATCACGAGGGGGAAGCGATGGTCTTTGCGGGAGCATCCGAACGGGCCGAAGAGGTGGCGACGAAACTGGCGGGAGGCGGATTACGGGTTTCCATTCAATAGGTCGGACTTGAAACTGTTACTTCTGCTTCTCCTTCGATTTGGAGGACGGGCGAGCTGCCGGCTTCCCTGTTTTGCCCTGGGGCTTTGCCTGCGCCGTGCTGGCAGCTTTTGTGGTTTTCGCGCCACGTTTGGAAGAAGATTTGCTTGCCTTGCTCGGTTTGACCGGTACCATGTAGGTTGATGTCTTATTCACTTTCGCCAATTGATCGCCGCTAAGCACACGAACCTGATACAACTCGAAGAGCTTGCCGATAGCCTTGGTATCGCCTTTACGCGCTGCATTAAGCAGCCGCCGGCGTGTGTTCATTTCCTCTTCTTCCGTATGCGAAGCGGCTCGTCGTTCCATGCCAATCCTTTCTCAGTACCCGCCCTTGAGCTCACGGCGCCCGGTCCCCTTCGGCACACCAGGTCCAAAAAATCGGCGAAGTATATCAGAATCAAGAGGAATTTTGGAATAATCTCCTTAGGTCCTCCCTCAGAAAAGAAAAGCGGGTTTCCAGGCGCGGCTGAGTGTGCTTCTGCCAGGAATCCACCATTGAGCCTTTACGCGAGTCGCCGGTATACTCGCCTCACATCTGTCCATCTATTTGAATTGAAGAGGAGATGAAACTTGGAACATCACAAAACTGAGCAACCGACTGTGGCCGACGATCCGAAGGCGCGGGCGCTGCTTCGTCAGGCGTTCGAAAACACCGCGCGTTGGCAAAAAGACTTTAAAGGGTTTACCGCCGACTTAACCATCAACGTGAACGGGAAGGAAACCCGCGGACCGGTGACGGTAAAAGGCCCCGGCGAAGTCACGGTGCAGGTAGGCGATCCGGACATACAGAAATGGGCGCAGGAACAGCTAGGCATGATTGCCGTCCACCGCGGCCCGCGGAGCTTCGAAGAATCGGACGGCAAGTATTCGCTGACCATGGAAGAAGATGGCCACCCGTTCGGGACCAAGCTCATCATCCACGGCTCAAACTCGTTTTATCGCCTGAAGGATAACCGCATTACTCAGATCAACCGCACCATGGCGCACCCTGGTCGGCCGGCGTTTGCGTTTTCGATCAACGTGGAGGAAAGCGCCGTCACCCAGGATCAGAAAAATCTGACGACGAAGTACTCGGTGTACTACTATTCGCCGACCGATAGAAAACTGAACAACGTGGACACCTTCACCGACACCCATGTACGGGTCGGGTCTTCCGATCTTCCGGCCACTCGGCGGATCATTTCATTTGAGAACGGTGAAGTCGTGGTGAAGAGCCTCACGTTCAGCCAGCATACATTGCTCTAGGAGTCTCTGTGGCAAAAGAGACATACGGCAATCATGGACCTGCGATACGCTTTTCCTCGGAGCATGCGCGACAAGCTCGAAGGCTATGTACATCTGGGGCGCATGATCGATAAATGTCGGGCCGTGCTCGCCGGCACCGAAGGGGACTATATCTATCCCTGTCCGATAGATGCACGCTTGCTGGAGTTTGCCGCCGTGACCGATTCCCAGTTCACGCAGGCGGCAGCAGCGAATCCAACGGACGAGGGCGTCGCCCGATGGTTCCGAGCCATGGCCACCGCGCATACCCCGGGCGAAATAGATCAGTGGAACCAGATGCTCTTGACCATTGGGCCGAACTCGCCGGAGAGTCAGGCTCATTTCAACCGGCTTAGGGATGCCGTGGATCCGACGCGCACGGATGTGACGGCCTGGTCCGATCTACAGGATCTTGAAGAAGGCCGCCCGGTGCCGGCTCGGGAGCGAGTGGCATGACGCACACTCGCTCCCGAGCTGACGATCAGGCTAGCTTAACGGCGGGACGACCCCCGCAAACTTCAACAAATCGGTCATCCGGAAGTCGCCTGGCGTCTCGGAGGGCAGGACCGGCCTCCAATTCGGCTGGGAAGCCAAGAAGGACGACTTATCAGCAGCCAGGAGCCCGATAAAGACTTCGCCAACGATTCGGCTCCCCACAGGTCCGAGGCGCAGACCGCCTTCGAGCAACTCGGCTTCCTTCAGGATGTAATACCATAGTGGTGTGCTCCGGCCCATCCCGTAGGCCGCGGCATCCGACAATTCATCCGACGAAAGGGGACGGACGCCGAGGACCCGTGCAATCGCCTGTCCCGACGGCAGCCCGAAATTCACGTGGCGCATGCAATTGCGGGAGGCCAAGGACTGCATTCCGTCCGGCGGTAAACCCGGTGATGCGCCCCGCGCGCCCGGCATGTCCATGAGAGGGGTGGACAGTTTGGCGTCGATTTTCTTACTCGGCCTCATATTCCCGTCGCCGAAGTTGAAAAATGTCTGCCAGTCCACGAATCGCCGCGCGGCCCGCTTTCCGCCTCGAAGATCATCCGGGTCTGGATCGTTCGGGTCAGCCCGGTCGTCCAGCACGAATGCAAAAAACGGCGTCCCATTATCCGGCCCGAAATTGGCACGATAACTCGGTCTGACCTGTGAGTGGCCGAAACGATAGGCCGCCACCGAGAATTCAATCGGGATCAGCGCATTTCCTCGCCCGTTTCGCAAACCCTGCGAGGTCGCCGGATCGTTGAGATTATAAAACCGGGCGCCTTGGGCGAGAATGTCCGTGACGCGGTCTTCGCCGATCGTAAGTGGAAGAAACTCTTTGAGCACGATCCACTGGTAGTGCCAGCGCACAAGCCGCTGGGCCTGCTCAAAGATCTGCGCCGGAGAGTCCCCAGAGTGGGACGGCTGAGCGCTTAAATGTTCCGTGACGGCGTTGTGAAAGCGCAGCATGGCGACGTGCATCTGGCTGATGATGACATTTTCATCATTGCGGCCATCGCC
>JACVSD010000082.1 GCA_014534095.1 Nitrospiraceae bacterium
ACTGCGGGCCCATATCAGTCATGTCGATTCCGCTCATCGGTACAAGAGCCTCGGGGTTGACGTCTATCTCGGTCAGGCGAAGTTCCTCGACGCAACGACCGTCACCGTAGACGGCCCTGCCGGGGCACGATCGTTGAAATGGGTGAAAGCCGTCGTCTGCACTGGTGCCCGGGCCGCGGTACCATCCGTGCCCGGATTACAGGAAGCCGGATATTTGACCAATGAAACGGTGTTCTCGCTCACGCACTTGCCGCAGCGCCTCGGCGTCATCGGGGCCGGGCCGGTCGGCTGCGAATTGGCTCAGACCTTTGCGCGATTCGGGAGCCGGGTGTCGCTGATCGAGGCGCAGCACGGCATTCTTCCGAGAGAAGATCGCGATGCGGCCAGCATTGTTGAGGAGGCGATGTCCAGAGACGGCGTCTCTCTGGTGTGCTGCGGAAAAGATCTCGTCATACACAAGGCGGACGCCGGCAAGCGGATAACGGTCGCTTCCCACGGCAAGGCATACGACATCGAGGTGGACGACATCTTGATCGGTGCCGGGCGGGCGCCGAACGTGGAAGGGCTTGGCCTCGAGGCGGTGGGGGTCCAGTATGATTTCACCGGCGTCAAGGTGAACCAGAGGCTTCAGACCACGAATCCAAACGTCTATGCCGCGGGGGATATTTGCTCGACATACAAATTCACCCATGCGGCCGATGCCATGGCCCAGATCGTGATCCAGAACGCGTTGTTTCCGCATCCGCTCGGATTCGGCTATGCAAGCATGAAGTCACTCATCATGCCCTGGTGTACTTTTACGGATCCGGAGGTTGCCCATGTGGGCCTATACGAGGACCAAGCGAAGGCCAGCGGTCTTAGTGTGGAAACGTACACATACAAGCTTGACGAAGTGGATCGGGCGATCCTCGATGGCCAGGAGGAAGGATTTGCGCGGGTGCACCTCAAGGCCGGCACTGACACCCTGCTTGGCGCCACGATCGTCGGGGCTCATGCCGGTGAGAACATCGGAGAGTTGTCCGTGGCGATGAAGGCCGGGGCGGGGGCAGGGGTGATTGCGTCGACGATTCATCCCTACCCAACCATGGCAGAAGCTAATAAGAAGGCTGTCAATTTGTGGCGGAAGGCCCATTTTACGCCGCGAACGAAAGCCCTGCTGACGAAGCTGTTCGCCTGGATGCGACGGTGACAAGACAGCGCCTTGCCTATGCTCTCACGCTATGGCTCCTGACGCCCTGGCCGGTACTCGCCGCGGGTGATGGTCCTCGCGAAGTGGGTCCGTTCTCCGTGGCGCCACCGGGTGCCACGGTCCCTGCCGGATGGAAACCGCTCACGTTCAACAATATAGGGCAACACACGAAATACGTGGTCGTCAGAGACGGCGACGCCGTCGTCATCAAGGCTGACAGTCAGGCTGCGGCATCGGGATTGATCAAAGAGGTTAATATTGATCCGCGTGAATACCCGATCGTTCGATGGCGGTGGAAGGTTGAGAATGTGCTCGTCGGCAGCGATGTGCGGCGAAAAGACGGCGACGATTATCCCGCTCGGCTCTACATCACGTTTCAGTATGAACCCGATAAAGTGAGCGTTACGAAAAAGCTGAAGTACAAGGCCGGGCGAATCTTGTTCGGTGATATTCCGATAGCGGCCATTAATTATATCTGGGATACGAGGACTCCGGTCGGCACGCTGGTGGGAAACGTCTATACCGACTTTGCGCAGATGATTGTGGTCGAGAGCGGTCGGGAAAGACTCCGCCGGTGGGTGAACGAGGAGCGGAACGTCTATGAGGACTATAAGCGCGCCTTCGGGGGCGAGCCGCCTAGGATTAATGGCGTCGCAATTATGACGGACACCGACAACACGAAGGAACAGGCGACCGCCTACTACGGGGATATTACGTTCGTGAAGGAATGAGCAATGGGAAGGCCGGCGATCGACGAGGGCCGGCGTGATGAGCCGGCCCTCGTGAGAGCGGAATCGTCAGGAGGCTATTGAATGGAATTGGCGAAGCCGCCTCGGGTGATTTCAGCGCGCACCGTATCGCCGACTTTCTTACTGCCGCGGATCCGCTTGGTTCCCTGGCCGACGTAGAGCTGAACCTGGTTGCCTTCGTAATCTTCCACCGTGTAGACATCGCCATGAATGTTTTTCACGGTTCCGCCGACGGTCTTCCAGGCCGGCCCCGGCTTGGAGTCATGTTGGCCGCTCTTCGGAGCGGGACCCGGATCGGACATGTGTGCGCCCGCCGCCGCGGCGGCGGCACTGGCCGAGGTATGGCTCTTTGATTTGTGAGCGCCTTTTGTCTTTTCGTCTTTCGCCCATGACGGCGAGGTCGCCAGAGCCACGATGGCCAAGGTGCCCACCGTGACCGAAAGCAGCTGTGTCGTCTTCATCGCAACCCTCCCTTATTGGAATCCCGTGCAACTGTCCCTTTGTGGCTGAGCAAACCATGTGCCAACGGTGCCGGTTGTTAACCGGGTGATTAACCATCATCTTGAAAGCTCGTCAAATGAAATAAAGCTATACCCGGAGAATGAAGAGAAAATAATTGGCATGCGGCTGTGCATTTCTGGCCAATTCGAAGAAAACTCACGGTCCAAGGCATTCCGACGAGGCAGTTTGCGGTGATGGATGCGGGGGCTGAGGCGCGTGCCGCCATAGAAGGCGTGTAAGCGCATCTCGGGGAAAAGCAAAAATATGGACCGTACACTGCCGGTCTGATACAAGGGTGCGGCATCTCGGCTGATCAACCGTTCGAGGAGGGATCCATGAAGCGCATAATGTGGGCGTTGGCACTGTGTGCGAGCATGAGTAGCGCGGCGTTTGCTGAAGGGGAGACGCCCGTGATTGACCAGCGGCAAGCCAATCAAGAGAAGCGGATCGATCATGGTCTTGCCACGGGTCAGCTGAATGAACGAGAAGCCAACCGGCTGGAGCGGGAACAGCATCGCATCGATCGGATGGAAAACCGCGCCAAGAGCGACGGCGTGGTAACCGATAAGGAGCGGGCCCGCATCAGAGCAGCACAGAACCGTGCGTCACGGCACATTGCGCGTGAAAAGCATGATCGCCAGGCCGCACGTCGGTGACCGGATAAACCGAGGACGGACAGCGCTCCCTCGGTCATCGGCCCAGCTGTGAGGGGTCGCAGCACCACCTGCTCCTTTCAAGTCGCCCCTCCCACCAGGAGGGGCAGCCACATTTCGTGTTCCGACCGGACCTTGTAGAATGCGGGCATGGACGTCATTGCCACGCACAGCAACGCGGACTTCGATGGCCTGGCCTCAATGGTGGCGGCCAAAAGGATCTACCCTCAGGCCAAACTCGTGCTCCCGGCTGGCGCCCAGGAGACGGTCAGAAACTTCCTCAGCGAGCATGATCTGGGGCTCACCACGCTGAAAGAACTCGATCTGCCGTTGGTCACGCGGTTGATTCTCGTCGATACGCAGGACCCGGAGCGCATCGGTGCGCTCAGGGCCTGCGTGGAGAAGCCGTCTGTTGAAGTGGTGGTGTTTGATCACCATGTCGACGAGGCGTCCGTTTCCGCGGGCCGTTCCTCCGATTCGGTGGTCGAGGCGGCGGGGGCGACCGCCACTATTGTGATTGAGCAACTTCGGCGGCGGCAAATCACGCCTACCCCGTTCGAGGCCACCGTGCTGGCCTTGGGCCTCTATGAAGAAACAGGATCCTTTCTCTTTTCGTCCACGACGAGCCGTGATCTTGTCGCCGCGGCCTTCGTGGTGGAGTCCGGCGCCGATCTGAACCTCGTGGCCGACACGTTGCGTCGTCCACTGAATCCCGAAGCTGTGGCTCTCCTAAACGATCTGTTGGAACACAGTGATGTGCATTATCTCGAAGGGCGGAAAATCCTCGTGGCCACGAGTACGCTGGACCGCCGGCGAGGCGAGGCGGCGGAGGTGGTTCACAGCTTGGCTGAACTTCAGGGCGTCGATGCGGTCCTTGCGGCGATGACCATGGAGGATCGGGTCCAGATCATCGGGCGAAGCCGCCGTCCCGACATCGACGTCGGATGGATCGCGCGCGAGTTCGGGGGCGGCGGTCATGCAGTGGCCGCCGCCGCGAGTGTCAAAGGCAAGCCGCTGGCCGAAGTCAAAGAGCAGCTCGTGCACTTGCTGAGAACCCGGTATCGGCCCACCTTGCTGGCGCAGGACGTGATGACGCGGCCCGTGAAGGCGGTTGACCTCCAGACGACCATCGCGGAGGCCGGTCAGCGGATGACGAATTACGGCGTCAACGTCTTTCCGATCCTGGACCAGCAAGAGCGGTATGCCGGTCTGGTGAGCCGGGAATTGATTCAGAAGGCATTGTTTCATCGGTTGGGGCGTCGTCCGGTACGGGACATCATGCAGACGGACGCCTACCAGGCTGCTCCGGACACGCCCTTTCACGACATTGAAACGATGATGATCGAGCGAAACCAGCGGTTCGTACCGGTCGTGAAGGGAGCGAAGGTCATCGGCGTCATTACCAGGTCCGACTTGCTGCGCACGTTGCATGATGATGTGCTCAAGATGGCGCGCGTACGCTCGCGCGATCCGGCCCACGCCGACGCCGCCGACGGCCCGCATCGGAATATTGAAGGGCTGGTGCGCAATCGATTGCCGCGCCGCCTGACCTCGCTATTAGAGGAGGCGGGTCGTTTGGCGGACCGCTTGGAGGTTTCTCTTTTTGCCGTGGGCGGCTGCGTACGCGACTTGCTGCTCGGTATTGAGAACTTGGATCTGGATCTGGTCGTAGAGGGAGATGGAATCGAGTTTGCGCGGAAGCTAGCCGAGATGGCGAAGGCCCGTGTCACGGTCCATGCACGCTTCGGCACCGCCGTGGTTTTGTTGCCCGACGGGCAGAAGTTGGATGTGGCCACGGCGCGCACCGAATATTATGAATATCCGACGGCCTTACCGACCGTGGAAGCGAGCTCGATCAAGAAGGATCTCTACCGCCGTGACTTCACGATCAATGCCTTGGCGGTTCGCCTCAACGGCAAAGGGTTCGGAGAGCTGCTGGATTACTACGGCGGCCAACGCGACCTCAATGAGAAGGTCCTGCGCGTCTTACACGGGCTGAGCTTCGTTGAGGACCCCACGCGGGTGTTCCGCGCCATTCGGTTCGAGGTCCGTTTCGGATTTCATCTGGGACGGGACACGGTCTCCTTGATCAAGGGCGCCGTCCAAATGAACTTGTTTCATCGGTTGTCTGGACATCGTCTATTGACGGAACTGAAACTGTTATTGAGTGAACGGGAGGCCAAACGGGCGATTCAGCGACTAGCCGAACTCGATCTCTTGCGTTTTATCCATTCAAAACTCCAGTGGTCGGACCGGTTACAGCGCTTGCTCTCGGCGACTCAAGAAGCGGTGGATTGGTATCGGCTCTTATTTCTCGATCGCACGATGGAGGTGTGGCTCGTCTATATGATCGGGCTGATGGAAATGTTGCCTCAGCGAGCGTTCACCGAAGCGATAAAGCGCTTTCCCTTTTCGGAATCGGAAGCCGCGACTCTCAAAGCGAGCCGGGCGGAGGGCCACAGCGCCATGCGCCAGCTTGTCAAACGGCCGCCGCTGAAACCGGCACAGGTGTATCGGCTGCTCTCCGGACTTTCAGACGAAACGCTCGTGAGTCTCATGGCGAAGAGTAAAGGTGAATTGGCGAAACGGCAGATCTCCGCCTACTTCACGACGTATCGGAGCGTGAAGCCACTCTTGAACGGATCCCATTTGAAGGGCATGGGCATCAAGCCTGGTCCTGAGTTCAAACGTATCCTGGATCGCCTTCACGAGGCGCGGTTAAACGGCGACGTGATCACCGAGTCGGAGGAGCGCGCGCTGGCGAGCCGGCTGGCGAAGCGGACGCCGGGTTAGTGCAACCCGGTACCCAGGGCGAGCATACCGGGGTCCTGTTCCATCTTGCCGAACAGGTCGTTGAGGGCGGCCTGCACGACCTGATTGATGGGCTGATAAGCTTGCTCTCGGTCATGGCGTGGCGTTTTACCGTCACCGGTGAAGGAACGGAGGACCGCGTGGGTACGCGGATCGCTGACCAACGCATCCACGTGCGCGATGTGGACCGCTCTAAATTGATCGTCAACGCTCGGATCGACGTACACGTTGACGTGCATGACCAATTCGACGTCCGCCGGGGGGCGGGACGTCACGCGCGTAAATGTCTTTCGCGCCTCGAGGTAGCGCAGGACCGCATGCTCCCAGTCGGTCCGAGACGGGGCTACTGAGTCGCTGACTCGTATGACTTGATGGGCCAACGCAGGATCGTTTGCGAGAATCGCTCCAGGCCTGACCGTATAGGCGTCGACCTGTGCCAGCGTCACCGCCGCAGTTAACGGCAACGGCTGTGGCGTCGGGACCACCGCCCCCGGCGCGTACACCAGATTGGTGCAGGCCATCAAAAAGGACGGCACGGCGATGACAAGGAGACAGGCGCCGAGTCGGCTGGCGAATGTCCGTGAGAACCGGTACGGGCGCATCATGGGGGCCTCCTCCGAATGGAAGGACCTGGTGCTGCAAGTGCCGGCATCGCCGGAGTGCGTGCGGCCGTGCACCATGGATATCAGTTGATCGGGAGCATCGTCGCCGACACTTCATTCGGCAATAAGAGCGTGACCATCGTGCGCTGCTGTTCGTCGGGTTGGATCAGCGCGAAGAGCGATACCGGTTGCGGCACGGAACCCGGCGGTAATTCCAAGAGCGCGGGAAAATCGATCAGCGGTGAGAGCGTGCCCTGCCCGGCCAAGCGGAGCCGGAACGCCATGAGGACGTCTCGCAGCCGCGCAGACTTGTCGTCCTCCGATAAGATCTGGTCCGGGGCGATCCCGACGTCCCAGAGCGGCTTCGTAATGGTAACGGGAAAGGCCAACCCCAGCTTCTGGGCATCGGGCGTCACGTCGATAAGGAAACCAGCCGCTATGGCCTCCTGCCGGCTCGCAACGAGTTTGCTCCTGCTCGTGGGCGTTTCTTCGCCTGCTTCCTCTTCCGGGGATTCTTCAATCGCGTCCGAGTCGATGCCGGTTACGGCGTCCTCGGCCTGGGGGGTGTCGACCTCTGCCGAGGCCTCGGATCCCTCCGGTTTCTTGGGGAGGGCGCCGGTCAAGCCGTCATAGACTTTCTTGGCGGATGCCGACCATGCCGGATTAAAAGGCCGGCCGCCGAAGGCAGCTTCCGCGGCTTTTTGTTCGTCGTGGGTCAATGCACGGGGGGACTCGTGTTCCATTTCTTCCATGCTCTATCAAATAAGACGCCAGGCGATGAAGTCAAGGGCACGCCGAGCAGTCGATGTGAAGCCGGCTCGGGCCCATGCTATAGTCCAGGTCCCATGGCGAGGATGGACTACTATCGGATCCTTGGCGTTTCGCGAGAGGCCTCAGACGAGGACATCAAGAAAGCCTACCGCAAACTAGTTTTTCAG
>JACVSD010000063.1 GCA_014534095.1 Nitrospiraceae bacterium
TGCCACCAAACCGGCGACTGCGAAATATGTCAACAATAATGGTCTCATGTTTACTCCTCCCTCAAACTGTTATTCCCATCGATAGGGAATGGCAAATTCGAGCCGCAGCCAGTACACGTTCCTCGGGATAATCACATTATCGACGGTGGCGCCTCCAATCGGACGAAAGTTGCCTTCCTGGTAGCTGAAGTAGGCAGACGCCTTCGCTGTGACATATCGATTGAACTGATAGGCCCCTTCCAAATAGGCAGTGTAGACAGTGGAATCAAAGGTGGAACTCTTGATCCAGGAGGCCAAAGGCCCGGCGGTAAAGGTGAAGTGCTTGACCGGCTCATAACTCATGCTGGCGATAACACTATCCGCCCGGGTACTGCCGACTGTTCCAATAATCGTCGTGACCGTACTGGTGTAGGTCAAACTCAGGTCGCCGCCCTGTATTCGCCGGCGGAGACTGACGAACAATTCAGGAAAGTCGTCTAGTCTCCCATTGGAGATACGTGGACCCGCTCGCATGTCCAGCCTCGTTTCGGCCGAGAACTCGTGAGTCCACGCCAGCATGAAGGCATGGGCTGTGAACGGTTCGGCACTCGCGGACGTTCCACCTAGGATCACTGTACTGTTCAAGTCGCCACCGAAGGTAAAGTGCCGCCCGACATAGGCCGGCCCGATTGTATCGTGGGGTGACACGCGCCGGTCGAGCCCAAGATTGAGAACGTGCGAATCGATGTTCAAAACATCGGCAAAATTGTCGTGAGAATAGGCGTACTGAGCCGTTGCTCGGGTGCTCGCATCGAAACGATACTCAGTGCTCGGATTCAAGTAATACCGCTCTGATTTAAACCGCGCGACCTGCGCCGACGTCAGTATGTTGAGTTCAAACGGGGTCTTGGTCTCCCCATATCCGAAGATATTTCCCACCGTCCAGTTGGTGGAGGGTCGCCCCCGTATTTCCAATGTCCCGAATTGCCGTTGCTGGACCGTGTTCAGCTGCGTCAGCTTGTTATACACTTCAGAGTCAAAACGATAATCCGCGATGACGGTGAAGGGCGTCGACCGGTAGCTCGCCTGCAAGCCCGGCGTCACGCGATAAAAGACGTCGTCCTGCCGGTTCCCACGCAGCGAGAAAAACACGTTGTCGTCGTACAAGACGCCGGCGGCCACCCACGGCATGATATAGACGCCTTCCGGCACGCGGTCCCCGCTTACGGTGATCGGAGACTTCGGCAGCGCCTGATAGACCTGAGCCGTGAGGACGTCGGGAAACGCGAACAACCCGAAAAGGAAAAAGGCGATGCCCCTGACGATGCCCCATTCGTCGCGCATAAAGTGACAGACTCTTTCTTTAGACTGGCTCCGGAAGACACGCCCGTCTCCCGCTCAGGCAGCGACGGCCATCGTGGAGTCCACCTCCACGGCCACGCTGCGCTGAAACAAATGAACCGACAAGACCAGCAAGCCCTTGCTTGCATGTCGCTCGACCAGAATGCCTTCGACGTCCGCAAGCGGGCCGCTCGTGATCCGCACCCGTTGACCGGCTCGCAAGTAAGGATGCGGCACAGCGCGCAGGTTAGACTGAACAACCGCTCGAATCGCATTAATTTCCTGGTTCGGGACTTCGGCCAGACGGCCCTCTCCGTTGGCCAGCACGCAGACAAGTCGCCGTGCACTCACTAATTCGGCATAGCGGCTATCGATCAATTCGTCACGGACGAACAGGTACCCAGGAAACATCGGTGTGAGGATGCGGTGCTTGACCCCCGCTCGACGCGACCAGGTCTGGATCTTCGGTAAGAAGACTTCGAATCCTTTCACGGTCAACTGATCGTACACCAATTGTTCGCAATGACTGTGCGTCCACAAGGCATACCAGGGTGCATGGACTCGTGGTTTGACTGGAGAGACCGACTCCAAGCCGCTCATTGCCGGACTTTCACACAACACCTGTTCTGCCAAGGCTTCGCCCCCTTCGGTTTTGGTCATGTTCCCAAACCCGACCTAACTGCACGACGGCTCTCCGGCCTAACCGCTACCTCTGCCCTTATAGGGAAGAGAAGTTGGCAGCCCGAATCCGTTTGCATGGTGCGGAGCAAAAGGTGCCCACTTGACACGCTCAACAGTCATGCAGGCGTCACAGTAGCGGATAGGCCCCCTCCGGACTATCGGGGTTACACCCGTAATTGCATGAGGAAAACACCGGATGGCTGCTCAGGGAATTCACTGGTGATATAACCAGGGAGCATCGGAGGCCGAGCCAGGGAGACCTATGGCGCTTCACAAGGGTCAACCCTAGTTCGAAGGGTTTTGTCCTCTCGTCATAGTGAACGAGTCCAGGGTGCCAACGCCGGAATGTCTCCCCTTCATTTGAACCAAGGAAAGGACCGTCGCACATGAAGATTGCTCAAATCTCTCCCCTGTGGGAAAGCGTACCTCCTAAGCTCTATGGAGGGACGGAACGGATCGTCTCCTACATCACCGAGGAGCTGGTGCGGCGAGGTCATGACGTCACCCTCTTTGCCAGCGGGGATTCCGAAACGACGGCTCGGCTTAGACCGGCCTGCCCGCGGGCACTCCGGCTGCTGACCGGGCCGGTCAATCGCGACGCGCCCTTTATTGTTATGCAGGAGCATGCCTTGGCCCGCGACGCCGACCAATTTGACATTATCCATTCTCATCTCGACTTTTTGAGCTTTCCCCTGAGCCGCCGCTGCCCCACGCCGGTGCTGACGACATTGCATGGACGGTTGGATCTTCCGGAACTCGCGCCGGTCTTTAGCGAATATGCGGATATGCCGGTCGTCTCCATCTCCAACGCCCAGCGGTTGCCGCTCCCTCAAGCCAATTGGCAAGGCACCGTCTATCATGGTCTGCCTGACCTCTATACGTTCCATCCGCGTCCCGGATCGTATCTTGCTTTCCTCGGGAGGATTTCGCCTGAGAAACGGCCGGATCATGCGATTGAAATTGCGAAACGGGTCGGAATCCCGCTACGCCTGGCCGCCAAGGTCGATCCCGTCGATCGGGAATACTTTGAAACCAAGATTGAGCCGCTGCTGGATCATCCACTCGTGGAATATGTCGGCGAGATCAGCGATGCGGAAAAGTGTGATTTTCTAGGGGACGCAGCCGCGGTGCTTTGCCCCTACGATTGGCCAGAACCCTTCGGCATCGTCTTGATCGAGGCCCTGGCCTGCGGCACGCCGGTGTTCGCCTATCGCCGCGGATCCATACCGGAAATCATTGAAGACGGCGTCACGGGGTTCATTTGCGACAATATCAACGACATGGTGGCAGCGATGGATCGTCTACCGCTCTTAGAGCGGCAGCGCTGCCGGGACTCGTTCGAATCCCGGTTTACCGTGCAACGGATGACGGATGACTATCTGGCCATTTATGAGCGCATGGCCGCCATGCGGACAAGACCCACGGCTCGCGTCAACGGCCGAATCTCGCGGTCCGCGAGCCGAGCCAGAATTGCGGCTGCCGCGGCTGCGCCGCACCCGGACGCGGCATGATGTTATAAGACTCCGGCGGCTTCAGAGCCGCCGGCTCTCGCCTTGCCGGGCCCGCTCAGGACCCCCTGTACCTATCCACTGCTGGTGCACCGCTGCATAGACTCCGGCGTGTCATGCACGCAAAGCCTGCATCCCATGGCTCACATACCGCTGCCGCTTCACATCCAAGGCCTTGACCGCTGTATCGAATGCGTCGATGAACTTCTGCACCCCCTCATGCTCCAACTGCCAAGCCACACGGTCGAGATCGATGCCCAGGTCATTCAACTGCTCGAGGATGCGTGAGGCCTGTTCTACGTGCTGCTCGATGGCGTCGGGCTTCGCCTCACCGTGGTCCGCAAAGGCTTCGATCGTCGCCTCTGGCATCGTATTGACGGTATCCCGTCCGATCAATGGCTCGACATAATAGACGTCGCGATACGCTGGATTCTTGGTGCCCGTGCTCGCCCAAAGCGGGCGCTGGACCCGCGCCCCGTGGCCGGCCAGCCGCCTCCACCGTTCACTCGCGACGCCTTGGCGAAAGACTTGATACGCCAATTTGGCGCTGGCCACGGCGGCTTGTCCCCGCAATGTTCCGATGCGTTGGTCATCCCCCCCTGACACCCGCTGGCTCAACAGCTGGTCCACGAGCACATCGATCCGGCTCAGGAAAAAGCTCGCCACCGACATCACTGGACGCAGCGGCAGTCCCTCGGCCGCTCGCCGCTCGAGCGCCGCCATATGCGCCTCCATCACCGCTTGATACGCGGCGACAGAAAATAACAGGGTGACGTTGACCGACACGCCCTCATAGAGCATTTGTTGGATCGCGATTACGCCCTGATGAGTGCCCGGAATCTTGATGAACAAATTGGGCCGGTCGACCAACGCAACATAGCGCCGGGCTTCCTGCATGGTGCCCTCCGGGTCGTGTGCCAGATGAGGCGAGACTTCCAGGCTGACATAGCCGTCGATGCCGTCGGTTTGCCGGTACACGTCCATCAACAGGTCACAGGCCTGTTTGACGTCGGTGACCAGGAGATGTTCGTAGATCTCGCTCGTCGTCCGACCCTGCACGGCCCACTCCCGGATGTCTTGATCGTACTCATCACTCTTCAGGGCCTGCCCGAAGGTAGCCGGATTAGCCGTAATGCCTCGCAAGCCTTCGTCACGGATCCGCCGTGCGAGGTCGCCGTCGACCAGCATCTTTCTCGTGAGGTTATCCAGCCAATAACTTTGACCGCAATTCTGGAGATCAATAAGGCGGTTCATACGTGCCTTTCCATGGATACAGCAACAGCCAAGTGGATCCACACATTCTCGCGGGCGGTTCTCGGTCTTGTCCACTGGGGCCTTCCCCGAGGACCCTGCCTTTTGGGAGTCAGGCGTGTCAGGCGGCTTTCCGAAGGCGCGCTTTCATCGACGCGGTGACTCGTCGAGCCGCCTGTTCATAGCCGGCCCAGGGATCGTGACGTAACGCCTGCAGCCGGTCGGGGGTAGTAGCGACGGTATAGTGGTTGGACGGCACATCGCGGGAAAGTTCTTCCCAGCTCAGCGGCACGGACACTGGCGCCCCGGGTTTGGCCCTGGTGGAATAGGCTGCTATGGCCGTCGCCCCGCGGGAATTGCGGAGATAGTCGATGAAGATTTTTCCTTTTCTCGCACGCTTCGCCATATTGGATGTAAACCGTTGCGGAATCATCGTCACCATGTGATCGGCCACCGCCTTGGAAAACTCTTTCGCCTCCTCCCAGCTCAAGCTCCGCTGGATGGGCGTCACGACATGCAATCCCTTTCCGCCCGTCGTTTTCACGTAGCTTTCCAAGCCCAACTCACCCAGCAGCGCGCGCACCAACTGTGCGGCTTCGATCACCTGCTCCCACGACACGGTTGGATCCGGGTCAAAATCAAACGTGAGCCGGTCCGGCCGATCCGGCCGGTCTTTCTTGGATCCCCAGGTATGCAATTCGAGCACGCCCATCTGCACCACACCCAAGAGACCTTCGAGCGAATCGACAACCATGTAAGTTTCCCGCCCGCCGTCTTCTTCAATGTCCACCCGACCGATGGCTTTGGGTACTGTTTCATTAATGTGCTTCTGATAGAAGCATTGCTGGTACCCCTGGGGGCAGCGGACCAGTGTCAATGGACGACCTTGCAGATGTGGCAGGATCCACTCCGCGACCTGCTCGTAATAGCGGGCCAGTCCCTCTTTGGTCAGGCCGATGTCCGGATACATGACGCGGTCCGGATGGCTCAGCCCGGGCCGGGCTGCAGTTGACCGGTGCTGGGTGCGCCGGCCGGACGAGTCCGATGACCGAGACGCTGGGACAGCAGAAGCAACGCGTTCGGTCTCGATGGCGGGCCTGGCCTGTTCGCGCCCAATAGTGTTCGGCTGCTTGTCCTTCCGGAGTCCCTGAAAGCTCGGTTGGCGGAGGATCCCCTCTTGCGTCCATTCAGCAAAGCGGACTTCACCCACCAGTTCGGGGCGCACCCAGTGCACCCCTCGCGCGTCATAGCCGGTGGGTGGATTGATAAAAGGGGGCTTGCTTTGCTCCAGCCGCTTCAGTTGTGCCTGCAACTCTCGCAACGACGTCTCGGTGAATCCCGTGCCCACCTTACCGGCATACCGAAGCGCCTTGTCGTCGTAGAACCCGACCAACAAGGCGCCGAATCCGTAACGCGAACCGGCCGGCTCGGTGTATCCGCCGATCACAAATTCCTGCCGCTGCTCACATTTGATTTTGAGCCAACTTCGGCTCCGGCCAGCGTGATACGGAGCGTCCGCCCTTTTTGCCATTAACCCTTCCAACCCCTGGCGGCAGGCCTCGTCCAGCGCCGCCTGCCCCCCGCCTACCAAGTGATCGCTATACCGGAGGACCGGCTCGCCGGTCCGATCGGCAAGGAGCGACGCTAACAAGCGCTTGCGCTCGAAGAGCGGCACGTTTCTCAAGTCATAACCGTCCAGATACATCAGGTCGAACAGGCAATAGACGATTGGTGTCGCCGACCGCAGGTCGAAGGCATTCTGCAGCGCTTGAAAGTCCGCCGTTCCCTCTTTGGTAAACACGACGACCTCTCCATCGAGCCAAGCCTCTTGCAGTCCGAGCGATTCTATGGCCCGGGCCTGCGGGCCGAGCTTGTCCGTCCAGTCCTTCTGGTTGCGGCTGAAGAGTCGGGCGGTCCCATCCTGAACGCGACACACGATGCGGTAGCCGTCATATTTGATTTCGTGTACCCATTGCTCACCGTCCGGCATGCGGTCCACGAGGGTGGCCAACTGTGGCGGGACCCAATCCGGACAAGCCCGTTTGACGGCACGTTCGACATGCTCCGGACCGGACCGCCGCGAAGGCTCCGAAACTGAACCGGACCGGCGATTGGAGTGCCACACCCGCGGTTGTCCTTCAGCGATTTCCTCCAGTCCCCGCCCGCTTTCGACACTCTGGGTGAGAGATTTGACGATGTCACCATCCGGGCCGCGGCGTGCCTCCTCGTCCTGCTCTTTGATCAGCAGCCAGTTTTCCTTCTCGCTCTCGTCCCGGGACGGTCGCCCCATCCGGACTAACGTCCAGCCGCCGTGAAGTTTCCGGCCGGCCAGGCGAAACTTCAACACCCCTTGGCGATACCCCGCGCGTGGATCGCCGAGCGCTTCCCATCGCCCTCGATCCCACAGCAACACGGTGCCGGCGCCATACTGTTTCGGCGGGATAATGCCTTCAAAGGCAGCGTACTCGATGGGATGATCCTCGACATGGACCGCCAGACGTTTCTGCGACGGATCGAGACTCGGTCCTTTGGGAACCGCCCAGCTCTTCAATGTCCCGTCAAGTTCCAGCCGGAAATCGTAATGCATGCGGGTGGCCGCGTGCTGCTGCACCACGAATAGACCTGTACCATTCGACGGCATGACGGCCACCTGCGAGGTGCGACCGCTCGGTTCCGGCGTCCGGCCGAAATCACGTTTCGCGTGATAGCGCCGGAGTGACGTGGATGGACGGGCCATGCTCAGCTCTTAGCGGAAGTCGGCTGGTGGAGAGGAGCGAGGGGAGGATGAAGGAGCCGAGCCACCGCCTCCAAAACCTCCCGAGCCGTACGGCGCATAGTACGGACCGTAATAGGAGTAGGGATACATGCCATACATACCGTACGGCCCATAGAAGGGACTCGCGTAACCGTAGTACCACGGCGCATAGGGGCCATAGCCGTACCCGCCGTATCCATAACCGCCATATCGGTAACTGGATGCATAGCGTTGCTGATCGCGGCTCTGTACTTCGTTCCAGTCCACCAAGTGTTTGATCTCCAGAATCGGATAGACATAGTCACCTTCGTCGAGAGTCCGCGTGGCGGTCCCTTTCATCTCCCCGACGACGGTCAACGGCGATCCTTTTTCGATCACCGCAGGGTCCAAGAACGTTTCGGATTTGATCGCGATGAAGCGGCCTTCCGACTGGCTGCGCCTGTCGGTCGGCGTCATGCCGCCCTCGGTGGGAAGCTGGAGCACTTCGATCTCGGTCTGCTCTTTGACGCGCTGTGACTTCATCGCCAATCCGCTGAGCATCACAGTGCGGCCGATGTAGGTGCTTGGCGAAGCACGGAGGTCCGTAAACCTCACCGATTCATCGACCTGTGCCCTGATCGCCGGCGGTATAACTTCGTCCAGCAGATCTTGTCCCGTCTGGTGCGCGGACTTCGCGCAACCGGCGAGCGCCAGGATCATCGTCAATGCCATGGAAATCAGGTAAAGCATGGGGTCCGATCTGTATGGTCTTTTTGTCTCTCTCGTCTACGGGATCGCTTTGCGCCAGCATCACGCGTCAGTCACATCACATCATACGGATTGACACCCCAGCAACCGTCGATCACTTCAATCTCTCCGGCCCTGCCATACGTATGCATGCCGAGGAGATGCCGCTTCCAAGTAGGCTCAAAGCAGACCAGGCGTTGTTCGGAGAATCCCTCCTGATCCAGCCGCGTGATTTCCTCGAAGGCAAACGAATAGCCATACACCGGACGGCCACATTGCGTGGGCCGGATCAGACGGTCATCGACTTTAAAGATAGGGCCGGCACCCCGTGCCTCGTCGAGCCCTCCGATCGGACTCGAGGGGTGGAGGTGCCATGCACCGGTAAGCGAATCGGCATAGAACAGATTCGGGACGACGCGTTCCCGGCCGCTTTCCCGAGGGATCGACGTAAAGAAGTACCAACGGCCGTCATGGTACAGCGGCGTGGTATCGTAAGCCGGGTGAGGGAATAACACCGCTTCGAAGCGCCACTCGAGGGGAAACCGCACCGCCCGGTACAGTTCTACCGTACGGTGGGCCGCCGTCTCCGGTATCATGAAGATCTGATCGTCATGGCTGAAAACCAAGGGATAAGAAAGGTGAAAATCCGTCGCCAGAGCCGGCATGAAACGCCCGATCGCTCCCTCCTGGCTGACCTCCGCAACAAGAATGCAGCGCGCTTCATCCGTGGCGTACAGATAATCCTCCACGAACACCCAGGTCCGGCCCTCGTGCTGGAACAACATCGGATCGGCATAGAAATGACCCGGAGGCGAGTCGATCCAGCGAAAGCTCGTCAGCGCCTGAGGACCCTCGTCCATCAGGCTGAGTTTCGACCGGCGAAAGCCCACACGCCAGTGATGACACGAGTGCCGAAACGGCCGAAGCACCGTCGTAGATAACAGCTTTTTGATGAAGCGCTCCGTGCGCTTGAGTCTTCTCGTATCGGCCTCCTCATTTAGAATCCGGTTCCAATACTGAGCCCGCCGAAGCTGCCCCCGCCGCCGCCCATCCCAAGCCCCATCCCGCCGAATAGGCCCACCCTCGGACCGGCTGAGCGCCGCCGCTGATAGTCGGCCGGCTCCCACACGTGGAGATGCTTGAGATCCACGGTCGGATAGCGATAGTCGGACTCATCGAGCCGCTGTACGACATTGCCGGTCACCTCGCCGATCACCGTGACGCGCGTTCCCCGTGGCAAGGAAGCCGGGTCCACTCCGTCCCGCGCCATGGCAAGGAACCGGCCTTGCGACTCGCTCCGGCGCTCCGCCGGCGGATCGTCGTCGTTCACCGGTAGCTGCAAGATTTCCAGTTCTGTCCCATTGTGCAAGCGCTTCGCTGACAGTACTTCACCGCCCAACAAGACAGTATAGCCGCGATACTGGTCGGCTGCGGACCGGAGCTGGGAAAACGACACCGACCGGTCAATTTGTTGATCGAATTCCGGCGGAATGACAGGCGGGCCCGAGGTACAACCGGTCTGCACGAGAACCCATACCATCAAGAGGCCAAACCATCCCATGTGACCCTTCCCGTCGGACCGGTTAGAAATGATAGGAGACCCCGAAAACCAGATGTTGCGCGCGATAGTCGCCGCTGAACCCCGCGTCTGGCGGAAAAGCGCGATCGAAGATGAGATTTCCCTGCGTGTACTTATATTCTGTGAAGACCGCCACGTAAGGTGTCACGAACGCCCGAATGCCGGCGATCAAATTCACGCCGAATCCCACATCGCTGTCGCCCCTCACCGTCGGCGACCCCCCGAGACGGGCGATGAGGGCCGCGCCACCGATGCCCGCGTAAGGTTGGAACGTCTGCCCGGGATAGCGAAATAAAATGTTGAGCCCCACATTAGTCACCCCGAGATGAACCCCGGAGACATAAGTTCCCTCGGAGTTGACGAAGGCCTTCCGGTGCGGAGAGCTGTGAAAGGCATCCACCTCTAAGCCAACGGCGCCATTACCCGAGAAATATCCGAGCTTACCGCCATAGGCTACGGCGCTCTGCAAATCGAAGTCCGACCGAGACTGAAAGCCGGACAAAGTCCCCGTACCCTGTACGTCTTTCAGACGATCAGCGAAATTGACGCCAGCCTGCCCGGCGACGTACCACTCGGCATCGGCAGCACATGGCACAAA
>JACVSD010000014.1 GCA_014534095.1 Nitrospiraceae bacterium
GCATTGGCCTTACCGTGCTGGTGATCAGTATCCTCGTTCCGGCAATCGGACAGGGAGACCCGTTGGAGAGAAAACGGCGACAGCAAGGCATTCTCACCGGCATGCCGTTCATGGCGAACATCACCCCACGCACGTTCGTCGATGACACCGGACGCAAGCTCTATGTCGCCAAAGCCCCGACCCGGATTGTGTCGCTCGCCCCGAGCATCACGGAAATGCTGTTCGCCCTCGGGATCGACGAACAAATCGTGGGTGTCACGGAATTCTGCGACTTTCCTCCCGCCGCGCGTTCCAAGCCCAAAGTGGGCTACTCGCATCCCAATGTCGAAATGCTGGCGGCGCTCAAGCCTGATTTGGTCTTGGCGCCCATAGAATTTCTCCGCGCCGACGTGTTGGCCAAACTCGAGCAGCTGAAGATTCCCACATTTATTTTTGCAGCCAAGCGGGTCGAGGATATTCCGCTGCACGTTCAGACGCTCGGGCGTATCGTGGAGCGCGCGCCGGAAGCCGGTGTCGTGGTCCAGGCCATGCGGGCGCGATTGGCGGAGTTGAGGGGTAAGGTGGAGTCCCTCCCGCCGAAACGCGTGCTGTATGTGTTAAACAGCCAGCCATTGATTACGGTTGGACCGGGCAGCTTCATCGATCAGATGATCGGGCTTGCCGGGGGGCGCAATGTCGCGGCGCAGGCCGGCGCACCGTATCCACGCCTGAGCATGGAAACCGTGCTGCAGGAAGACCCTGAGGTCCTCGTGTTTCCCGCAGGAACCGCCGAAGGCATTCCATCAAGCGAGCAGCAACAGTGGCAGCGATGGACGTCGCTGTCCGCGGTTCGCCATCATCGTATCCGCGAAGTCCCCGCGAATTTGCTCAATCGCCCGGGGCCTCGCATCGCGCAAGGCCTGGAAGAGTTAGCCAAGGCCATTCATCCCGAGGCGTTCGGAACGCCCGGCAATCCTGTCCAGCCATGACCCAGCCTGTTCACCAGCCGTCATCGACGGCGCAAGCCCAGCCTCAAGACGGACGCTCTCCCGCGCCAACGCGGCGCTTGGAATCCGCGCCGGCCTGCGCAGAGGCCGTGTTGACCGCTCCGCGCTGGTTCAGGATCATTGGTTCGCTTTCGCTCGCTGCGCTACTGCTCGGACTGGCCTCTCTTCAATTCGGTGTTCAGCCGATCCGACTGGGCCAGATCATGCGGACGCTCGCGCGAACCCTGGGAGGCGCCAACGACGCCGAGACGGTCGGTACCGCCGGAATCATCCTGATACAGATACGGCTGCCGCGGGTGCTGTTGGGATTTCTCGTCGGCTGTTGTCTCGCTTCCGTTGGGGCGGCCTTGCAAGCCCTCTTACGCAACCATTTGGCAGACCCCTACGTGCTCGGCGTGTCGAGCGGGGCGGCGTTCGGTGTGACGCTGGCGGTGTTGTTCGGCATTGGTACGAGTGTGCTGGCCCCAGCCGCGTTACCCGCCTGTGGGTTTGCGGGCGGCTTGCTGGCGTTGCTGGTGGTGTATCGAATAGCCGCCAGCTACCAACGCCTGCCCATCCACAGCCTCTTGCTGGCCGGCGTGATCCTGAACGCTGTTTTCTCCGCGCTGATTATGTTTATCACCTCCATCATGGAACCGAATCGTTCTTTCGGCATGATGACCTGGTTGATGGGCACCTTGACGGCTCCCGACTATCCGACATTATCCCTGCTCGCTCTTTATTTATTGGTGGGCCTCTTGGTGCTGTTCAAACAGGCACGCGTGCTGAACATTCTGGCGCTGGGGGAGGGCACGGCCCGCTCGCTGGGGGTCGATACCGATCGAGCCAAGCGGTTCATCTTCATCCTGTCTGCCCTCGTCACGGGGGCGGTGGTCTCGGTCAGCGGCATGATCGGCTTCATCGGCATGGTGATCCCGCATGCCGTCCGTCTTCTAGTTGGCACCGACCATCGTTTGCTCTTACCCGCGTCCGCGTTGGTGGGAGGCATGTTTCTGATGGTGGCCGATACGTTGGCGCGCACCCTGCTGTCCCCAGCCGAGATGCCAGTCGGCATCATTACGGCGCTCACCGGGGGCCCCTTTTTCGTGTATCTCCTGCTCTGGCGAAAGGATCGCCTGGCGTGAACCATCCATTCAAGAGTGGAGTGGCCGGAGTGTTGCAACCGCAGGCCGACCCTGAGGCGTACCAGGTGCAATCGGTGCGATTCCGCTATCGGAGTGCTGCATCACCGGATGCCGGTTGGGCCTTGGATGGAGTCACGTTTCACGTTCATGAAGGGGAAGTGTTGGGGATCGTCGGCCCGAACGGATCCGGGAAGACGTCCTTGCTGAACCTCCTGGCCGGGACGATGACGCCGCAGGAAGGAACGGTGTGCTTGTTCGGTACGCCGTTGATGGCCCTGACGCCACGAGAGGTGGCTCGTCTGGTCGGCGTCGTGCCGCAGGACACCCAGCAGGTGTTTCCCTTCACGGTGGCGGAAACGGTATTGATGGGACGCTTTCCCCATCGGCCGCATGACCGCTGGAACGCCGGATTCGGATGGGAAACGCAGGAAGATCTGGCCGTGGCGGGAGAGGCCATGGCCACTATGGATATCACGCACCTCGCCCGGCGTTCGGTGACCGATCTCTCGGGAGGAGAACGGCAGCGGACCATTATAGCCCGCGCGTTGGCGCAAGCGCCGAAAGTGCTCCTCCTCGACGAGCCCACGGCCTTCCTCGATCTTCAGCATCAGATCGAGATCTGTGCGGTCCTCCGGCGGTTGAAAGAGGACCGCGGGCTGACGATCGTGCTCGTGTCGCATGACCTCAATCTGGTGAGCCAGTACTGCGACCGGCTCTTGCTATTGGACCATGGACGAGTATTCCGATTAGGCAGCGCGGAAGAGGTCATCCAATCGGACCTGTTGGAAACGGTCTATCATTGCCGCGTGCTCGTGGACCGCCATCCGGTTTCGGGGTTGCCTCGCGTTACGCTGCCGGGGTGGAATCCGATGCGCAAGTTATCATGACGCGCGGAGAACGTGACTGCGGCCTATCCGATCACGTCCAACAGATGCGCGGAGCTGGTCCGGACGTATGAGACGGGCGCTGAGGAGGGACTCGTCGCTCTAGCGAGAGGATGCCGGCAGAACAGGTTGCACCTCCTGTTCTGCGCGAAGTGATAGGTGCGTCACCATTATCGTAGGGGGAGCCAAGGGACGATACGCCGTCAGCGCCGGGGAAGATGGTGCAAGACCATCACGGTGCCGCCACTGTAAGCGGGGAGCGACCCTGCCGAAATGCCACTGTCGAAAGGCAGTGACGGGTGAACAGTGAAGAGTGACGAGGGTGGAAGAGCGGAACGCTCTTTCACGCACGCATCACGCTTCACGCATCACCCATCACGCTGCCTGATGGGAAGGCGCGGGGGAGCGACGAGCCGCAAGTCAGGAGACCCAGCTGACGGAAACCATCAACACCCTTCGAGCCAAAGGGAGGTCGTTATGTCGTCAGTGTGTGCGTGTCCTGTGCTGCGTGCGCTTTTCTGTGTGTGGCCGGTTGTTTTCCTTCCCGTTCATGTCGCGTCGGCGCAAGACATTGCCATGGCGGATCAGTCGGAGCTTGTCGAGACAAGAGAAGTCGTCGTGAGTGCCACTAAAACCCCCGTTCCCGCGGCCCAAGTCACCAGCGCGGTCGAAGTCATCACAGAGGAAGATCTGAAGCGACGGCAGATTCGGACGGTGGTCGATGCGCTCCGCCTGAGCCAGGGCCTGACGGTGTTCTCCAATGGAGGACCAGGCTCTTCAGCGAACGTGCGTATCCGAGGGAGCAACTCGGATCAGGTGCTGGTGCTGATCGACGGCGCCATCATGAATAGTGCGACCTTGGGCAGCTTCGACTTTTCCAATCTGACGACGGACAATATCGAGCGGATCGAAATTCTTCGCGGCGCACAAAGCATGCTGTGGGGAGCCGACGCTATGGGAGGCGTCATCAATATTACCACTAAGAAAGGCGATGGCACTCCGTCCGCCAGCGGATTCATCGAGTACGGGTCCTTCTCGTCTTTACGCGAGGGGGCGCAGGTATCCGGACAAAAGGGACCGGTGGACGTGTCAGCTGCCCTTTCTCGCTGGGATGTGACGAGCTTCTCGGCGGTGAATTATCGGCGGGGTGCGTCGGAACGGGACGGATTTCATAACTGGCAGGGGTCGACCCGCATTGGCGTGGCGCTGCCGCGCGATGGACGTCTAGATCTCACCTTCCGTCTGCTCCAGGGGCGGACGAATTTCGACAATGGCTTTGCCCCCGGTTTTGATGTGCTGGGCGCCTACAGCAGAAGTCAGCAGTTCGTGTACGGCGGATCCTACCAGCAACCGGTCACCGCCTGGTGGAATCAGTCTTTGACCGTCACGCGGCAAACCGAAACCCTGGACACAGTTTCCGGGACGACGCAGCGGAACCTTCTCACCGGGGCCGTGTCCACTCCGTTTGGAGGCCAGTCCGAGATCAATACCGTGAGCAACCGCGTCGAATGGCAGCATAACTTTCAGATTGCCCAACCATTATTGCTCACGGCGGGGTATCAGTATCGCGATCAACAAGGAGAAAACCTCAACACCGGCACTAACACGGTGACCTTCAATAATAGGACTCTCACCAGCCATGCCGGATTCGCGCAAGCCCAGCTGAACCTGTGGGATCGGGTCTTTGCAACAGGTGGAATGCGCCTCGACGATTACAACGTATTCGGGACCGCGACAACGTACAGGACGACGGCTGGCTATCTTCATCGGGAGTCCGGCACCAAAATCCGCGGGAGTTACGCCACCGGGTTCCGCGCCCCGACGATCAATCAGTTATTTTTTCCCGGCTTCGGCAATACCGATCTCAGACCTGAGCGAAGCCAAAGCATGGATGTCGGAGTGGATCAATATCTGCTGAACGACCGGCTGACGGTGAGTGCCGGTTACTTTTGGAATCGGTACAGAGACATGATCGTGGCGCAGCAGAGCGCGACTGTCTGCGGCACCGGACCTTTCGGTCCCAATTTTTGTGCGCAAAACATCGGGCTGGTCGGCACGAAAGGTTGGGAAGCCAGCATCAAGTACGCCGTTTTTAAGGACCTTCCGGGCATCAAACGATTGGATCTGCAGGCACAGTATACGAATACCTTGACGCGAAACCTTGGCGAGCTGGCGGGCAACCGGGTGCCGCGGGTCCCGGTCGATCAGTGGAGCCTCATCGTCAGTTACCAGCCTATTGAACCGTTGATGGTGACGCTCGAGGGCCGGTATGTGGGTTCGCGCTTCGAGAACGTCGCGAATACTCAAAAGCTGAACGCGTTCGATGTCTGGAATCTGGTGGTGAATTACGAGGTCGTCAAAGGGGTGCAAACCTACCTGCGGGCAGAAAATCTGTTCAACGAGAAGTACGAAGAAATATTGCATTACGGCACTCCGGTGCGATCAGTGTTTGCCGGTGTGCGCGTCATCTACAATTAGCCGCTGAAGAGGACGTGTGACTCATCCGCGACTCATCATCGCCGGGACTTCCAGCGGCGTCGGCAAAACGACGGTGACGCTGGCCCTGCTGGCGGCTCTGCAGGCCAGGGGCCGCCGAGTGCAGCCGTTTAAGGTTGGGCCGGACTTCATTGATCCCGGCCATCACACGGCTGTCACGGGCCGGGTGTCCCGCAACCTGGACGGCTGGATGCTGGGCGAGAGACTGAACCGCGAAATCTTTATCCATGCCGCGACCGGAGCGGATCTCTCAGTGATCGAAGGGATGATGGGCCTGTTCGACGGGAGCTCGCCGGTCAACGAGATCGGCAGCACAGCCGAATTAGCCAAGCAACTCGCTGCGCCGGTCTTGCTGGTCATTGACGGAAGCGCGATGGCGCGATCGGCGGCCGCCATGGTGGCCGGCTATGCCGATTTTGACGGGGAGCTGTGCGTGGCCGGCGTGTTGTTCAACCGGATCGGCAGCGAGGGGCACTATCGGCTCCTAAAGGAGGCCGTGGAAGCGGAAACGGACGTGGCGGTCGTGGGGTATCTGAAGCCGGATTCTGCCGTCACGGTGGAGGACCGGCATCTCGGCTTGGTCACGGCGCTGGAGCGCGGGTCGACCGACCTCTACGACCGCCTAGCGAAGGCGGCCATAGAGACAGTCGATCTGGACCTGGTTGAGCGCTTGGCGCAGTTATGCGGCTCGGTGCCTATAGGGCCCGCCTTCCGGTCTGCGGCCTCGACCCGGGCGATGAAGCCTTCGGTCCGCATAGGCGTCGCCTACGATCCGGCCTTTTGTTTCTATTACCCCGAGAACATTGAGCTCCTGGAGGACGAAGGCGCGCAAGTCGTGAGGTTTTCTCCGATGCATGACGGCGCCTTGCCGCCGATCGACCTGTTGTATTTGGGGGGCGGTTATCCGGAGCTGTATGGGGAGCAGTTGGCGAATAATACGGTGATGCGACGAGCCATCCGGTCCTTTGCCGAGCGCGGCGGGACCATCTATGCCGAGTGCGGCGGGATGATGTATCTCACGCGGGCGATTCGCGGTTTTGACGGGACTCCGCACGAGATGGTCGGATTATTTGCGGCGGAGGCGGTGATGAAGAAGCCGGGCCTGACGTTGGGATACCGATCAGTGGAGGTAGTACAGGCCGGCATCCTTGGTGGTCCCGGGGTCATGGCTCGGGGACATGAGTTTCACTATTCTACGCTGGTGGCGAATGAACCGTTGCCGTATGCTTGCGCGCTCACGGATGCGCAGGGCCGGCCGGCCGGGCTCGATGGGCTGGTGAGCGGCAACGTGCTCGCATTATATACGCATCTGCATTTCGCCAGTCGGCCGGAGATGGCGGCCTCGCTGATCGATTCGGCACGCCGCACAGCCTGTTCGTAGTCGAAAGATCGGAAAGGACACCATGACGGAACAGCATGAGCACAAAGCCAAGATGGCGCGGCTCAAAGCGTCGGTGGATCGACGGATCGAGGCGGCGCAGGAAGAGAAAGGGCTGCTGATCGTCTATACCGGCGCCGGCAAGGGCAAGACCACGGCGGCTTTGGGCATGGCCTTGCGCTGCATTGGCCATGGCATGAAGGTCGCGGTGGTGCAGTTCATCAAGGGCGCGATTGATACCGCGGAAGAACGGGCATTGAAATCGTTCGGCGATCGGGTGACGTTCCTGCGGATGGGTGAGGGCTACACCTGGGAAACGCAGGACTTGGAGCGGGATACGAGATTTGCGCAGCAGGCGTGGGCGGCGGCCTGTGAGTTCTTGCGAGACTCCTCGTATGCCATGGTCATCCTGGACGAGTTCAATATCGCGCTAACGCATGCCTATGTGGATGTGGCGGAGGTGGTGCCGGCCCTTCGATCTCGCCCGCCCATGCAGCATGTTGTGATCACCGGTCGCGGCGGGCATGAGCGCCTGGCCGAGGAGGCGGATCTCGTCACGGAGATGAAACAGGTGAAGCACCCCTTTCGCAAAGGGGTCAAGGCGCAAGCCGGCGTCGAATTTTAAGGAGGGCCCATGAAAGGTCCCGCGGAGAAGATTTGTGAAGCCTGCGGCGCGGCATTTCAATGCGGTGGGTATCAGTGCTGGTGCGGGAAGGTGGGAATTACCGAGCGGCAGATGGATTGGATTGCCGTGCGTTTTAAGGACTGTCTCTGTCCTCGGTGCTTGGACAAGGTCAGCGCAGGCGACCAGACACTCAGTCCGGTTGCCCCTGTTCAGCCCCCTGCCGGATGAACTCGCATACGGTGCCGCACCTTCTATCTCTGCATGGGAAGTGTGGTATGAGTCGGCGTCCGGTCGAAGAAGATCAACGATGGCCGCATGCGTCAGGGGCGGTCATGGTCCATCGGTGACCGTGGAGAGGGCGTAAGGAGGAGCGGGCATGCGCATTACGAAGGTCTATACGAAAACGGGTGACGGTGGCCAGACCAGGCTGGCCGGTGGTCAGCAGGTGTGGAAAGACAGTCTCAGAGTGGAGGCGTATGGCACCGTGGACGAGTTGAACGCGTCGATCGGCGTTGTGCGTGTCATGAATGCCGAGATGATGTCCACGCACGGGCCGGCCAGCCAACTGGAAGACGATCTTCGATGGATCCAGAATAAACTGTTTGATCTCGGCGGAATTCTCGCCACGGCCCCCGGTCAGACGTTCTCAAACATGCCGCAGGTGACCGATTTGGATGTCACCCGGCTCGAAAAGATGATCGACCGCTGCCAGAAAGACCTCGCGCCGCTCAAAGAATTCATTCTGCCTGGAGGCGGAAAGGTCTCCGGTTTTCTTCATCAGGCTCGAACGATTGGCCGTCGGGCGGAACGGATCTGTGTGCATCTGGCGAAGGAAGAACCGGTCGAGAACGTCATTCTTAAGTACCTTAATCGTTTGAGTGACGCTCTATTCGTGCTGGCGCGCTGGGCCGGGAAGATGCACGGGGAGCCGGAATTTTTATGGCAGCGCGATGTGAAGAAGAGCCCGGCCTAATTCGATGACGCGCACAGGGAAGAGGCGCTCTACGATGATCCTCGTGGTCGGTGGAGCATCATCGGGCAAGAGCCAGCGGGCGCTCGATCTGGCTGGCGCCGGTCGGCCCCGGGCCTTTGTGGCGACGGGACAAGCGTTGGACCCTGAGATGGAAGAGCGGATTACCCGGCATCAGGCCGCCAGGGCGAAGGACTGGCAGACGGTCGAGGTGCCCCTGCACCTTGCCACATGGTTCTTCGCGCATGGTCATAAATTTCAATCGATTGTGTTGGACTGCCTCACGTTATGGTTGAGCAATCTGCGCGGGGCACGTGTGCCCGACGCCGGCATGCCGGATAAAGTCGCCGAGCTATTGGAGGCGATGCGAAAATCGTCTCGCCGCGTCGTCATCGTCAGCAATGAACTCGGCATGGGGCTCGTGCCAGTCGGGCGGGCGGTCCGGAAGTTTCGCGAGCTGGCCGGTAAGGTCAATCAAATGGTCGCGGCCGAGGCGGATGAAGTGTACTTCGTGATCAGTGGACAATCGCTGCGGCTGAAATAGGCCATGAGGGTCCGATGACACTCAACGATGTGGTGGCTCAAATCCAGTCGCCGGACAGCCGCCTACGTACTCAGGCCCAGGCCCGTCTCGACCGTCTCACCAAACCTATTGGCAGCCTGGGTCGCCTGGAAGACATCGCCGCACAGTATGCGATGCTCAGCGGTGAGATCAAGCCTGCGGTGCCGCGTGGCGCCGTATTCACCTTCGCCGCCGATCATGGCGTGGCTCTGGAAGGCGTGAGCGCCTACCCTCGTGAGGTTACGCCACAAATGGTCTTGAACTTTCTGCGCGGAGGAGCCGGTGTGAACGTTCTTGCACGGCATGCGGGTGTGGATGTGCGGATCGTAGATATCGGGGTGGCCCATGACTTCGGCGTGGTCCCGGGATTGATCCAGAGAAAGATCATGGCGGGGACGCACAATTTTCTCAGCGAGCCGGCCATGACACGGGAGCAGGCCGAGCAAGCGGTCATGGTGGGCGTGGAGTTGTCGATGGAGGCGGTTCGAGACGGCATTGGCCTCGTGGGGACCGGCGACATGGGCATCGGCAATACCACCGCGAGTTCCGCGATCACGGTCGTCATGACCGGGCGTGCTGTGGAGGAGGTGACGGGACGCGGTACGGGCATTGACGATGCCGCGCATGCCCGGAAGATCAATGTGATTCGGGAGGCCGTCGGGCTTCATCGCCCGGACCGGACGGATCCGATTGGTGTGTTGTCCAGAGTCGGCGGCCTGGAAATCGCCGGCCTCGCCGGACTGATCCTGGGCGCTGCCGCCTGTCACGTTCCGGTGGTGCTGGATGGGTTTATTGCCGGCGCCGCCGCGTTAATCGCCGTGGGCCTCCAACCGCGCTGTCGTGAGTACCTGATTGCCTCTCACCGATCGGTCGAGCGCGGCCATCAGGCCATCTTGGATCACCTCGATCTGCAGCCGTTGCTCGATCTTCACCTCCGTCTCGGTGAAGGTACCGGGGCTTGTCTCGGCATGAGCCTTGTGTTCTCTGCGGTGAAGATCATGACCGAGATGGCGACCTTCGATGAAGCCGGGGTTTCGGAGCGCAGAGGATGACGGCAGTGGTGAGGCCATTTCTGTTCGCGTGGCATTTCCTCACGGCGATCCCCATCAGCCGCACACATCACGAGCCCGCCGCCGCCGAGCTGGCGACATCGATGGCCTGGTATACGACGGTCGGCCTTTTGATCGGCGGTATCCTGGCGTCGGCTGATCTGGTCCTTGCAAGGTTGTTCACGCCGGAAGTCGTCAATGTGCTGCTGATCGGACTCCTCGTTGTACTCACTCGCGGGTTGCATCAAGACGGGCTCGCCGACACAGTGGATGGGCTCGCCGGCGGCCGTACAGCGGCAGACCGACTGGCGATCATGCGGGATCCGCGAGTCGGCGCTATGGGGGCCACCGCGCTCTTTCTCTTCCTGTTCCTTCGTTATGCGGCGTTGCAGGCCTTGCCCCAGAGTCTCCGCATGCCGGCGCTGGTTTGCATGCCGGCATTGGGGCGATGGGCTATGGTGACGGTGGCCTGGCTGTCTCCTTATGCGAGGGCGGAAGGAGGGCTGGCGGCACCATTTTTAAGGCATCTGTCGTTCGTCCACGTCCTGTGCTCTACGGTGGTGTTGGGTGCCGCTCTGATCCTGAGCTTAGGTGCCCCAGGCGCCGCTCTCGCCCTAATGATCGGCGTCATGGTGGTCGGTGCTGCGTGGGCTGGCTGTCGCCGGTGGTTTGGAGGCGTGACGGGCGATACGATGGGCGCGACAAACGAATTGACCGAGATAGTGTTTCTCCTCCTTGTTCCCATGATCCTATGGTTTCGATGACGGCGACCGATGTGCTGCTGGCGGTCGCCCTCGATGCGGCGATTGGGGACCCGCGTGCGCTTCCACACCCGGTCCGGGCGATTGGAGCGGTAATCGCCTGGTCGGATCGCCGCGTTCGGAGCGTCTGTCGCTCGGCGGGCGGTCTCCGAATCGCTGGAGTTGTTGTTGCCCTGGCCATTCCGGCGGCGAGCTACCTGGTCGCTGCCTCAGCCATTGAACAAGCGGCCACGATCTCAAGCCGCTTCGGCCAGGGCGTCGCGATCGGGCTGGCTTTTACCACGCTGGCCGGACGCGACTTGCTCGATCATGCGCTGGCCGTGAGCCGCGAGCTGCGCACCGGGAACCTGCCCGGAGCTCGGCAGGCGGTTGCAATGATCGTGGGGCGTGATACCGAGGGGATGGCCGAACCGGAGATTGTTCGAGCGACGGTGGAGACGGTCGCGGAAAGCACAGCGGACGGGGTGATCGCACCGTTGCTCTATCTCGCCGTCGGCGGCGCGCCGTTGGCGCTGGCCTATAAAGCGGTCAATACCTTGGACTCGATGATCGGCCACCGTGAGGCGCATTATGAACAATTCGGCTGGGCTTCCGCGCGATTGGATGATCTCGCCAATTGGGTTCCGGCTCGAGCTGCCGCCGGGTTGATCGTCGCGGCCGCAGGAGCGACGACCGGACAGTGGCAGCCAATGCGCGACAGCTGGCGGATCCTTTTCAGGGACGGACACCGGCATCCAAGCCCCAACAGCGGGCGGCCGGAAGCCGCCATGGCCGGCGCGTTGGGTGTGCAACTGGGAGGCGTGAATTACTACGATGGCGAGGCGCAGGAGCGTCCCCTCATGGGCGACCACCGAAGGACCTTGCGGCCAACTGATATTACGATCGCGTCCCGGATCATGCTGGTGACTTATGGGCTGGGGCTGTTGCTGGCCTTGACGGTACGATGGCTCTCTTAAACCGGTCCGACCATGGCGGCAATGTCTATGCGGCGGCCCGCCAGTTGGGGCGGACTGTCAATCAACTCATCGATTTCAGTGCCAGCATCAATCCGTTGGGCCCTCCCCCGGGCGCCGTTCGGGCCATCATGCGGGCCACGCCGTTGCTGGCGCATTATCCCGATCCGGATTGCTGGGCCTTGCGGCATGCCCTCGCCTCGCATTGGCGGTGCAAACCGGACCAAATCGTCATTGGGAACGGCTCCAGCGAACTCATCCATCTTTTGCCGAGGGCACTTCACTTTCGGCATCTGCTTGTGATCGGCCCGACCTTCTCTGAGTACGCCCGTGCAATGGAACGATCCGGCGGGCGGGTCAGCATGGTGCTGGCCGAGCGTGCTCACGGTTATGCGCCACCGCTGACCTGCGCGATCGACATCCTTGGCAGAAGTCGTGGGAGCCGGACAGGCGGTCCTCGCATCGACGCGGTCGTGCTCTGTAATCCGAATAGTCCGACCGGACAGGCCTGCTCCGTGAAAGATGTTCGGCGGCTTGCCTTGGCCGCTTCGCGACACAACGTCCGATTCATCCTCGATGAATCCTTTGCGGACTATTGTGAAGGGGGATCGATCCTGTCCAAGATGAAGACGACAGGACAAGCCATCGTGCTCAGGAGCTTTACGAAGTTCTTCGGTCTGCCCGGTTTGCGCATCGGGTATCTCATTGCTAAGGCGGACGCGGCTCAATGCATCCGTGCTAATCAGGCACCCTGGTCGGTCAATGCTCTGGCTCAAGCAGCGGCGTGCGCGGCGCTGGCAGACGGCCGCCATGCCGCGCGCAGCCGTGCGTTTATGGTGCGCGAACGGAGCCGATTAGAAGCGCTCCTGATCAAGGCGGGCTGCGTTCTGTTCCCCTCTGAGGCGAACTTTGTCTTGATGGAATTGCCCGTCGGATGGCAGGCCGCTACCGTTACGGCAGTGCTCCGTCGGCAAGGCCTCCTGATCCGTGATTGCTCCACCATACCGGGCTTGAACGACCGGTCGATTCGCGTGGCAGTGAGGACCGGCAGAGAGAACGATCGTCTGGCTAAGGCGCTGACTCGCGTTCTCCGGTCGCGGTGAGATATGCATAGGGAAAGGCCGCATCTATCCACCAGCTACCGCGTGACGGAGCGCACACTCGTCATCGATTGTGGGGCGACCATGCGCGTGCTCTCGTCCGCCCCTCTGTGCGGAGGACTGCACAGGACGCGCTATATCCTGAATCATCAAGTCGCGATGAGTCTAAGCGAGAAGAAACTCGGAACAGCTCCTCGATCCTTCACACCCGACGAGCATCCGTCCCGCACGCTTCGCCGGGTGGGCGCCATCCTCGGCATCCATGAATCTTGTGTCGGTCTCATGACCGCTGTTCCGATGACGCGGTTGGTGATCGGACGCGAGGAATCGAACGGATTGTGGGTTGAGTGTTTCGCCACGGTTGGCGTAACGAATGCGGTGCGGGCAGGCGAACCGCCGCTCCAGGATCCTGTCGTCACCCAAAAGCCCGGTACGATCAATGTGATCCTGATTACCAATGGCTGCCTATCCCATGCGGCCATGGTGGGGGCGGTGCAAGTTGTGACGGAAACTAAGACCGGTGTCTTGCGTGATCATGCCGTGCCGAGTTGGACGGGCCGGCCTGGTGCCACGGGAACCGGAACCGACGCCGTAGTGATTGCCTCTGCATGTCGTCGCGCGGGACCATGGTTGCCCTATAGCGGGACACACACTGCCATCGGCGCGTTAATGGGGCAGGTCGTCGGTCATTGCGTGACGCAAGGGCTTGCCCGAGCCGCCGAATGGGCGATGCGATGTGAGGGTTCACGATGACGGCCAAAGCGATCGCGGTGCTCGGCACCGGTTCGGACGTCGGAAAGAGCCTGATCGCCGCCGGGCTCTGCCGGTTGATCGTCCGTGCCGGTCTCCGCGTGGCACCCTTCAAGGCTCAGAACATGTCGCTGAACTCGTTCGTCACTCCTGAGGGTGGCGAAATCGGACGAGCACAAGCGCTACAAGCCGAGGCCTGCAGGCTCCTGCCCCATGTTGATATGAACCCTATTCTCCTAAAGCCGGAATCCGACCGGCGCTCGCAGGTCGTCGTGCTCGGCAAGGTGATGGCTCGCTTGGAGGCGGCCGAGTATTTCGATGGACGGCAACAACTCTGGAAAGCCGTCCAAGATAGTTATGCCCGACTGGCCGCGCAATACGATGTCATTGTGATCGAGGGAGCCGGAAGCGCGGCTGAAGTTAATCTGCGGGAACGGGATCTCGTGAACTGGCCCGTGGTCACGCTGGCTGATGCCGGGGTGCTGTTGGTGGCGGATATCGATCGCGGAGGAGTCTTTGCCCAAATCATCGGGACGCTCGATTTGTTGCAGCCTGAGGAGCGCGCCCGCGTTCGGGGAGTGATCATCAACAAGTTCCGAGGGGATGCCGCTCTGTTTGACGACGGCGTGAGATTTTTGGAGACGCGAACCGGGATCCCGGTGTTCGGCGTCGTGCCGTTCCTTCGTGACCTGGTCCTCGCACAAGAAGATAGTCTCGGGCCGGCCCTTCAGCGGCAGCGACCGTATTCCGGTGACGCGGTGAATATTGCGGTGGTGCTGTTGCCGAGCATGAGCAACTTCACTGATTTTAATCTCCTGCAGGCCGAGCCTGATGTCGTCCTGCGGTACGTCTCCGCGCCGCGCGACTTGAGCCAGGCCGATGTCGTGATCATTCCCGGCTCGAAGAATACTCTCGAAGACTTGCGCTATCTTCGGAAGATGGGATTTGCGGAGGCGCTGAGGCAGCAGGTGGAAGACGGCGTCGAAGTGGTCGGGATCTGTGGAGGCTATCAGATATTGGGGGAGCAGATCCGTGATCCCCGGTCCGTGGAGTCCGGTGGCGTTGAGCAGGGCCTGGGGTTCCTCGCCGTCGAAACCGAACTGCAGGAACAAAAAACCCTCACGCTGGTTCAAGGCAGACCTCTGCAACCCTCGCTAGGTGTGGACGTGCGGATCAGTGGATACGAAATTCATATGGGAGTCACGTTGCCCAAGAGGCCGGTGCAGCACTGTTTCCTGCTGTGTGCAACCCAACCGCCACAGAGTGCAGAAGCCCATACATGGCGCGATGGGGCCATGAATAATACTGGCATGGTATGGGGCACCTATGTCCACGGGGTGTTCGATCACGCGAGCTATCGGCGCGCCTGGCTGAACCGGATACGCCTACGAAAAGACTTAGAGGTCGTTCCCGTCAGTGTATCTGAATCGGTGACCGATCGCTTTGATTGTGAAATCGATCGATGGGCAGATCACCTGGCGGTGCATATCCCCCTGGCCTCGCTCGGTCTGCTCTCACGGTAAGCACGCGATTCAACCAGGCGGTGAGCCGGCCGCTGGGCCGACATCCGGGTTTGCTCTCATGAGTGCTGCAGCGTACCCGGCAGAGTTTGCCTATCGTCCCCGATAGCCGATGCCAATCCATCGCAGGCGCTAGAAGACGGTGCTGCGCCAGCTTCGAAGTGAGGCGGTGAGGGGTGGCGACGGATGTCTTCGTCAACGAGGCGTTTCTTCTCCCGATCACACTTCGCCAATTGCGGCAAGAATTGTTACCTGGTTGCACATCCGTGCACAAAGGCGGGCAAACCGGTCCGGACGATGGTGTGTGCAGGCGTATAGGTCAATTCACCTCTGTTTGATAGCATTTCGATACATTTCACGCCCGATAGTCTGTGCACGCTGAGGGGTCCTTTTAGCGGCATAAAAGTTGCCATCTCGCTGGCCGTGGTTCACCGTCGGCGCGTCGTACGTAACCTGCTTTAGGTCGCCGCGCTGGCGGGGAGTCGCTTCTTGCCAAGCGGCGATAAGCCGCTACACTTAGGTCGGAGCAGTGGTCGCGGTGATCACGCCAACGAGGAGGAGCGCTATGAAGGTGCGGATACCATCATTAATCCTTGGAGCCGGCCTCTGTGCCATGGTGTTAGGCATGTCATCGCACGCCAGGGCGGGTGATGAGGCCGAGACGGCCGAACTGCTGATTGGCTTGCTGAAGGCGGGTCGTGCCGTGGTGTCTGAGCATCAAACGCTGATTAATGATCCTTCGAAAGCCAATAAGGGTTTCACCGACGAGTTTTTGGCGCACGAGATTATTGAAAAGTTCAAGGCAAAAACCCGCATTGACCTGAGCCGACCGAACAACGTGCCGCAGGCTCCGCTTCTGTTGGCGCTACTGGAGTCGGAACGCGAAGTGGTGCAGGAAAGTCAGCCCGTTATCAATAAACAGGGAGTCGCGTTTAAAGGTTTCATTCCGGCCGCCTTTGCGCGGAAAGCTGGAGAGAGATTCTTCAAGAAAACCGGCATCAAAGTGAAGCTCACGGGAACCGATTACCGGTTTCCGGGCAACAAACCGGATGACTTTGAATCCGAGGTCCTCAGGATATTTGCCGATTCCCGTCACCCGAAGGGGCAACAATATGCCAAGGCGACGGTCGTGGGCGGCAAGCCGGTCATGCGTGTGATGGATCCGGAATACGCGGGGGCGACGTGCTTGACGTGTCACGGCGGGCCGAAGGGCGAGCGTGATATCACGGGCATGAAAAAGGAAGGCTGGAAGGAAGGCGAATTGGCCGGTGCCATCAGTGTTGTGTTGCCGATGAAGTAGACCCTGTATGACGTTTTTTTAATGGAGGAGCGCACTCATGAGTAAGATTGTAGTCGTGGATGATTCTTATGCCGAGTTGCAGATGATCGAATCGTATTTGAAGAGTGCCAGCCATACCGTCGTTTCGTTTCCGAATACGGACAAGTTGGAAGACAAGATCGCCGCCGAAAAGCCCGATCTCATCGTGATGGATGTGGTGATGCCTGGCCGGAACGGCTTTCAGGCATGCCGGGATCTCAAGAACGACGACCGCTTCAAAGCGATCCCCATCGTGCTCTGCACGTCGAAGGGCCAGGAAAGCGATAAATTTTGGGGCCAGCAACAAGGCGCCAACGGGCATGTCGTGAAGCCCTTTAAGTCAGAAGACCTTTTGGCGGCTGTGAAGCGTGCGCTTGGTTAGACACCGCCGTTTCAGGGCCAATCACCCACTGGGACATCATGGACGCAACGCGCGCACAATCGCCATACCGGTCCTCCGCCGGATCTCAGGCAGCCTCTACGGCCCTTCCCTCGCGGATTTGTCTGATGTCTTTGGGGGGAGAACTCTTCGCCATTGATTTGCGTCATGTACGTGAAGTGTTTGAGCTTGAATCGGTGACGCCGGTGCCTGGAATGCCGGCGTCATTGATCGGCGTGGCGAACCTGCGAGGCACGGTCGTGCCGCTCGCAGACTTGCGGCCTGTCCTGGGGCTCTCCACCGCCATCGCCCTCAAATATGTCGTCGTCGTCCGGCAGGGCGCGCAGCAAGTCGGCATCCTCATCGACGATGTGCCGGAAATCCGGACGATTCACGAAGATGACTTATTGACCGCCTCCGCTCGCGGCGTCACCGAGAGCCGTCCCTTCCTCTCAGGCCTCGTCAAGATCGAAGACCGGATGAGCGGCATGGTCGAGGTCTCTCGGCTGCTGGCCTCCGTAGAAGGAGCGACGCACTAATGGATCAGTGAACCGGCCGTCATCATTGCGACGACTGAACGAACGCACGATAACAACAGTCATCCATTATCTTGAGGGTGAAGAGGAGGGAAGTCATGGCGAGGCAAAGCAAGGCGGCGAAGTGGTCAGTCGAATCCTGGTTCAAGAATCTCAAGACACTGCCCAAGCTGATCGTCGGGTTTTCCGCCGTCGGCGCCATTATGATCATGGTCGGCTTGGTCGGTCTCCTCGGTCTCAGCAAGCTGAAGGGCGAGCTGCAGTCGATCTATGACGGATCGACGCAGGCCCTGTCCAATATCGGAGTCAGCAGCACCAACCTCGGTTTGTACCATGATGCGCTCCTGGGTTCGGCACGGCAGACACGAAACAGCGACTACGAAGATGCCGTCGCCCCACTTGAGGAATTGAAGAAGCAAACGCTCGCCCCGCTGGAAGCCATTCAAGCGTCCGAATCGCACGAGTCCTCGACCGGCCGCAACGAAGGGAAGGACCTGGCCGCACTCCGCACCGCCTTGCACGAGTACTTTGCTTCCGCGGATGGTGCCGTGGGCGCGTTTGCGGACAGCTTCGGCGCGTCCCTTTCAGAGGATCAAAAGCAGGCGATGAAGGACCTTGGTAACCTCGCGTTGTCCGTGGAAGTCGCCGGCAAATACAGCGACGCGACGCTGCGCGTCCGGGAATTGATGACGACGATCCGGGAAATCGCAAAGGAATTGAATGATCGGGGACAGGCGGAAGCCTCCTACCGCAGCAACGTGGTGTTGATCGGAGGATTCGTCGCGCTGCTGCTGGGCGGCGCCATCGGCTATTTTCTCGCCCGTTCCATCGCTCGCAACATCGTCCATGTGGCGGATGTCGCCGAACAGGCCGCGGCCGGGAATCTGCAAGCTCGTGCGAAGTTGGAAAGCGACGACGAGGTCGGGCATATGGCCAAAGCGTTCAACGCCATGTTGGACCGGATCACGGCCTTGGTGTCGACCGAAGAAGAGCGCGACATGATGCAAAAGCGACTGATGCAGTTTCTCGTCCTCGTCTCGGATGTCGGTAAGGGCGATTTGACGAAGCGCGGTGAAGTCACCGCAGACATGTTCGGAAACCTGGCAGACGGGTTCAACCTCATGATTCAGCGGTTCGCCCAGTTGATGAAGCAGGTTCGTGAATCCGCCGAACGCGTCAATAAGTCGGCCGGCACATTGCGTGAAAATGCGGGACAGATGGCCGGTACCGCCAAGCATCAAGCCGACGAATCCGTGAAGGCCCTCGGGGCGGTCGAACAACTGGCTGTCTCGATGCGGCAGGTCGCCGAGACGGCCGGCGCTTCCTCTGAATCGGCCCGGCAAGTGCTCCAAGCCACCGAGCGTGGTCGTGTCGCGGTGCAGGAAACCGTGCAGGACATGCAGAGCATCCGGTCGGCGGTGCAACGCATGTCGAAGCAGGTGAAAGCGCTGGGCGACCGGTCACTGGAAATTTCACAGATTGTGTCGACGATCCGCGACATCGCCAACCAAACGAACTTGCTGGCGTTGAATGCCGCCATCGAGGCGGCCGGCGCCGGTGAGGCCGGAGCACGGTTTGCCGTCGTCGCCGACCAGGTGCGAAAGCTGGCCGAAAGTTCGACGCAGGCGACACGCGAAATCGCCGACCTCGTTAAGGTCATTCAAAGTGAAACGCAGGACGCGGTTGTCGCGATGGAGCATGAGACGCAGGCGGTGGAAGCCGGGTCGGCTTCCGCCCTTCGGACCGGTGACGTGTTCAAGGAAATTTCAGCCATCGCGCAGCGCTCCTCCGAACTCGCCCAGACCATCGCATCTTCGGCGGCCAACCAAACCGCTTCCACCGATCAGGTCGGACGGTCTATTAAGGACTTCACGGGCGGTGCCGCGGCCACGCAGAAAGCGACGGACTCCGCGCGGGCGACCGTCGAAGACATGGCGAAGCTGGCCGAGAGTCTAACCGCCTCCGTGGCGCAATTCAAAGTCGCCTAAGCAGCGGATGGCTCAACGCCGGGTGAACGATCCCGAGGCGCAAAAGGGGAACGGATGAGCTCGGAATTCGACGAACAGAATCTCGTCGGCATCTTCGTGACGGAAGCATCGGATGGGATGAGAGTGTTGACTCAGGCGCTCCACCGCGACAGCGCCGGTCGTCTTCCTACGCCTCAGCAGTTGCAGGAGCAATACATCGTCGCGCATCGCATCCGCGGGGCCGCTTCGCTGTACGGGTATCAGGGCATCGCGAAGATGTGCGAGCGCCTTGAGTGGCTTTTGGAACAGGGGGCTACGATCCCGGAGGGGAATTGGCCGAGCGCGGTAGATGCTATGGGCCAACTCATCAACGGCATTCAGTCGCAGATCGAACTGGTCCAGCAGGGGCGTATGGAGGAGCCCGAGGCCGTTGGACGGTATTGCCGCTCTTCAGACGCCTTTGTGGCCGAGGCTCCGTCCGAGGCTAGCACCACTGCGGCCCTTGACCCCGCGGCCCCCTCATTCACTGAGGAGTATCTGGTTCCTGTTCTGGATGCGGAGGTGCTGTCTTACTTCGCACCCGAAGCGGAGGAGTATCTCGATACCATCGACGGGTTGATCAGGATCCTCGAAAGCAACCAGATTGATGAAGATGCCGCTTATCGGTTGTTCCGCACGGCCCACACGTTGAAAGGCTCAAGCTATACGGTCGGCTTTCAGGCCATCGGCGACATTGCTCATCCAATGGAAGACTGCATGGTGGCCGTGCGAGAGGGGCGGGTCCGCGTTGGCGGTCCTTTGTTGCGGGTCATGTCTCAAGCGACCGGTCTCATTCGATTGCTGCTTCGCCGCGATCCTGCTCACCTTGGCCCGCTTCAGCGGGATATCCCTCAGGTCCTCCAACTGTTCAAGCGCTTGTCCTTGGGTGAATCTGTGGTGTTGCCGGCTGTCTCGTCTCCAACGGATAGGCTTGCGGACCCCCCTCCGTCCGCCGTAGCGCCGGCCGACGGCATTGTCCAGGACGAATCTCGGACGCTGTCGGATGAGTATCTGGTTCCCCATCTGGATCCGGAGGTGCTGTCTTATTTTGCCCCCGAAGCGCAGGAGTATCTCGAAACGCTGGAAGCGAATCTGCTGAAGCTGGATAAGGACCCGCAGAACAAAGAATTGATCAACCAGTTGTTCCGCACGGCCCACACGTTAAAAGGGTCAGCCTACACCGTCGGTTTCCAGTCCATTGGGGACCTCGTCCATCATGTTGAAGACTTCATGGGCGCGGTGCGTGACGGGCACCTTCGGGTGTTATCCGGGCACACCGATCTTATGCTCCGTTCGGTCGATGTCGTCCGAGTGCTCATGCGTCGTGATATCACGCCCGTCATTCATACCCGTCAGCGATTCGCCGCGACATTGTCGGAATTGAAACGCTTGAACCAGGGAGGTGTCCCTGAGCCCGTGGCTGCGCAGTCCACCTCTCCTGCGGTCGGCGTGGTGGATGGTCCGGCCATCATGCCAGGGGAAGAGCAGGCGCAACCGCAGGCCTCGGATGGAAAGTCGGCAGAAGATCGGGAGGTGATCCGCGTCAGCCGTGATCGATTGGAGCGGTTGCTTAACCTGGTGGGTGAGTTGGTGATCGGCAGAGGCCGCTTGGAGCAGCGCTTAAGCACATTGGAGCAGCTTTCTCAGCAGGTCCTCGCCTGCAAGAGCCGGCTCGTGGATTCTGTTCAGTCGTTTGAAGAAAAACATACCTTCACGTATCAAGCCTCAACGCCGAGTTCATCCGCCGAGGCGACGCCTCAGGGCTTTCCCGGTCTCAGCGATTTTGGGACCCTCGAATTGGACAAGTATGACGATTTTAACATTCTCGCCCGCCGCATCAGTGAGGTCACAGCCGATATCAGTGAATCGATGTCCCAGTTGAGCGGCTCCATCCGCCGGTCACACGACGATATGAGCCAGCTCCAACAACTCACCCTGGGCATGCGGGACGAAATCGCCCGCGCGCGCATGGTGCCGGTGGGCACACCGTTCACCCGCTTCCGGCGAGCCATCAGGGAAATTGCCCGTGCCTCCAATAAGGAAGTGTCCTTGGTGACGTCCGGCGAACATACGGAAGTGGATACCGGGGTCGTGGAGCGATTGGTCGACCCCTTGATCCACCTGGTACGTAATGCGGTCTATCACGGAATCGAATTGCCTGCCGAACGAAGGATGAAGGGAAAGCCGTCCGTTGGAACGGTATATCTCCATGCTGCCCATCGAGGGAACTCCGTCATTATCGAAGTGGAAGACGACGGGGCGGGTCTCGATCTGGCGAAGATCCGAGCCAAGGCGGTGAAACTGGGACTGTTGCGCCCAGAGCAGGCCTCCGCCATCTCGGATGCCGAGGCGCTCAAGTATATCTTTGCGCCGGGATTCTCCACCGCCGACAAAATTGGAGATCAGGCTGGCCGAGGCGTGGGACTGGATGTGGTCAAGCGCGTGATCGAAGGCATGAACGGCCATATCAATGTGGAATCAGTGCCGGGCGTCGGAACGAAATTCACGCTGGATTTGCCCCTGACGCTGCTGATAGCCACGGCGCTGCTCGTGCGCACCGGGGTCGAGCGCTATGCGATCCCGCTCCCGACCGTCCGAGAAGTTACGATGCCGACCGCTGCCACCATGCAGCAGATGGGAGAGCGAGCCGTTTTGCACGTGGGTGACGAAGCGATTGAAGTTCATGCGTTGCGGCATCTGTTGCGACGGGAACAAGGGCCGGTGGACCTGGCCATGCCTATTGTGATTGTGCGCACCATCGCCGGGCCCGTCGGGCTGGCGGTTGACGAGTTGTTGGGGCGACAGGAAATCGTGATCAAGACATTGGGATCCTTGAAGCCACTGGAACAATCGGTGTTCGGCGGAGCCACCATCGATCCGGAAGGCCGCGTCTTGCTCGTCATCGATCCAGGTCGCTTGATGGCGCGGGATAAGCGCGAGACTTCCATCGCAGTGGCTCAGGACATCCCGCTCCTTACGGATGCCGCGCTGTCATCCGGCGAATTGGACGACGCGCACGCGGACGCGCCCATCCTGCTCATTGACGATTCGTTGAGTATTCGCAAGTTCGTAGGCAGAATGCTGGAAAATGCCGGGTATCAGGTGGATACGGCGGTGGACGGGGAGGACGGCTTGCGGAAGGCCTCCGCGCAGGCTTACCGGCTGATTTTCACGGATCTCGAGATGCCGAAGTTGAACGGATTTGAAGTGATACAGGCCTTGCGGAGCCGACCTCAAACGCAACACACCCCGGTGGTGGTGATGACGACTCGCGCAGGCGATAAGCACCGCCAGATGGCTCTCAGTATCGGGGCCAGTTCCTATGTCGCGAAACCCGTGGAGGAGCGTGCGCTTCTCCAGGAAGTGGAACGGTGGGTGGGCCGCGCGCGGACCGTCAGAAAATAATCCGCTCGCGATTCGCGAAGGGAGCCTATGAGTCTGCGTGGTCGTCAGGTTGCCATCTCGAGTACACTGCTGCGCCGGTTTGTCATCGTCACGGTAGGTGGTGTGCGGTTCGCCATGCAGGCCGATTATGTCAAAGGCCTCTTGAGGCCAGAGGAGGCCGGTTCTTTGGGGGATCTGACGGTCCACGGCCAGACCTATGTCGCCGCCGACGTCGCCACCGGCCTTCGCTTGTCCGTGAATGCCGACGGGCCAGACAGCCGGATCATCCTATTCGCTAAAGGGGAGCATCGAATCAGTCTCCCTGTCGCTCGAGTTCACGGTCTCATAGATATAGAAGAATCGCAGGTGCTTTCTCTGCCTCGCCATTTCCGCAGTGAAGAGCGGAGATGGTACCAGGGAATGGTATTATTCGAGGACGGCGTGGCTTTGGTACTGAATCCGGACTGGCTGATAGAAGGCTGTGTCGCTCACCCGGCGATGGAGGCTGCGGCAGATGCGAGGCGCGAGACGCCTTTACCGTTGCATCCCGCCATGGCAGGAAAGCCGCTCTAACGATGCTCAGGTCATCCGTCGGAACCAAGCAAGAAACCCGCTCTCGCACCTGCCCCCTCGTATTGTTTTCTGTCGGCGGGCGACGGCTTGCAGTCAAGAGCGATGAGGTGGCGGGTATTTCTGAATGGACAGACAGCATTCCGGTACCCAGCCGCACACCGTTCGTGGCAGCCATCGTACGCCGCGAGCAACAGGTTTTTCCGGTCTTCGATCTCGCAGGATTACTCGGTGTTTCGGTGCAGGGCGAGCACTTACTCTGTCTGACGGTCAAGCATCCCCACGGCGCGATGGCGTTGTGCATTGACGAAGAAATGCCGGTCTTGCACAGTTTGGATCCGGCAGCCATTCAGGCCTATCGAGGCACCGACCTTGAAGCGGTCGGCAGCTTTACGAGCGGTTTCGATCAGATTCCGATTCTCTCCATGACAAGGCTTGCAGCGGCATAGCGGACAGGATGGATTCACATCAGTAGAAGGGAAGTGGTGGTATGCCGAAAATTCTGGTTGCCGACGATAGTATTGCCGTCCGCAAAGTCGCCGAGCGCCTGTTGACCGAGGCAGGGCTTGGCGTCAGCTTGGCGGCCAATGGCGAAGAAGCCCTCGCCTTCCTTTCGAAAGAGCGCCCGGATGTCGTGATTTCCGATGTGATTATGCCGGACAAAAGCGGCTATGAGGTCTGTGCGTTCGTACGAGGCCATGCGATACTAGCGACGACCCCGGTTCTCCTCATTTCGGGCATCGTCAACGACGAGGTCACCAGACAGGCGGAGTCGTGCCATGCCGACGGTGTACTGAAGAAGCCTTTTCAAGGAACCTCTCTCAAGGACCGCGTTTTGGAACTGTTGGCCAAGCGCCATGAGGCGCCTCCGTCGATGGCTCCTCTTCGGCCGGCCCCTATGGCGGTGCCCCCTCAACAAGCGAGTGCGGTCCCTGTTTCGGACGACGCACTCCGTCAAGGCGTGGC
>JACVSD010000139.1 GCA_014534095.1 Nitrospiraceae bacterium
GCCTGCCGATAGCGTCGATGAGCGGCTCACGAAGCCGAGGGCCTTCGGCACGGTCCTAAGGGCAGCTCTCGAACGAGATGCCGTCTGCGGTGAATTGTACGCTTTTGAGCAGAATGCGCAAGTCGGAAAAAATCGACCCTTGGCTACCGGCTATAGCCCTGGGTTTGTCAACCGGGATATCGGCATAAGAAAGCCCCGCCCCGCCAGAGCCGGACGGAGCCGTTCTGCTGTCCGACCGCCGCATCTCGCTCGCGAAGCGGTCATAAATGTTGACCCGGCACATTTCAGTTAATTCCCTTTGCAGGGAACCCAGAACTCATGATCGCGACAGGCACCGAAGCACTGGCCTTGCCCCATCGGCCTCCGCCGTGGTCTGGGCGGGAATTCCGCGGATGCATCAGATCACTAGGACACGAAGCTCAATTGCAGCGGTGTCCGTCAGTCAGAATAAACGTGCAGCCAATTGCACTGCCATCTTGGATCGGAGCGTCCCGGGGCGCAGTCTTCAAGGCCACGTTGATGTCGAACGGGATCATCGTTTCCGCCTCCGTTTTGGGCGGATCGGTCACCAGCGTGGCCCAAAACGTGGCGGTCGCGAGCACAAATGCCGCACTCGAGACACCTAAGACTCTATAGATATTCTTCCGCTCAGTGACGAAGGCACGCATGGTGGCCTCCTGCGACGTGAAGTCGAACGTCCCTCGCGTCATGGCAGAGGCTTATGCCTGGACCACACGAGGGAAATCCTCATTTCTAGCAGCGAGGTTAGGCAAGCGCTGCCGGTCTAAACTGGTGCGTTCATGAGAATTTATGATACATGCGCCCCAAACATCTAAATGTCAATGCTTTCAGGTCGGCGATGTGCCCATTTCGGATATGGTTCCATTATATTTTTTGATGATGCGCTGTCCGCGACATCATCGACTATGATCGTGTAGCTCCTTGCCTAGCCCTTCCTAACCGGCATTTCCCGGATGGATGGCCCTTCCAGTCACTCTCCGAGACAAAATAGCTCAACTCGCAGGCTCCGAGAAGGAGCAGAGTGTGTTCCCCGGTGTCAACACCGCCCGATTGCGGCTTCGAAAGCGCCGTCAAAGCCAATCTCCTGCCGTTCCGCTGCGTAGCGGGCGCACTTCGCCTGGCGCTTGGGCCCCTGGTGATCCGTCCGGTGGTCGTCAACATCGCGCGATCCGTCTTGGTCGGAGTTCCTCGATCATCTCCAGAATGCGGCGCAACAGACTGGACGGGACCGCCACTTCGGCCATTTGGAAGACCGTAGAGCGGGCGTGACCGATCACCTTTGGAAGCCATGGATCGTTGCCAATGGATCCTCCGGTTCGATCCCCGCGAGGATCGATGGTCGTGACCCTCAGACGATGTCATGGTCATACGGGTGCAAAATGCCGGCTTCGGCTACACCGAGGGGAAGTGCCATGCGAAAAGTGCCAAACATAGACGAGACGCTTCGACAGGCCGTCGATGCCGGAGACATCCCGGGCGTCGTCGCCCTCGCAGCAACCGGCAAGGAGGTCATCTACGAGGGTGCGTTCGGTAAGCGCGATATCTCCAAAGACGCTGGCATGACACCCGATACGGTGTTCTGGATCGCATCCATGACCAAGGCCGTGACCTCCACGGCCGCGATGCAACTCGTGGAACGGGGCGAGCTTCAGCTCGATGAGCCTATCGCGCGGATCCTTCCCGACCTTCCGTCCCAGGTCCTGGAAGGCTTCGACGAGAATGGAGCACCGAAACTGCGCCCGGCGAAGCGCCCGATCACCCTTCGCCATCTTCTGACCCATACGGCCGGGTTCTGCTACAGCATCTGGAATGCCGATATGGGCCGGTATATGGCGCACGCGGATATACCAAGCATCACGACCTGCCAGAACAAGGCGCTTACGACGCCTCTCATATCGGACCCGGGCGAGCGTTGGGAATACGGCATCAACATCGATTTCGTCGGCAAAGCCGTCGAGGTCGTCAGCGGCAAGAGGCTCGATGCCTATTTGCGTGACCATATCTTCATGCCTCTCGGCATGACGGACACCGGCTTCAAACTGACGGATGACCAGCGTCATCGTCTGGCTGCCATGCATTCGCGGTCGGCGGACGGGTCTCTGGAACCCATCCCGTTCGAAATTCCACAGGACCCAGAGTTCCACATGGGTGGAGGTGGTCTTTATGGAACAGGGCCCGACTACATCGCCTTCCTGCGCATGTTGCTCAACGGCGGGGCTCTGAACGGGCATCGCATTCTGAAGCCGGAAACAGTGGAGTTGATGGCGCAGAGCCATATTGGCGAGCTGGAAGTCGGCCCAATGAAGACGGCAATTCCGGGGTCGTCGAACGATGTCGAGCTATACCCTTGGATGGTGAAGAGGTGGGGTCTCGGCTTTCTGATCACGACGGATCGCACGGAAGAGGGTCGCAGCCCCGGCAGTCTTGCTTGGGCTGGGCTGGGTAACACTTACTTCTGGCTCGACCGCACGCGTGATGTCTGCGGCGTCATCTTGACTCAGATTCTACCGTTTGCGGATGCCAAGGTGCTCGGGTTGTTCAATCAGTTCGAAAGGGGTGTGTATCAGAGCTTGGATCAGACGAAGGACGCGGCCTGACCGTTACCCTGTTGGGAGATGCCGGCCTGTCTCGTCAGGAGTTATCCCGGGAAATCGCTGCCTATGGATCGCCCGTCCTGATCCCCGGGGAGAATCGCTATGACTGTGAGCGGCCCAGGTTTCAGCAACCAGCAGCGCTCAAGCGACTCGTTTGAAAATCACGTCTTCCAAGTCGTCGAGGAACTGAACCGCCCTCGGCGCAGTGTCGCCCGCTCTGGCGACGCCTTCCATGAGATCGGAGCGTGCCTTCTCACCCTGCGAACCAGCGACGTAAGTGTGCCTCGGCCCGAGCGGTAGTTCTCTCCTGGAACCGGCTTCGACAAAGGCCAAGTGAGCGTGAGATGCCCTGAAACCAGGGTCCACTGAATTGACCCATTGACCGACGTCCCCGGATACGGGCGAGAGTTCCTTCTCGAAATCCTGCCGACATAATTCTCGCATTCTGCCTGTCTTGTTGAACCTGAGGTAGATACGCCATGGCTCGCGGAGTTCCTTGTCCTCCCACATGCAGCCGATATGGAAGAGGAGTTGCATCGCCGAATCGCCATGCAGCAGGTATCTCGGCTTGTCGTCGCCTTCACAGAAGCGGACGGACCAGCGGTAGCCGAAAATAAGGTTGAGCGTCTTTGTCAGCCGGAGCATTACGGGCGGCCTCGGCGTGGTTGCGACAGGGTCGATCCGAGTCGGCCACGCATCCCGATTATCTCACGAGCCGCGCCCCCAAGCCACCGGGCCAGAGGCAGGGTTCTCGCTGACC
>JACVSD010000028.1 GCA_014534095.1 Nitrospiraceae bacterium
GTGGACAAGACGGGCGTGCTGGCGAATGTCTCCTCCGCAATCGCCGGATGTCATGCCAACATTAGTCGAGCGGAGATCATGACCCGGGAAGATCGGAAGGCAGAGCTGGACTTTGTCGTCGAAATCACCGATACGGCCCATCTTAATCGCGTTCTCAAGGCAATCGAGCGGGTTGATGGCGTGATCACGACCCGGCGCATTCGGTCCTGGCAGGAAAAGGCCTGATCAACGCCACAGCTCTCTCTTAGGGCTGGACGAACTGTAGCTTCGACCCTCTTTCGATCTTATACCCATCTACCGTGCCACCGGCGAGCTCCAGTACAAACAAGGCGTCATCGTTGGGACGATATTGGGGGCAGGTTTCATCGGTACGTGTGCAAATCGGTACGTTCCGCTCGATGTAGATCACCCGCTTCTTCCCGTCCATCCAAATGAGGTCCAGCGGGATCTTGGTGTTTTTCATCCAGAAAGTCCAGGCTTGTGGTTCGCTGAACACGAATAGCATGCCATGATCCTTTTTGAGATGGTCACGGTGCATCAAGCCTGTAGCCCGTTTTTGTGGCGTATCGGCCACTTCCGCCTGAATGGTAATGCCCGAAGGAGTCTGAATAGGAATCAGTCGAGAACCGGTGTTGTCCGTCGGCGGGACGGCGCCACCGGAGGGAGGTCCCACCAAGGTCAGCATAGCAATGACTACTAAGGTGAAGATAATCACAGGTGAAAATGGTACTGACCGGCATGGCGGTAGTCAAGGCGTGCGGCGAGAGGGCGGCCCCGAATGGCTGAGTCCGTCATGTCGGCAGCGTTCGCCTGATTCAGAAAGGCGGCCCGGACGGCATATCACTCACAATTGGAGAGCAGAGAACCGCGCTGTAGCCTTGCATTCCAAAGGAAACCTGTGCGATCCTCCGAGCTACCAGCTGGAGGCCTGTATGAAAGAAGTTCGAAAGGTCCATTACGTCAAAGGGGTCTTTGTCTGCCCGAAGTGCCGGCAGTCTTATATTCAGGAAAAATGGATCGAATCATGGCGTGTGCGATGCCATCGATGCGATTATCGAGGGGCGCTCACGGACGTCTCTGTGGAAGAGCGCATGGAAGAGGAAACGTTTCGCCGGTGATTCCGGTTCACTCGCAGGCGTATCCTCGGGTCGCCTCCCTTCTGACCCGCTATCTGTTTCCTCTTCTGATCCTTGGGGTGATGACAGGCATAGTTCCGGTGTCTGCGGAAGAAGCCTCGGTCACCGCTGTCAAAGTCTTAATCGCCTATCATTCCAAATCAGGCCATACCGCACGAATGGCCGAGGCCGTCGCTGAGGGAGCGAACAGCGTTCCCGACACCACTGTGACGCTCAAGCGGGTCAGCCATGTCACGGCCGATGACTTGTTTTCGTCCGATGCCGTCATCGTCGGCTCGCCTGTCTACTGGGCTAATATGTCGGGTGAAGTAAAAACCTTCTTTGACGATTGGCAATTCAAGTTCGGCGTCTTTCCGGACTTTAAGATGAAAAACAAGGTGGGAGCTGCCTTTGCGACCGGAGGACAGGTATCGTCTGGGAAAGAAGTCACGATGCTCTCGATTCTTGCGGCGATGCTTGGAAACCAGATGATTGTAGTCAGCGCGGGAGGTGCATTTGGAGCTTCTGCCACTACCGAAGGCGATAGTCCGGGGATCGATAACAAAGAACTCGGGGATGCAAGGGCCCTGGGACAGCGGGTGGTCGAGGTTACGAAACGGCTTCGTTCAACCCATTCTCGTTAGCTTCCTCCCTCTCTCCATCCTGCCACACGTACTGTGATGCCATGGAGTTCCAGTGATCAGCCCGCGCTACAGGAAGTGGAGACGGCTTGAACAGCGATTTGAACCAGCTCGTGGATGTTCTTTGCGCAGCGTCCACAACACCCGTTCTCTTTGAGCCTGAATCGTGACTTCAGCTGGCAGGCCGTCACGCATCCACTGCGTCCGGCTTCCCGCACATCCGCCTCAGTGATTCCTTTGCACAAACAGACATACATGCTGTGCTCCTTGCAAGCGATTATGAGAAGCGTTCTCATGATGCCAGCATGCGGGCATTCTGTCAAGCCCCCATACATTAGGCGGGGGCAGCCGGCCGAGACGTGTTAGGTAAGGGTTGACTCCAGTTGCTCGACCATGTGTCCAATCTGATCGAACCCCGACTGCCAGAACGATTCGGACCGCATGTCTACGCCGACTTGTGCGAGGATGTCTTGTGGTGCCGCCGAACCGCCGGTCGCCAGGAGCTTCAGATATTTGGGCACAAACGCCGAACCGGCCTCTTTGTACATTCGATATAACGAGAGGACGAGCAGATTTCCAAAGCTGTACGCGTAACAGTAAAAAGGGCTGGCAAAAATGTGCGGGATGGTCAGCCATTCCCATTGAAACTCTTCCGGCACTTGCACGGCTTTACCAAACTGCTGCCGTAGCTCCTGCATATAGACCTTCGCGAGTTGTTCCGCGGACGCCCCCTCCGCAATCATTTGATGCGCCAGCTTTTCGAAACGCACGAAGTAAGCCTGACGCAGCACAGTTGCATAGATGTCGTCGAGTTGACTGAGTAGCAATCCTTGCCGGACGGCTTTACTTCGTTCCTGGGACATCAACGCGTCGGAAAGAATCCGTTCGCCGAAGACTGAGGCCGTCTCCGCAAGTGGCAATGTGGAGTGGAAGGTAAAGACCGAGTGGTCCTTCGCCATCATGCCGTGCACGGCATGGCCGAGTTCGTGCGCCATGGTCGCGATGTCACGCGCCTCGCCGGTATAGTTCAGCATCACGTAGGGGGTCATGCCAGGAACGACGCTATAGCAATAGGCGCCTCCAAGCTTATTGGGCCGCGTTGGAGCGTCGATATGCCGGTCTTCGAACACCTGCTGAGCGAGATCCGCCAGTTGTGGCGAGAACCCGCGATACGCTTCCAGGACCATCGCGGCGGCATCCGCATAGGCATACTTTTTCGCCTCCGTCCGATGCGGCGCATACAGGTGGTAGCGGCTCATGGGCCTGATCTTGCAAATTTTAGCTTTCAACTTGAAATACGTCTGGAAGAGGTGGGCGTTTCTGGCGCACGCGGCAAGCAACGCCTCCACCGCTTCGCCTGGCACGTCATTCCCGAGATTTCGTGTCGCGATAGGCGAGGGGAAATGACGCAGCCCTAGATTTTCCGATTTCCAGTCGTTCACCAGCGTCTTGTAGAGCTCGGACAATAAATCGCGTTGAGCGGAGAAGACGCGGTAGAGCTCTTGATAGGCCGCTTGTCGAATCGAGGCCCGTTGACTCCGTACATAGGCCATGAGCCCTTCACGGTTCAGCATCTTCGCTTTGCCGTCGGTCTTGAGCGTAAATGTCAGGCCGTTCGTCACGACATCATAGAGTGTCTGCACGGCGCTTCGGCCGGTCACGTTCTTGATATTGATGATTTTCTCTTCGGGCTCCGACAATGTATGCGGCTTGTACCGCCGGATCGTTTCAAGGTGGTACTGCAAATCGCCGGCCTCCGTCATGAGCCGGGCGGCGTTAGCGTCATCGACGCTTTGCCACCACAGTTCAAAAAACAATAGGCGATTCGTCAGGGTTGTCAGTCTTTCTTCCACCGTGGTCTTAAATGACCGAGCTTGGGCGTATTTCGTGTTTTCTGAAAACCAAAGATACGCAAAGGCTCCAAGCCGGGACGATTCCTGAGCGACCTCCTCACTCAATTTCAGGAGCGCCTGTAAGAGATTGCCGGGCATGGAGGGAGACAGCTGCGGCCGCATCGCTTCAATTTGGGCCACCTTGGCTTCTAACTGAGCCAGATACGTGTCGAGTCTTTCAACCGGATTCTGAACCAGATCGGTGAGATTCCATCGCAGGGGAAACGTCGGGTGCCGTAGGCGGCGCGAGGACTGCACTCTCTGTGTCATCGAAGTTCCGGCCATGATGGTCTCCTTCATAAAAGGCATGCGACAGGAGATCATATCATCGGCTGAGCGTGATGCGACCAGAAAAGTCTGCGGCAGGCTTCGTTGACAGGTTGCCATGGGGATGTGAAAATTCATGGGGTCATGGGGCCGCATGGGGGAGTGAGCATGAACGACCAGGAATTGAATCGCGCCGTCCAATATGTCACAGCCAGTACCTCATATGCTCGAGAAACCGTCGCAGACATCATTCATACGGGACTGGATGAATTGTCCGCACTGGCCACCCAGTCGACAAGGCAGTTCGAACGGGATGCGTTGCTCGAATACGTGTCACAATGGACGATTAAGCGAACAGGGCAGCCCGAGCCTCTGGTCCGTGAAGTGTTAGGATGCGCTGGTCGGTGGCTCGATGAAGTCTATGAAGAGCTGGCAACCCGCGAGCCGGAGCTGCCGGAACAGCCTCCGGACGACGATGAGGATGCCGAGCCGGTCTAGCATTCGGCAATGACGAGTCCTCATCCACCGGTCGTGGACCGCATGTTCGAATGAGTCTCCATACGACGCTGAGGCTTCAACATGGCTCGCTGGCGGCCTCGCCGCACCTATAAACTGCATCCCGATTTTCAAAGTCGCTTCGCTCCGCCCTCTTCCCCGGTCACCCGCCAGCCAGAACGCACCCTTTCTCGTGAGTTGGAAGACCGATGGTCCATGCTCCATCGGCATTGTGTCGACCAATCCAGTCATCTTCGTCTCGGGCGCCTGCTCAATCGCCTCGACCATTATGATCCTGGGGTGCAGGAGTCCGCGCTTGCGGAATTGGAATTGGCGACGCAACTGATCCGGGCCGGCGCGGGCGTGACGTTTCTACCAGAATCCCAGGCCAGGACGGCTGACTTGGAGTGCCGCATGGGACACCAGCGGTTGTTCGTTGAAGTGACGGCCATGGTCGGTTCGGCTGAACGTCGCCGCTTGCCGTTGCGCGGTATCACTGCGGATGCTGACCAAGGAGCGGAAGAGGATCGGGGGGTGATTCTGATTCATCGGGTCTTAGCGCGCATCCGCCAAAAGGCGAAGCAGTTGGCCGATTACTGCGATCCAGTGTTACTCACGATCTCTATCCCCCGTGCGGATCTGAGGAGTGGCCGGTACAGTCGACGACAAGAGATCTGGCTTGATTTAAAAACGCTCTCAGGCGCCGTCACCGTGCTGCTGACCGGGCTTCCCCATATGAGCGGAGTATTGATGTCGCTCTGGGACGTTCATCCGCTGCCTGCCAAAGCGGCTACCAGGCTCGCCAATGTGGAACTCGTCGAACGCAGCCGACATCAGCGTGCCCATCCGCGGGTCCGATTACTGATCCTCAACCCGGCAGCGTCTGCGCGGCTAAGCCCGCAACAGCAGGACGCGCTACGGATGATTATCTGACACCTGCCGCGGCAAGGCCGCCGACAGCAGTTCGAGGTTCTTCGTGACCATGGCGTCGCCGTTTTTGGCAGAGACCTGGATGCCGGTGGCGCAGACCGCCCGGCACTCGTCTATCCGATCCAGTTTCTGCAGTGATTGCGCCAAGGCATAGTAGGCGGCGGAATAGGTGGCTTTCACGGCGATGCATTGCTGCAGGGCTTTGACCGCTTCCTCGTAATTCCCGTCTTCCATATAAGCCTTGCCCAGTCCGAACCAGGCCACATCATCGGCGGGATCAATCGCCAGTACTTTCTTGAGCGGTTCGATTCTCTGGTTCGGCATGCTGTCCTCCAGTCGCATTCATAGGATGTGACCGTAGCATGCGTTTCCGCTGATTGTCTATGCGGTTTCCTGCATGATAACCTCCTTCAAGACGAGAGCTGCCTTTGAAGATAAGCGTTCCACGGCGTCACATGATAGGAATCGCCACTTGACGGAGTCGATGTAATGGGTTCAACGGGTTTCGTCTATCATCCGGCCTATCTCGATCATGACATGGGCGCCGGCCATCCCGAGTCTCCGGAACGGCTCCGGGCCATCGTGCAGCACCTGGAGCAATCCGGAACCGCGTCGCAACTCAAACGTATTGAGCCTCGCCGGGCGGAGGACGAATGGATTCTGCAAATTCATACGCCTGGCTATCTGGCGCTGCTGCACCAGCAGGCGCCCAAGCATGGGCGGGTGTCGTTGGATCCCGATACCTCTCTGTCGCCCGGTTCATTGCAGGCGGCCTATTTGGCGGCCGGAGGGCTTATGGCTGGTGTGGATGCCGTCATGGCCAAACAAGTCGAGCACGTGTTCTGCGCCGTCCGGCCTCCGGGTCATCATGCCGAAGCGGGGCGCGCCATGGGATTTTGCCTGTTCAACAACGTGGCGATCGCCGCTCGGTACGTGCAAAGGAAGTATGGCCTCAAGCGTGTGCTCATTGTTGATTGGGATGTGCACCACGGAAACGGGACCCAGCATAGTTTTGAGGATGATCCGTCTGTGCTGTTCTTCAGCACGCATCAGTATCCGCACTATCCCGGGTCCGGTCGGATGTCGGAACGGGGCCTTGGTCCGGGGGCCGGCGCGACCATCAATGTACCGCTCGAGGCCGGCGAGGGGGACGACGCCTATGAGGCGGTCTTTCTTAAGTCGCTCGTGCCGGCGGCCGACGATTTTCATCCCGAGTTCGTGATGATCTCTGCAGGCTTTGATGCACACCGGGATGACCCGCTGGCCAGCATGGGGTTGACGGAAGAGGGTTATGCAACGTTGACGTCTATCGTGGCCGGTATCGCGGCCCGCCATGCCCATCGGCGGCTGCTGTCCACACTCGAAGGCGGGTACAATCTGACAGCCTTGGCGGCATCGGTGGATCGTCATCTCCAAGCGTTAATCGCATCATGAGCAGAGCGATCAAAGTCGGTGTGGCAGTGTTGGTCCTGCTGGGCGCCACGTATCTCTATTACACCGAAATCAAGCCGGTGGTCATCTTCGGTTTGCGATCGGATTATGCGCATGCGATTCCCTTCCAGAAAATACCGGAGGGGCTTACAAGTCTAAAGGCCGAGTCGTGCGGGCAATGCCATCGCGAGATCTATGAGGAGTGGAAAACCAGCATCCACGCTCAGGCGTATGACGATCCGTTTTTCCAGGCGTACTGGAAAAAGGACAAGAATGTCTGGGTTTGCTTGAATTGCCATACACCCCTCGAGAACCAACAGCCGACGCTCGTGAAGGAGGTCCCCCGCGGCCGGGTTGAGAAGGCGGTGGAAGTGCCCAACCCGCATTTCGACGCCGAATATCAGAAGGAGTCGGTCACGTGCGCCGCCTGTCATGTGCGGGACGGAGTCATTTTGGGACCGTACGAAGACTCGGCAGCCCCGCACCCCACCAAATTCGATCCGAATTTCCGGACCGCCCAGGTCTGCTATCGGTGTCATAACGTGGTGTCGGGACCGGCGCAATTTTATAACGTTGGGCCTTGCGGCACGTATGCCGAATACGAAGGTAAGTTCTTCATGCAGGAACGTGGGTTTATCTGCCAAAGCTGCCACATGCCTGAAGTCGACCGGCCGGTAGCCACGGATAGTCCCATCCGACGGGGACGTCGACATCTGTGGCGGGGGGGACATGACCCCGACATGGTGAAACGCGCGGTGGCCGTGCAGGTGAAGGCCGACCGTGACCACCCCCAACCCGGCGAGCAGATCGAGTTCCGGTTGACCCTTCTTAATGCGGGCGCCGGCCACAAAATTCCTACCGGCGATCCGGACCGATACTTCACGGTTGAATTCTCCGTTGAAAACCAACAGGGCGAGGTGTTGAAGCAGCAAACATCGACGATGGGCCGATGGGTGATGTGGCAGCCGGCGATTATTGAGTTATACGACAACCGCCTTATGCCGCTGGCCAGCCGTGAATACGAGTTTGTGTATCGCCTCCCCGACCAGGGGCAGGGCTTGATTCTAAAGACCCGGGTGCAGTACCACATCCTCACGGACAAGCAGCACAAGATGTTGCAAACCAAGTACGGATTGACCGGTGATGACCCTTATCGGTTTGTCATTTACGAGCGCAGCTTTCCGTTATCCTCCGATCTAGCGGCGGCGCTGAACAATAGCGGTTACACCTCGGCCGTGACCGCTCAGCCTGAGGCTCTGAATTGTAAGGCCGGGGCGGAAGGCTGATGTCTGTCAACACCCACTACAGAGGATCACCATGAACCATCCGTTCCTCATTGATACGGAGACGCTTCAGCAGAGACTCGGTCAACCGGGATTGGTCGTGCTCGACGTGCGGGGCAAGGCGGCCTACGAGTTCGGCGGGCACATTCCCGGCGCGGTGCATTCGACTTGGCACGAGTACAGCGATCCCAACGCCGCTCCGAAAGGGTTGCTCAACCCGGATCTGAGGCAGATCGAGCAGATTCTCAGGCGCTTGGGCATCAACCAGGACAGCGAGGTTGTGATCTATTCCAACCCTTTTGACAACTGGGGCGATGAAGGCCGCATGTTTTGGATGCTCGAGTACCTGGGGCATAAGAAGCTTCGCGTGCTTGATGGGGGGTGGGTGAAGTGGACGGCCGAAAAGCGGCCGTTCGAGCACGGACGCACGACCCCGCCGCTCGGTAACTTCACTGCGCAACCCGTCAAAGACCTCGTCATTTCAAAAGACGATTTGAAGCTGATCGTGCGGACGCCGCATCCCCACACCACCATTTTGGATGCGCGCAGCCTTGAAGAATATCTAGGGAAGGAAGTCTCTGGGATTCCCCGCCCTGGCCATATTCCTGCCGCGATTCATTTGGCCTGGAACGGGTTTTTAAACAAGGACGCCACAGTGAAGGATGGCGAGGTTATCAAGGAGGGGCTGCTCGATAAGGGCTTACACCCAGATCAGGAGATCATCTGTTATTGTACTGGAGGCGTGCGATCGGCCTGGTTGTATTTCGTTCTGAAGTTGGTCGGCTATCAGAACGTTCGCAACTACCCAGGATCGTGGTGGGAGTGGAGTCGTGACTTTGCCTGTCCGGTAGAGAAGGATTTCCAGGGGCTTCAAAAAATCTTGGGCTTCGACCAGACCGCCCGGCCGTCTTGACTCTCTTCGGAGCGCTGTGTAAGGTCCATTACGGTTAGTCCGACCTCATCTTCACGCATATCAACAGGAGGAGGCGATTATGACAGGAACCATGTGTCGTAGCGCAGCGATGGTGGCGACGGTTGCAGCACTTGTCGGCATACCGATGCTGAACGGTCTGGCGTTCGCCGCAGAGAATAAGCATGTCAGCGAAGCGGTACAGCATGCCAAGGAAGCCGTTGAACACGGGAAACAGGGCCATGCCGATGTGCTCGTCAAGCATGCGGAAGGATCGTTAAAGCATGCGGAAGCGGCCGGCATGAAGAACCCTCATTTAGATGAAGGGGTCAAGCACCTGAAGGAAGCGATCGAGCATGGCAAGGCGGGTCACGCCGATGTGGCCACCAAGCATGCCGAGGGCGCGGTCACCCATCTCTCCGAAGTGAAGTAGACAGTGCCGTAGAGAGGAAGGGCCGGAGAGATCCGGCCCTCTTCTCGTCCTGCTTTCAACCCTCGTTCCTCGCGGTTCCAGCCTAATATGCGTGTGGGATACTACCAATACGATCCGCAATTCGGCGCAGTGGGCAAGAATCTGGACCAGCTGACGGCCCGGCTTGAAGAAGCCGACGCCGATCTGGTGGTGTTGCCTGAACTCTGCGCCTCAGGATATCAGTTCACTGCACCGCAAGAGGTACACGAGCTTGCCGAGCCGGTTCCCGATGGGCCGACCACCCGGCGTTTGGTCGACATCGCGAAGCGACGGCGAATGCATATCGTGGCCGGTCTGCCTGAAAGGGATGGGGCGCGCTGCTATAACTCCGCGGTCGTGGTCGGGCCATCCGGATTTATCGGTTGTTACCGCAAGACGCATCTGTTCTATGAAGAAACCCTGTGGTTTACGCCCGGCGATTCAGGCTTTCACGTCTGGAACATCGGCCAAGCAACCATCGGTGTGATGATATGTTTTGATTGGTATTATCCGGAAGCCGCCCGGTCTCTGGCCGTTCAAGGCGCCGATATTATCTGCCACCCATCTAATCTCGTTCTGCCGAATTGCCCGGATTCCATGCCGGTGCGGTGTCTTGAAAATCGGGTGTTCGCCGTGACATGCAACCGCATCGGGTCCGAAGATCGTGGAGGGAAGGAGACCCTGACCTATATCGGCAACAGCGAGATTGTGACGCCCAAGGGGGTCATCCTTCATCGCGCGCCCCGCGACAGGGAAGAACTGACCATCCTTGATATCGATCCCGGTGAAGCGCGCAGCAAGGAACTGAATCCCTACAATGATCTGTTGCGGGATCGTCGGACGAGCCTGTACCGGGTCTGACCGCTCTTCGGGCGGTGCGTCGTGGTTATCTTGCGCCGCACTCCGGGACAGGGTAGGATTTGGTCATGGACCAAGCGCTTGAAAAGGGAATGTTCCTGGTCGCCACACCGAGTCTGCGCGATCCCAACTTTCGCCAATCCGTGGTATTGCTCTGCGAGCATGGACCGGAAGGCGCGCTCGGCGTCGTCGTCAACCGGCCGACGGCGATGTCCATATCGGAGGCCTTGCCACAGGTGCCGATTCTCGAAGGCTGCGGCCATGTGCTCTATGCCGGTGGACCGGTTCAGACGAACCAGGTCATGCTGCTTTACCGGGGCGACGAACTTCCTGACAATGCGCACCACGTTTTCGATGGCGTCTGTCTGGGGGGGGATATGGGGATGATCGAACGCATTCTCACCGGTGCCGGGACCAGAGAAGCGTTTCGCGCCTATTTGGGGTATTCAGGGTGGGGGCCGGGCCAGCTGGAAAATGAAATGAAGACCGGGTCTTGGATTGTCATGCCGGCAGACCCGACCTTAGTATTCGAGAAGGATCCTGCCGTCGTGTGGGGCGAGCTCCTCATGTCGCTGGGCGATGAGTATCGCCACTATGCCGACATGCCGTTTGATCCCTCCTATAATTGACTCGCATCTGGACATCCTGAGCAGGATAAGATGGGGGCGACGCTCCGCCATGCGGCTGTCACCTCCTGGTTGGATCTGCTGCGACCTCTCCATTGAAGCTTCGTCCAGACGGTGCTAGTCTCTCGCGCCATGCACCATCGGATCCTCAGCGCTCAGCTGTGCTTCGGTACGGCCGTGCTGCTCTTGTTGATGACGACGGGATGCGGCGTGGGTTATACGTTCCTCAAATCCGAGGCCAAACTGGATCGGCTCGCCGTGCCCATGACCAGAGCGCAAGTGGTGGATGCCATCGGACGTCCAGACCGGGTGTTGCGTGACGACGGACGGATGCTGGTGTGGGAATACTCCCTGACCGCGAGAAAGCAATGGCTCTATGAAATTGGCTATTGCCCCATCTCAATCTGGATTGGAGGGTGCTTGTTCTATCCCTTCACAAACATAGCCTCCGAACACCACCGTGAATATCCCCAGCATGTGATTCTCGTGCACGACGAGTTGTGCGCCTGGGGCCCTCCGGCCGCCATCTTGCAACGACGCCGCGCCTGCGCGGCAGCCGGAGCGCCGGTGACGAGCGAACATGGGAATCGACCGGAACCGGTGGTGTCGGGAACGGGTCCCATCAGTGCCGAGACGATTGATCGCTATCGCACGATGGCGGTCATGCTGTTTCAAGATGCGGCCGGTGCCCAGGGGAGCGGCTCACGGGCGGCAGGGATCGTCACGACGCTCATGCTGGATTTAGATGTCCATATGGTGGAGCGTGCCAAGTTGGACGAAGTGCTGAAGGAGCAGGTGATCCAGTTGACGCACGCCGACGATGCCAATGTCTTGAGAGTCGGCAGATTGCTCGGTGCGCAGGCCATCATTGTGGGAGAAGTGCAGCAATGGGAGCGACAGGTGGAGGAGCGGCGGCATGCGGTCTCAGTGGCTCTTCGGATTATCGATGTGGAGACCGGTGTACTGCTGTTTAGCGGCGAAGGGCACTTGACCGATTCGTCCACCGATGACCCGGAACCGTCCGCTCGCCTCATCCTGCATCGCATCCTCACCCGCTTCGGCTCGCAGGCCGGGTTGCTCGGTTCCGGACGCATCGGGGTGAATTGGGAGTGGCTGGAAGACCACGGAGCCCGCTTTTATATGGTGCGAGAACTACGGAGCGGCCTGCCTGCCGAAAGATCCGGGTTGCAAGTCGGCGATAAGGTGGTGGCATGTAACGGCATGGCACTGACGTCCGTGAAGACCGAGCGTGAGGCCAAGCGGTTGTGCCAGGTGAGGGCCGGAGAAGCCTTATCGCTCGATGTGCGCCGGGCCGACCGCCCGTTGGAACTGGTCATGACCTCGGAGAAGCGCCCGGGGTTATAGCGCGACGAGAGAATCAGGAGGAGCATGGATCATCCAGGCATGCCGCCAACGACCGATGCGTTGATCAAGAAACTGCATGAGCGGCCGCACCTCCCGCTGGGGGAATGGCTGCGTGCGCCTGCCCATGTGCACTACAAGGCGTTCCGGATGTCAGATCCTCCGACACAGCGGACCGCCAGCCGCTCGGAGTTCCAATCGCTGTTAGGCGCTTTCAAAGTTCCGACCGAAACGACGGTGCTGCGGGAAGCCTTCGGCTATGGCGTCAAAGAAGCGGATAATGGTGACCGGCTCATCGTAATCTGGCAGGCGCATACCGAGTACTACAGCTACCAACTCTGGCATCTGCCGTCCACTGCGACGGGAGACGTCGTGTTTGGTCCGCTCACCTTTCCCCACTATCGGTTTCCAGTGACGCCGCTCGGAAGCGAAGTGTGCCGTTTAGACATTCTTCTTTCGACGAGCCCCTTGCCGCCGCGCGATCGGGTGCGCGCGCTCCTGCCCGGGCCGGTCGTCTATGGAAGCCGGATCTTCGATGCGCAGACGAGCGTGGTGACCAGTTTCACCCCCGACGAGGATGGGCGGGAACGCTATTGGGTGAGTGTGGAATCCCTCCAGGAGCATGCGTCGCGTTTAAAAGATATCGTTGACGCGATCGTGCGAATCGAGACGTATTACCACCTGTTGCTGATGCAAAAGCCATTGTTTTCGGCCGCCATCGACCAGGTCTACAAATTCGAACAGGTTCATTTGAAGCAACGGGAAATCATCACGTCCCATATTGGCCACGCCAATTCAGAGACGCTCCAACGATGGCTCAACAGCCTCACGCAAGATTTGCTGAAGACCAACCGCATCTCGGGCAAATTGCATTTCGAGCTGTCCGCGTCGCTGCCGTACGACAAAATCGTGCACACGACTTTGGCCTCGCTGGCCGAATCACCGATGGAGTCGTATCGACCCGTATCGGACTATGTCCTCGGCGGCATTACCGGCGTCGCCGAAGGCTATCAGCAGTTGTTGAGGCGCATTGAAACCTTGCGAGGCGGATTCGAAGGAATCATTGGCATTATTCGCACGCGCGTTGATCTCATCCTGCAGGCGCAGAACCTCACGCTGCTCCAAAGCGTCGATAAGACGACGAAGAGCCAAGCCCTTCTGCAACATACAGTCGAGGGGCTGTCAGTGATCGTCATCGCGTATTATCTCTCGGGGTTAGCCGGTTACATTTTTAAAGGTTTGCACGAAGCCGGATGGATGCACCAGGCCAATGTCGCCTCAGCCATCTTCGTGCCGATCGGCATCGGCCTCGCGTTCGTCATCACCACTGCCAGTAAGAAATATCTACATAAGAAGCTGGCAGGCGAGCACCCGGCAGAAACGCCCAAGACACACGGGGAGTGACGTCGTCGGCGTATCAACTGCAAGTTCAGGCGTGCGCAGAAAAAAGATGGAAATGGATCGTTGTTTTCTGATACAGGACATCGCCGGCGATGCACGCGAACTAGGAGAGGGCGGCACATGACGGAGAACCGCTATCCTTCCAGAGTGAACCCCCAGCTCTCTGGAACGCTGCACCAGACGCCACGGCTGTTTATTGAGCGCCGGATCGCGCCTCGCGCCACGCCCCGAGGGGGCCTCGCGTCATTCCTCGCATTGCCGGACCGTGAATCGCCTGAAGGAGACGCGGTTCTCCTCAATATTTCCGTTCAAGGCTGTCAGTTGGATTCCGAAGAGATGGTTCCACGGGATCATCCCTATCAGCTCATCGTGTTCGTTCCACCGCACCCCAGTCCGATTCTCGTTCGGAAGGCGTCGACGCGGTGGAGCGTTGGGCGCGTCCATGGCGTCAACTTTCTCGATCTGGCGCCGCAATCCGAGCGCACGCTTCAGGATGCCATCCGCCAGGGTCCCGTTGCCTCCTGGGTCTTGAGTAGCATCCACTTCGGCATGTGGTCCAGCGCAGGCCTCCTCTGCATCGTCGCCCACCTTGCGTCCTCATTCTCGCTTGCGCCCCACTAGCTCGTCACACCTTCTATCTCCAGACGACAGTGATGAATGGATTGATGATTGAGTCTGGGTCGTCACTTGGCAGTACTGGCGGTTCGCGAGGTGGGGCGCTTCCGTCGTCCGCTAGCTGGCGTCCTCTTTTAGGCAGTCTGACGGCTCCCTATGCGGATGACGGTTTACTCGGTCTGCGCAGGGGGAATAGGCTCGGTCTGGGGAGGGGGGATGGGTTCGGTCGGCGGAGGCGGGATGGGCTCAGTCTGCGGAGGGGCGTTGGGCTCGGTCGGCCTAGGTGTGATGAACTCGCTCGGAGGAGGGGCGATGGGCTGCCACTCGCGAGCCAGCTTTTGCGCTTCGGCTATTCTCGCCGGGGACAGTTCACGAGCAATCCGATCTCGCCATTTCGCACCATCCTGATATCCGTAGGCGGCCGCGAGGTTGTACCACTTATGAGCTTGTAACAGATCTGGGTGGACGCCCAGCCCGGTATGGTAGTGGACTCCTAATGTGAACATGGCCTGTGCCTCGCCGTGATCGGCCGCAAGACGACACCAGCGCAATGCCTCTTGGTAATTCTGGGGCAGGCCCCGCCCGATGTCGGAGAGGGTGCAGAGTTTATATTGAGCAGCCGAGGATCGTTGCATGGCCGCCAACCGATACCATCGGGCGGCTTGCTGGTAATCCTGTGGGACTCCCTGCCCTCTTTCATACCGCAAACCAAGGCTGTATTGATCCTCGACACTACCGTCTTCTGCTCGTGTTCGGATGTGCTCGACCAATGGTGACTGCTGTTCAATGGCAGCATAGCGCGGTAAAGGCTGATCCACGCATGCAGGGAATGCGCACAGAATGGTCACGGGGACGAGAAGTGAAAAACGTATCATCGGGGCCTCCGCACATGAATCGATATCAGACGGTTTGCACGGCTGCATTCTAAGAGTCTCGCCGATTGGGTGCAACCGCCCTGGCGATTCGGCGAACGCTGTGGATGGGTGTCGGTCCTGAGAGGATCGCAGCCTGTCGAGACGGAGGAGTCAGGTTGGCGCTCGGCGCCAGCCCCTTTTGAGGAGTTGTTCGGTTCAGCCTGTTCCGTTCAAGAGGCGGGCGGTAGTGACTCACCGGATGGCAGCGGCGACGTTCCTTCATCAGTAACGAGGGAGGCGTTGCTCGGGCTGAAGGGCGGAGATCCCAATCGTATCGCATCGCCGACAAAGCGGCGCAATATAGTGGGCTGGCAGCCGGTCACATTTATTCAATTCCAGCAGGCGCGAGTGATGGCTGACCCCGAGTTCCTCCAGAGTGTCGACGACGGCCGTAATGTGAACGTCGATATTCGGGGCGCTCGCATCGACGATATGCAGCAGCACGTCGGCATTGCTCAGTTCTTGAAGAGTGGTGCGACAGGCGGCCAGCAATTCCTTGGGCAGATCGCGGATGAATCAACCGTATTGGTGATGTCACCTCCCGATCGCGTGAAAAGCGCAACCGGCGGCTGGTCGTATCGAGCGTCTCGAACATCCGGTTTTCTGCAGACACATGGCTATCGGTCAACACATTGAGCAGAGTGGATTGCCGGCGTTGGTGTAGCCGACCAGCGACACGATCGGCACTGCATGTTTCTCCCTGAGAGCACGTCCCTGATCTTCCTGCCCGGCAAGCGTGGCGCATTGGCGCTCAAGGTGCGTGATCCGGTCACGGATAAGCCGGCGGTCGGTTTCCAGCTTCGTCTCTCCCGGCCCGCGCGTCTCAATGCCTCCGCCTTACCGCGAGAGATGCGTGTTTTGCTGAGAGCCTCGGCAGCAGGTAGCGAAGCTGAGCCAATTCCACTTGAACCTTGCCCTCCCGGCTATGCGCCCTCCGCGCAAAGATATCGAGGATCACCTGTGTGCGGTCGATCACTTTCAGGTTCGTGTCTTCCGTAATCGCGCGGATCTGACCTGGCGATAAAGTCTAATCGAAACGGCCATATCGGCGCCTTTGTGCAGGGCTTCGTCAAACACGTCCTGGAGCTTTCCTCGCCCGAGCAGATACCGCTGATGCGCATTGCGCATTCGCTGCATTGTGCGCCCGACGACGGATATCTCCGCCGACGCCGCGAGGGCCTCGAGTTCGTCTAGTCGTTCCTCCTGCTCGCGGCGCCCTCGTCTCGACGCACTGATGAGCAGCGCTGCTTCGCGGTCATCTTGAACCTGGTGATGTCTCGGTGTCCCCTCGAGTGCGTCTTCCAACTCGTCAATAAACTGATCGAAGCGGAGCGACAGGCGATCAATATGGGGTTCTTGGAGAATGGTAAAACCCGAGCCGGTCTTCTGGTCCGGTCGTAATGAGGCGAGGCGTACGGCCCCGGGATTCCCGTCCGGAGACACCGTATGAAGCCTACGAGGTCAGCCGCAAGAGAGAGAGAGCTTGCCAAGGAGTTCCTGAGTCACTGACCGTTTCGGAGCTGCGTCTCAAGCAACCGTAGTCCGCATAGCGACTGTACGGAGTCACGGCCTTTTGCCAGGGTCGAGTCAGGCAACGACAGCTCTGTTCCAATAATGACGTCGCGGGTGACGCCGCGACGAGTCAACAGCACGCTGATAGGCCGCCGGATGCGGAGCGACAGCCGGCACAAGGCCTGCGCCACGTCCCAAGAGATGACTTCATCCGGTGGCACTCGAACGACGGTAGAGTTGCTGCGCCGCCGAGAGGTGGGTTCGCCCGACTCCTTGTGTGCGGCCGTGGATCTCTGCAATAGGCGGGTCTCCTTTCCGTCTCCATCGGACAGGATTGGGAAAAGCATATTTCGCAGGTTAGTGCCGGCTGATTTGGCGCCAGGCGGCTCGCCTAAACTGCATCGCGCCAGCGCCATGGTGAGATGACATGTA
>JACVSD010000136.1 GCA_014534095.1 Nitrospiraceae bacterium
GATTCGATACGATATCGAAGACCGGCGAATACTTGCACAACTCCTGCAGCGTCTCCGCCGAAGAGTCGGACTTGACAGTAAAGCTGACACGGACATTCTGGTAGCCTCTGCGGATATCGTTCGACAGGCCCAAAAATCCATGCAGATCAAGATCGCCTTCCAGTTTGGATTCGACTGCTTCGATTCTGATGCCCCGCGCCGCCGCGTGATACACGAGGGACGTAGTCAGGCAACTCGCCAACGCCTGCAAGACATACTCAGCCGGGTTCGGCGCAGAGCCTTGCCCGAGCAGAACGACGGGCTCGTCCGCTTCAAGCACAAAGGGCGTTTGGTGAGACGTCTCTTGCCCGGCCCCTGAAAAACCTTTAACCGTGGACCGATTCCCGGAGCCGTTGATCCACCGATTTTCCAGACGGAACTGAAACTTCGCCAGCCTGGGATTGCCCTTAATCGCCTGGATGGTGTCTCCCATCCGATCGATATCCACTCCATTGACCATTCCGCTGATGACTGTCTACTCCATGGCGCATCCTCCATTATTGTGTATGGTTAACGAACGAAACAACACCTGATCCGCATATCGGCACAGGTCTTCCCAGTTCATGATGGTCACGCTCTTGATCTAAACGACATCGTCAGCCCTGGCCGGCCTCCACTCATCGATCCTTCTTCTCTCCGGCTGCTGCATGTTGGGCCGCTGAGCGACAAATACGTCCGGCGAAGAAGAGCCATCGATAATGGCTCGAACCGGTTCCACGGCAGCAACGAGAGGCTGCGCGCCAGCAGACAATACCCCACCAATACTCGCGCCGATGTGCCGATCAACTGAACCCAGAGTATCCAGCGCAGAGGCGTCCACTGGCCGATGATGAGGAGGATGAGATACGCGACACGCACTTGGACGGAGAACGCTGTGAAAGAGGAATCACGCCAAGCGAAATGGATCGCTTGAATCACGCAGAAGCCCATGGCGGCGGCAAAGCCCCAAGACCATCCACTGAGTCCGGATATGAGCAGTGGGATCATCATGAGCCAGTACCACCGGCCAATATCTTCACGAATCGTCATCGTTCTCTCCCTCCTTCATTAAAGTTTTTCATTGATGCGAACGATGTTGCAGGGTCGATGCCGCGGCATCTTCCGGAGGTGTTCTCTGAAAAAATGGGAGGTTAGAAGATCTTGGCAGGGACCAAGGCATTGCGAAATCTCGCGAGTCGCGAGATTTCACTAGTGGGGCTTGCGAGATTGCAGGTACTGGAATCAGGAGCTGCGTAAGGGAACTTATCGTTGAGGCGGTCGTTTGATGCCAAGCGCCTTCATCCGAGAACTCAAGGTGGAGGCATGTATGCCGAGCAATTGCGCCGCGCCGTTCTCACCGGCCACGCGCCAGCCGGTCTTCTCGAGCGCGAGGATGAGGTTTTGCCTTTCCAAGTCCTCCAGCTCTTGAGCCGTTCGGATTTGTCGGCCGTTATCGTTTGATATCGCCGCCGTTTCGTTTGTCGTCTCGCCGGCGACTTCGGGCAAGGCGCGATCGAGGTTCAGGCATCCATCCCGTGAAGTGATGACGGCGCGCTCGATCACGTTTTGCAACTCACGTACGTTGCCCGGCCAGGCATACTGCCGCAGCCGCCGAAGACACTCGGCGGACAGTGGCTCAATACTCCGCCCTATTCGCTCCGCGAATGCGACGGCAAATTCGGATGCCAAAATATCGATGTCCTCTCCTCGTTCTCGCAACGGCGGCAGACGGATCGGAAAGACGTTAAGCCGGTAATAGAGATCCTGCCGGATGTGCCGTTTCGCATGGCCTGCCCCAGGTCCCGATTGGTCGCCGCCACGACACGGACATCTACCGTTCTGGTCTTCGAGCTGCCGACCGGCTCGAATTCTCCTTCCTGCAGGACCCGCAGCAACTTGACCTGCAGATCGACCGGCAATTCCCCGATTTCATCCAGAAAGATGGTGCCCTGATCGGCCATGGCAAAGCGCCCGTCCCGCCGCTTGGTGGCCCCGGTGAACGCGCCTTGCTCATGACCGAAAAATTCACTTTCAATGAGGGTCGCAGGAATCGCCGCGCAGTTGACCTTGATAAAGGGATGCTCCCGACGCCGGCCGGCGGCATGAATCGCCCGAGCGATGACTTCCTTTCCCGTCCCCGTCTCGCCGAGGATCAGCACGGTCGCATCGGTCTCCGCCACCTGTGCGACATCGCTCAACACGCTCATCATCGGCCGGCTTCGGCCGATGATGTCGTCGAAGTGATGCAGCGCTTTGAGTTCTTCTCTGAGTAGCTCCGCCTCGGCTGTCAGCGAGCGGATCTTCTGCTCGGCTTCAAGCCGCTCGTTGATATTTCGAAGAATCAACGTATGAAACGTCTCACGGCGTACCTGGAATCGCGAGAGCGTGGCTTCGGCACGAAATTCATGCCCTTCGGGACACCGGGCGCTCAGTCCTCCTGGAATCCAAAGAGAGCGTTGTCCTTCCGGACGCGCATCCAGCTCCGCGATCAGGCGAAGAAGTTTGCCAATGTCGTCGCCGCCGAGAAATTGCCTGAAGTCCTGTCCGACCATTCGATGAGCGGGACACTGAAAGGCTTTTTCGGCGGCTGTATTGACCCGGGTCACCTCCAGATTCTGATCGAGCTCAATGATGGCGTCCATGGCGCTGTTGATCAGCCGGCCGAGCTTCTCCTCCCGCTCCCGCACCTCGGCTTCTGCGCGGAGTCGCTGCAGCTCCGCGGTCGCGCGCGCGGCAAAAATACGGAAGAGCGTATGGATCCGAGGCTCTTCGGGAATCGGCCGCCGATCAATTACCGCCATATGGCCCAGAATCCTGCCGTCGAAATCAAGGAGCGGCACCCCCAAGTAGCTGACCACCCCGGTGTCTTTGATATCGGGATAGCGGGCCAAGAGATTCTCCGGGACATGGACCAACCGGCCGGTCTTGATCACCTGCTCACACGGCGTGCCTGCGATATCGACTTCGTAGTCGTATACCCAATTCTCATCCATCCAAAAGGCCAGAGCGCGCAGCCGCCTGCGCTCCTCAAGGTACTCGGTAACCCACGCGCCGTGCGTGTTCAAGGCTTTGGCGAGATTTTGAACGAGCGCGGCGAAGAACTGCTGTCCGGTGGCCGTCGCCGTCCCTTCCAAAATCGTCCGAAGCGCGACATCTTCATCGAGGAGGCGCAGAGGCTCGTCGTTCTGTTCCATCGTGCACTCCGGTCCGCGCAGTCCACTCTGCCCAAGCCGGGCCGTAGTCTACTCGACCATCTAAGTCAGTGGAAGGTTCTCCAGATCAGCACCAGAGCGCTGACCGACGAAATCACAAGCACCGCCAGTCTCGAATAACCGCGATCGAGCCATTGCGCGATCCGCCCGGACAAGACATAGCCGAGTATAAAGCCGGGAATCAAGTAGCCGCCCAGCGCGAGCTCATGCCGGCCAAATCGTCCCGCGAGATGGAGCAGCACCAGCATGCTTACCGACGAGAACATATACAGCAGGGCCAATGTCGC
>JACVSD010000183.1 GCA_014534095.1 Nitrospiraceae bacterium
CATCCGAATCGATGCACGCGGACAACTCTTCCGGCGTGCTAAACACTCGATCTTCCCGAAGACGCTCAACGAACTGGACGTGAAGGCGTTCATCGTACAGATCGACCTGCTCATCCAACAGATAGACTTCCAACAGACGCTCGCCCGGGCCAAACGTGGGGCGTGTCCCGACATACGTGACAGATTCGAACATGCGCTTGTTCCAGAGTGTCCTCGTCGCATAGATTCCGTCAGCGGGGATCACCCGGTCGGGAGGCAGGCGAAGATTTGCTGTCGGCCAGCCCAGCTTCTCTCCTCGCCCGGAGCCGGTCCTCACCGTACCGTCTAAGGCATAGGGACGGCCAAGAAAGAGCGCCGCCCGGCGAACATCCCCATCCTGGATAAGAGTCCGAATGCGCGTGGAACTGACCACCTCCCCCTCGATGCGGACCGCCGGCACCGAATGAACCTGAAATCCCGCGTTCAATCCTAATCGCACTAAATCATCCATCCGTCCCGTTCGCCCTTTTCCGAACGCAAAGTGCTCACCGACAAAGAGCTGTCGAACGCCAATGCCGTCGCGCAACATGCGGAACACGAATTCTTCCGGAGAGAGGGCGGCAAAAGCCGTATTGAATTCGACAAAGATCACTTCCTCGATGCCGGCTTTCTGAAAGCACACCAACTTCTCCTCCATCGTCATGAGGAAACGGAGGACCGTGCCCGGGGACAGCACGGTGATGGGATGGGGATCGAACGTCAGCACGATCGGCGTCCCGCCTTGTCGCGCCGCTTCCTGCACGACCGCCTGCAACAAAGCCGCATGCCCGCGATGTTGGCCGTCAAAATTGCCGATAGTGAGAACGGGGTAGTCGGTGCGTTTATGATCCGCAAGCCCGCGCGTGACTTTCATCGATTCAGCCCATCACGCCCGTTCATTCAAGAGCCTCCCGGCATCCTTGGCGAAATAGGTCAGGATCACGTCGGCACCGGCCCGCTTGATCGACAGCAACGACTCCATCATCGCACGACACTCATCCAGCCAGCCGGCCTTCCCCGCCGCCTTGATCATGCTGTATTCGCCGCTGACCTGATAGGCAGCCACCGGCAATGGGATGCGGGCGCGTGCCGCGGCGATAATATCGAGGAACGGCAGCGCCGGCTTGACCATGATGATATCCGCGCCTTCTTCGACATCCAGGTCGATCTCCCGAAGCGCCTCACGCCCATTGGCCACATCCATCTGATACGATCGGCGGTCTCCAAATTTGGGACTGGAGTCCGCGGCGTCCCGAAACGGCGCATAGAAGCAGGAGGCAAACTTGGCGGCATAGGCCATAATCGGAAGATCGGCAAATCCATGTCGATCGAGTTCGTCGCGAATCGCGGCCACCCGCCCATCCATCATATCGGAGGGCGCCACCATATCGGCCCCCGCTTGTGCATGCGTACGCGCCATCGCCCGTAAACACTCTAAAGTCTCATCATTGAGAATGCGGTCGACCTGTACCAGTCAGCAATGACAGTGAGTCGTGTATTAATCGATCCAGACGACGGTGATCACCAACAGGTCCGGCACCAGCACAATAAAACTCCGGAACGCTAGCTCCAAGAAGC
>JACVSD010000180.1 GCA_014534095.1 Nitrospiraceae bacterium
TCCCATAATTTCGACGACTCGGGCCGGCTCAACACCGAATCGCTCCCGACATTCGGCTTCGCCGAACCACTTATCTTTGACCGGATCATAGATGCGGACTCGAGGGGTTAGGAGCTGAAACATGTCCTTGTCGCTGGTGACGATGACGACTTCAAGCCCATCTACTTCCGCTTTGCGCGCCAATGTTCCGATCAGGTCGTCAGCCTCATAGCCGGCTTGTCTGATGACCGGCACGGCCAGCGTCTGCACCACGCGGTGGATCAATGGGATTTGAGCAAACATGCCCTGCGGCATCTCAGGCCGCTGTGCTTTATAGGCTTTGTATTCTTCGTGCCGCTGAGTCCGTCCTGCCTCATCGAACACCACCGCGAGACAGTTGGGCCGGTGCTCGCGAAGGATTTTCATCAGCATGGTCGTAAAGCCGTAGACGGCATTGGTTTGCACGCCTTTGGAGTTTGTCAGCGGGGGGAGGGCAAAGAAAGCCCGGTAGATATAGGCGCTGCCGTCGATGAGATAGAGTGTTTTCTGCGTGCTTGGTCCCGCGTCAACCATTGTGGCGGAAAGAACTATGGGCGGGATGGAACGGGTGATCGTGCGAGACGATCAGAGGAGGTCGGCCGAATTTCTCCCGTAGTTTGTTGATGGTGCGCAGGACGGTCGGCTGCCCAATGAGCTTGCGCTCCAAATGGCGTTTGCCGGGGAAATCGGTCAGCGACACGCCGATGAGCATGGTCAGGATGCCCTGTCCCGGGAGAAACAGCATCGCGACACCGGCCAAGAACAAAACCACCCCGGCGACGTTTTTCACGATGAGTCCGGTGAGCCGCAACGCCGGGTGATGATCCTGCATCCAGGTTCGCGGATGGCGCTCATCGAAGTAACTGGCCGGGAGCCGAACCAATATAAACGGAATGGCGATCAGACTGGCGACGAAGCCGACGACCGACACGATGAACAGCATCAATAGAATGTCTTTTGAGAACAAGGCTTCCATCGGCAGGCATCCTAACATGACGCGCGAGTAAAAGGTAATAGGCAAGCACCATCATCTCGGCATCACGGCTTTTTCTTTTGACAAGATCGCGAGCTATAATCGGCGTCCATGAAAAGCGCCGCTGCATCGCATGCCGTTCGGTTAACCGGAGAAGATCTGACAGTCGGACAGTTTTATGAAGTCGCCGTGGAAGGACGGGCGGTTCGGCTTGCCTCGACGGCCAAACGACGAATGGCGGCAGCTAATCAAGCCGTCAGAGAGGCTGCCCGCCGGCCTGAGCCCGTATATGGCGTGACGACGGGATTCGGCAAGCTTGCCGATCAACGCATCTCGCCATCCGACATCACACAACTCCAACTCAATCTGGTGCGCAGTCATGCCGCCGGGGTGGGTGATCCCATGACGCGCGAGGAAACGCGGGGAATGATGCTGCTTCGGGCCAACGTTCTGGCGCGCGGATACAGTGGTGTTCGGCCGGCCGTGGTCGAACACCTGCTGACCTTGTTGAACCGAGAGGTGCTGCCCGTGATTCCATGCCGAGGATCGGTCGGCGCGAGCGGGGATCTGTCCCCGCTCGCGCACCTCGCGCTGCCGTTGATCGGCGAAGGAGAGGCATGGGTCGATGGCCGGCGCCGA
>JACVSD010000077.1 GCA_014534095.1 Nitrospiraceae bacterium
CGGTCCATAAACGTGGCATGTGGCGCATGCGGATGGCGTTCATAGTAGGTTGCGTCCTGGAGTGACATGAAGGGGCCTGACCAATACGTGAGAAGCGCCTCGGTGTCGCCGAATTGGAACCAGTCGCTCACGTGATAAGGCAGTTGCTCGAACATGGACGGATCGAGGGTGAAGAGCGACGAGGCGACGATGCGGGGCCGGGTGCCGGCCTCCTGGACGCGCGCATAGAGCGCGAGGAAAGAGGCATGGTCGAGCGAGCAATCGGTCCGCAGCTTGATGGCGTAGCGCGTCTCCGCCTCGCGCAGTCCTTGTCGGGTGGACAGGATTTGACGATTGACGTTGTTCGGTGTCGCTGCGCCATCGCGCCGTTTGATGCCCGGGAGACCACCCGGATCCTCGGACACGACGACGTGGTCGACATCAAGGGATGAAACCGGACTGTCTCTCCAGGTGCTGAGCACGTATCGACTGCGCGGCAGCACCTGCCTGGTGCGCCGTAGGCACTCGGCAGTGCCCGCAGGGCCGGAGAGAACAGGCCCCTGAAACACGACGGTAATGTCCTGATCCGTGATCCGCATCGGCTCAGCGCGTGATCCGGTGGATCACTTTCCTGGTTAAGCGTTTCACGTCGCGCAGCAGGCTGCTCATCGGATTCTTTCGGAACCGTTCCCTCGCCTTGGCGTGGTAGCGGTCGACCAATGCAATCATGCTGGTGTCGGCGACATTCTGAACGAGTGGCATGCCGGGCCGATAGATTTCATAACACCATTCCGGGTGGTACACCGGTTTCAGGCCGTGCCGCTGGCACAAGTGCAGGTAGAACACCGTCTCAGGCGAGGCGGGCACTTTGTTAGCGAGATAATCCGTCATCGCTTTCGTCAGCCCAGAGAAGCAGGTCAGGTCGTCCCGCCGAAGGACGAAGATCTGGTCGTTGAAATGGATGTGATCCCCGCCTTGGAGGTAATCGCCGGTCGCCACATTTTTGTAGTAAAGCACCCGTGCGTTGATCAAGAACTTCTTGCCCCACTCGTCAAATCCTTCTCCCGAAGGCACATGGATCTGCCCCGTTCTCCCGCCGACTTTGATGGGGGAGAAGAAGGCGAGATCCGGCCGAGTGATGATGACGTAGTCGTAACGGACCTGATGGTCACGTTCATACTCTTCCAACAGGTGCACCGCCCCTTCCATATTGAAGACCATGGAAAACATGCGGGCGGGATTTAAACCGAAAATCCATTCCTGACGATCGACAATTGCCGCCTGCCGGACGAACTCCTCCTGCTCGACCGTATGCAGCCTATATTGACGGAGGGCTGGCGCGTACGCGGAGACAAAGGCATCTTTCGGCACGGGGTTGACCGCGTCGACTTTGCCCTTGGGATTGATCTTTATATTGCCGAACATATCCGGTTGCCCTTTGTGCGCCACACTGGGCGTGTCCGAGGCTTCCGGGCCGAAATAGAAGACATCGGCATTGTTGGGACTGACCACGTGGCGATGAAAGGACGGGGCGGTGATCCGGAACGTCCGCAGCATCCCGTATAACAGGATGGCGACTTTCGGGGCGGCGGCTTTTGGCAGTTGGGTTGAATCAGTCATTGGTGTCCTCACCCTCGTCAGTCGTTCCGCTGCTTCCGTGGTTCGACCAGGGCCGCGCAGTCATCCGGTTTCGTTGCCGCCCGGTCGGCCAGGCGCTGGATGGCCTGGGCATTGGCCGGATCGGCTTCGGCCGTTGCCAGATCGTCCGGCGTGCCAAAGCTGATGAAACGTTCCACTTCGGAACCACGCACGGTATACCCCTGTTCGATCATTCGGTTGTACAACGGACCCAGGTAATATTCGCCGTTGGTTCGCTCGTCGCTGCGTATGGCGTCTTCGATGAGGTGGAAGAGTTGGACGGAGGATCGAAAATAATAGGTGCCGGTCGAGGCATGCGGCGAAATAGGGTCTTTTTCGGTGACCCGCGTCACCCGCCCGTCCTGATCCATGGCGGCATAGCTCCATTTCGTGCCGGTCCCGTGAAACAGCAATAGACCGCCGTCTGCAGCCGGAGGAAAGTCGGCAAAGCTCCGGACTTCAAATGCGCTATCCGCGTTGTGCACGAGCACGGGCAGATGGAAGGCGAGGTCATGTTTTGCGTACAGCACGGTTTCGGCCTGGCCGCGGGTCAGGTCGTCGATTTCCACCACGATGGGACGATAGGCCTGAAACACCTGCTCGATATCGCGGCGCAGCATGGCCGCATGCTGGTCTCGGCGGATGATGCAGATCAATCGCTCCGCCAGGTGTAAGGGCAGCGACCGGACGGCATGGCGATACATCGGCTCGCCAAACGCCGGGATCAGCGGCTTAGGGAGGGCATATCCGGCGCGACTGAAACGCGACCCGGCGCCCGCCATGGCCACCACCAGGTTGAGTTTTTGCCGCTCGACATCTGCCTGACGGACCAGCTTATCGGGACTCATCGAATACCAATTTCCTGAGAAGGCCATCGCTTTGTCGTCGACATACAAGTCGGCGTGCGGCTTTCCAAACCAAAGTTCGTCATACTCGATGCCGTGCCGGGAAAGCCATTCGATCAGTGTGGGCCCTTGCCGTGCCACGACCAGGCCGACATTGGCCCCGCAGGTTTTCATATGGCGGGCCGTCGCCAGGATTACATAATGTCCGGCCGCGCGGAGTGCTTTGATGGCTTCCGCGGCGTGCGGAAGGGGCCGCACCGTCGCGTAATCGTCCCCGTGACTCTTGATCTCACAGAGCGTGCCATCGACATCAAGGCAGATTCTCACCGAACGCCTCCTTCAAGAGCATCAGCCCTCTGAGATAGAGGGCGGTCTGCCGTTTCGCGTCATCGCAGTGGAACGGCAGCATCGTCAGGAACAGCAGGGCCTCCAACGTGAGCAGGTCTCGGATACTGTACCCGGTGGCACTGCACAATAATTCGAAGAGCACCCTTTCCGCGTCGCCGGCCGAATCCGAGCGCAGGAGCGCCATGTCGTAACAGTGCTCTCCCAGGACCGACAGTTGATACATCTCGTGCAGGATGAAGTCGTAGCCCCCGTGGAACGAGTGCAGGAGCTTCGCCATGTCATATCGCGGGTCGCCATGGCACCCCTCTTCAAAAAAGTCTCCCCGGGGATCGATGAATTTGATCAAGCTGGTCCGGGGGTCGTACAGGATATTGCTGCAGCACAGGTCCCCGTGGATCACGCTGGTCGTGCAACGCTCCGCCATATGACGGATGCGCGCCTGGATCGCGGGGCGGCAGGCCTGCCAGCCTGCGTACGGAATACCGTTGATGACGACCTCATTCGCATCCAAGAGCGGTAAAATTGCCGTGAGCCGGGACCGCTCATTGAGCCGCTTCTCCGTCTTATTCCAGTAAAAGTCGTACACGCGTTCGGGCTCGACCTCCTGTTCGGCTCTGGACCGAAACGCTTTGTGGATGGACAGGATCTTCACAAGCACCTGATGCCAGACCGTCTTCGGCACCTCATAAAAGACGAGATACTCGGAAAGTGTCTTGTAGCCGTAATATTCGATCGTGTAGGAGACTTCCTTGCCCAAGCGGGATTCCAGCATCCGCGGGAAGTAGACGGTGAGTTCCTTCGGGAGCCGGTTGTAGTAGTTGATCTCTTGTAGCAGCTTTTCCTGGTTGCGGCCCCGCTTGGTGATCAGGCCGCGCATTTCGTCGATATCCAAATTATTGCATTCTCTGGTGCCGAGGACATGGGTCCGAATGCGTGCGGAGGTATCGAGATGACCGAGATCGATCCAGGCTTCCACATCCCTCAGAGCGATCTGCCGACCATACAGATGGAAGAAAAAGCCGCCCACGGTTGAGGCGGTGAGCGGACGCTGCTGGAGCGCCCGATGCATCGTGACGACGGAGGGCACGTAATAGAGGCCGATATCGGTATAGGCCGCGTCCGAGGCGCCGGCCGTTCGTTGGGTGGATTTGGTCCCGCCCCAGGCTTCCTCAAACAGATACCGGTCGTCCATCACATGGATCGTGGAATATTTATCGGAATCGATATGGGCCGAGGTAAAGACCACCGGCTGCGCCCCGGGATCGAAACGTCCTACTTCATAATAGATATCGCCGTGCGCGATGAGGGCGGCGCTGTCGTGGAGTCCTCCCTCCGTCACGGCATCCAGGGCGGCTTCCAGCGATTGGACCGGGGTGGCGCCCGGCTTGTTCGGTGCCCTCACGACCGACAAGGCCATCCGGCTTCCGAAAGCCGACCGGAGGAAGGCTTCCACGCGCTTCTCGCCTTCCGGTATGACGATGGTGACATCACGCCCGCCTTGTTTGAGAAAGTTCAGTACCGTGATGTAGATCAACGGGCGGCCCATATACGGCAGCATGGCGGGCGAGGTGACGTCCATCAGGCTGACGAAGTCCTGCCGAACATGGCCAGCGGCGAGCAATACGAGCCGCATCGGCGTGATACGGGTCAGTTCCGGCGAGCGCTCGAGGGTGGCGGCTGCCGGGCTGGGCCGGTCTTGCGGGAAAGACGCCTCGTTCATGTCGTGCGCTCCTTCAATGGTATGGATCCGTCCGACGGATAGAGTCCGCCCCCGGGCGGGTCTTGCCAGGTGGATTGGATACGGCCATGTTCCAGATGCATCACCCGATTGCACATATCCTTGAGCAGCTGCTCGGAATGCGATGCGAGTACCAGAATCTTCGAGCGGGAGAGAAATTGCATCAGCCGGTCCTGCGCCCGTTTCTGGAAATCCGCATCGCCGACTGCGAGCCATTCATCCATCAGGACGATGTCGGCGTCCACGGCCGTCGAAATGGCGAAGCCCAGCCGCATGTGCATGCCGCTCGAATACGTCCGCACCGGCATCGACAGAAAGTCCCCGAGCTCCGTGAACTCGGCGACATCGTCGAGTAACCGGTCGGTCTCTCGGCGCGTGAGGCCCAAGAGAATGCCCCGCATCCGGATATTCTCGATGCCGCTCGCTTCCCCTTCCATGCCCAGATTCAAGTCGATCAGTGAGGCGACCCGGCCCGTGACGTCGAGACGGCCGGTCACCGGCCGGTAGACGCCGGCAAGGGCCCTCAACAGGGTCGTCTTGCCGGATCCGTTATGGCCCCATAAGCCCAAGCGGTCGCCGGGCCTGAGTTCAAAGGACACATCATCCAGCGCACGGACGACGGTCAGGGCGCCACGATGGCCGATGCGCCCGCCCGTCGCGGACTGCAACAACTGTTGCTTCAGCGAGCGATGGCCCACGTTGTACATTGGAAATTCGATCGTCATGTGTTCCGCCTGCACCAGGGCCATCGTTTTTACATCCAATAGGCAATGCGGTCTCGTTCCCGCCCCAACAGCCACAAGGCCAGTGCGCCCATGACGAGGATCGAGGCCGCGGACCAGACGTAATGGATCCCCGCGGGGAGTTGACCCAGGAGGGGCTGCCGGATCACTTGAATCCAATGAAACAGGGGATTCAAGTCGGCCAGCCAGGCCTTGGAACGCAACGCCGACGGTTCCCAGAGGATGGGAGTCAAAAAAAAAGCGATTTGCAGCAGGCTGGCCACAATCGGCGGCAGATCCCGGAAGCGCGCGCACACAATGGCCACAATAATGGAAAGGCAGACCGACCCCACAGCCACGAGTGCGAGGCCGATCAGCGTCAACCAGGCCGTCAGGTGGAAACCCGTGCCGCACAATACGAGGACGGCCACCACCACGACGGCGTTGTGCGCGAGGATCAAGCCGTTACGCACCGCCAGGCGAAGCAGATAGGCGGGATAGGGCAGCCGCGTTTGTTTGATGATGTGCTCGAATTGCGTAAAGCCGGTGCAGGCGTCGTTGATTTGGGCGGAGATCCAGGTCCAGGCGACCAGTCCGATCGCAAAGTAGGGAAGATACGTCGTGATTTGAAGCTGGAAGATCTGCGACCAAAGCAATCCCAGCACGGCGATCGTCACGGCCGTACTGGCCGTCAGCCACCACGGGCCCAAAAAAGACCGGCGATAGCGGAGACGGATATCCTGCCATCCGCAGTACGCCCAGGTATCTCGCCACTGGAGCGCGCCGATGACTTCATGCAGTCCGCGCGCGACATATTGCCCTAAGCCGAGCCGGAGCACGTTCACGGCTTCCATGCACGCGCCTCCGTGACCACGTTGCGATATTCCTTGGCATAGGCCTCGGCCATGCCTTCGGCGGTAAAGAGCTCGAGATACCGCTTTCGGCCGTTGCGGCCGAAGGCTTCGCGTTCCCGCCGGTCTGCGAGCAGTCGATTGACGGCCGCGCTCAACGCCTGCGGATTCCCCGGTTCGACCACCAGACCGGTTTCTTCATGCCGGTTGATGTACGTGGTCCCCGTTCCCAGCTCGCAGGAGACCTGAGGCTTGCCATACATGGCGGCCTCGACCAGCGATAAGCCGAACGCCTCGGACCGCAAGTGAGAGGGAAAGACGAACAGCGAAGACAGCCTGAAGAGCGCGTCCTTGTCCAGCGGATCGACTTCGCCGACGAACGTGACGTTCGTCACACCCATCAGTTTCGCCTGGGAGCGAAGGGCCTGTTCGCACGGGCCGGACCCTGCGATTACAATGCGGGCACGGATGTGCTCTGCCGCCTGCAGCAGAAGGTGGAGGCCCTTGTAATAGCGCAAGACGCCGATGAAGAGCACAAAGTCATCGCCCAGCCGGTGACGCCAGTAGGCGCTGCGCAGCGGCACGCCGGGTCCGCGTCCGGAATCCTCCATTCCAAGCGGGATGACGCGGGTCCGCTGAGCCAGACCCCGTAACACCCGGCTGGTGTGCAGATAGTTTTCCGAGGTCGCGATGACGCGGGCCGCCCGGCCCAAGAACCAACGGCGGAGCGGCGCATAGAGGCAGTTCAGACTGCGCTGCCGCACCACATCGGAATGGTAGGTGACCACAAAGGGTTTTTTGACACCGGTGACCAAGTGGACGAGGTCGCCATAGGGCCAGGGAAAATGAAAGTGAAGAACATCGGCCCAGGCCGTGAGCCGCCGGTACGCCCAGAGGAGCGACCACGACAGCCCCATGGACGCCACCTCGCCATCTTGTGGAAAGCGATAAGCCGTGATGCCGTCCCGCCGCACCCGCCGTACGCGCCGGCCAGGCGCCAGATACATGATCCGAGTATCGATGCCGAACTGGCGGCTCGTCGAGCCGAGGGTTGAAAGAAAGCCTTCAATGCCACCATAGGCGTCAGCCGACCAAGACTTATAGACGTGGAGCACGCGTACCGTTGGGCTCGGTGCCGGTCTCGCCGGAAACCGCCGGGACACCCGCGCTGCCGACTCTAGATGGTCTTGCGCTTTTCTAGGGACTGACATGGTGGCTCCAGCTTCAGGTGCAGGGCCTCAGCGTGACACGGCGTTCATGACGAGAATGCTATAGAAGTCGAACGGGGCGCAAGCCACAGCGGAAGACGGCACGCCTCAGCCTGAAACGACCCGCATGATAAGTTCAGTGCACTCTAGGGTACTGAGTTCATGTAGCCACACTAGCGCAAACCCTAGAGTGCGCGGCGGGAGAACATTGAATTTCGCTAAGGGTGGCGGGTGGGTTGCGGAGGGGGACTCGAGAAAGTGAACCTGGCACAAGACGACGAGTTAGCGTATGGCCCGTTCCAGACTCCAGGCGCGAAGCGATCGGACGTGCCC
>JACVSD010000116.1 GCA_014534095.1 Nitrospiraceae bacterium
ATTGTCTGACGCTCTGGGTGACTAATCTCCTGGAACGCAACGTCCCCAATGATGAAGTCTTTGCGTCAGTGTCGGAGCTGCTTGAGACAATCCGATGGAGCGCAGCGCACGTCGTGATTGTGACGAATGAATTGGGATTAGGGTTGGTTCCTATGGATGCCGGCGGACGGCGCTTTCGGGAGCTGGCCGGCCGTGTCAATCAGCAGGTCGCCGAAGAGGCCGATGAAGTGTACCTGGTCGTGAGTGGATTGCCGGTGCGGATTAAATCGACAAATATTAGTCGATCGCGAAAGCCGCGATGAGGCTTCACGACGCAATCACACAGATCCAATCTGTGGATCGAGAGGCAATGGCACGGGCGCAGGCACGTCTGGACCGGCTTACTAAACCTATCCGCAGTTTGGGGCGACTCGAGGATCTGGCGGTGTGGTACGCGGGGATCACCGGAGAAGAGCGACCGAAGGTTCCCCGCTCCGCCGTCTTCACATTCGCCGCCGACCATGGCGTGACGGAAGAAGGCATCAGCGCTTATCCGGCCACCGTCACCGCGCAAATGGTCAAAAATTTTTTGCGGGGCGGCGCAGGTGTCAATGTGCTGGCCTCGCACGCCGACGCAGAGGTGCGCGTGGTAGATATGGGAGTGGCTTATGATTTCGGCGCGCTTCCACGATTGATCTCACGAAAGATCGCTTCGGGAACCAAAAATTTTTTGCGCGGACCGGCCATGACAAGAACGCATGCTGTCGATGCCTTGGAAGTGGGAATCGCGCTGGCTCAGGAGGCCGCCCGCGAGGGGATAAATCTTTTTGGGGCCGGAGATATGGGAATCGGCAATACCACATCCAGTGCGGCAATCACGGCCATCATGACGGAACAGTCGGCCGCCGCCGTCACCGGTCGAGGTGCCGGCATTGATGACGCAGGTCTGGCACGCAAGATAAAGGTAATCGAACAGGCCCTTGCTCGCCATTCGGTGGACCTGAACGATCCCATCGATGTCGTAGCAAAGGTCGGAGGGTTCGAGATCGCCGGTCTCGCCGGATTGATCTTGGGCGGTGCCGCCTGCAAGGTGCCTGTCGTGCTCGATGGATTCATTGCAGGCGCTGCCGCCTTGATAGCGGTCAAGCTCAATCCGCTGAGTCGCGACTATCTCATGGCCTCTCATCTCTCGGTGGAGCGCGGCCATCATCTTCTACTCCGACAGCTCAAGTTGATGCCGCTACTCGATCTGAACCTCCGTCTCGGAGAGGGAACGGGCGCGTGCCTCGGCATCGGGCTCGTTCAAGCCGCCATAAAGATTTTGACGCAGATGGCGACCTTCGACGAAGCCGGTGTCTCACAACGGTGATCGTAGAGCACGTGGCTCGTACATTTTTCATTGCCTGGCATTTTCTGACCGCCATCCCTCTGAGCCGTCTGCACCATGATCCAACGCCGCGCGAGTTGGCGCTGTCGATGGGTTGGTTTCCGGCCATCGGCCTCATCTTGGGAGGGTTGCTTGCTGCGACCGACCTCTTGCTCGCCGATCTGTTTGCCCGCCATGTAGTCGATGTTCTGTTGATACTGTTGCTGGTCCTGATGACAGGAGGTCTTCATCAGGATGGATTGGCCGATACGATGGATGGGTTGGCGGGCGGCCACACGCCGGCCGAACGGCTCACCATCATGCGGGATGCACGTATCGGTGCAATCGGTGCGACGGCTTTGGTCTTGGCCTTAGGGTTCAAGTACGCAGCACTGGCGGCAGTTCCGCAGGCGGAACGCGCTCCGCTGCTGATTTGTATGCCGGCGGTCGGACGCTGGGCCATGGTCGTCGGGGCGATTTCGGCCCACTACGCACGGCCCGAAGGTGGATTGGCTGAACCGTTTCTTCAGCATCTCTCACGAATGATGCTCATCTTGGCTACGGTCATGCTGGTCGGTGCGGCATGGTGGTTGATCGGCCCGATCGGGACTGTGATCAGCTTGAGTCTGACGGTGCTCACGGCCCGCGCCGTGACGGCGCTTTGTAATCGGCTCTGTGGAGGGATCACCGGTGACACCTTGGGCGCCACGAACGAACTTACCGAGACCCTCTTTCTCCTGTCGGCGCCGGCTCTACTGAGTTTGCGATGACAGCCGGTCAGTTATTACTCGCCTGCGCACTGGATGCCGCCCTGGGCGATCCGCGTTGGCTTCCTCATCCGGTGCGGCTGTTGGGTCGCGTGATTGCTTGGTACGACGGCTTGATCAGGCGCGTGACGCGCCATCCGGCTGCCGAACGGGCGGCGGGGATTGCGCTTGCGATTGGGCTGCCGTCGCTCTCGTACCTCGCGGCATCGGTTGTGATTCAGTTCGCCGATGAGGCTCATGAATTGATCGGCAAAGCCGTGGGGGTGTATCTAGCTGTTACGACGTTGGCTATGCGCGATCTTGTCGATCACGCTCGTGCGGTGCGCGATGCGCTGATAGCGGGGTCGCTCCAGCAGGCAAGGAACGCTGTTGCTCTCATCGTGGGTCGGGATACCATGGAGCTCTCTGAATCGGAAATTGTCCGCGCGACGGTAGAAACGATTGCCGAGAGCGCTTCGGACGGCATCCTTGCGCCATTGTTCTATCTGGTCCTCGGAGGACCGCCGTTGGCATTAGCCTATAAGGCCGTCAATACGTTGGATTCCATGGTAGGGCATCGCGAGAGAAAGTACCGGTATCTGGGTTGGGCGTCGGCCAAACTGGATGACGCCGCAAATTGGCTGCCGGCCCGCCTTACCGGTGTGCTGTTGGCGCTCGCTGGCGGGATGGTGACTTGCGATCGGTCGACCATGCAGCATGCGTGGAAGATCCTGCGTCGCGATGGGTCCAAACACCCGAGCCCAAACAGCGGATGGCCAGAGGCGGCGATGGCCGGGGCGCTGCATGTTCAACTCGGCGGTATTAACCTATATCGTGGCGTTCCTTCCGTGCGGCCTCGACTAGGGGACGATGGAGAGCCATTGACCGTTTCACACATCGATCGAGCCCTGACATTGATGTTGGCTGCCTCTGGAACGGGAGTTTTATTCGCGACGGCGTGGTTGAGTTTCCTATGAAGGCCGGTTCATCGCACGGCGGCAACGTGTATGCGGCAGCACGTGAGACCGGCCGGCCGGTGCATCGCCTCGTCGATTTCAGCGCGAGCATTAATCCTCTTGGTCCATCGCCTCGGGCTATTCGGGCGATTGCGTCTGCGCTTCCGCAAATTCTCCATTATCCGGATCCCGACTGCCTGGCGCTTCGCGGCGCACTCGCGAAACGGCTTGGCCTTACTCCGGAGAGTTTGATGATCGGGAATGGATCGAGCGAAATCATTCATCTGCTGCCGGCGGCACTGTCGATTCGCCATGCGTTGATCGTCGGTCCGACCTTCTCCGAGTACGCGCGCGCGATGGCAGCCGCCGGCGGCCGAATCAGCCTTGTCAATGCGACACGCGAAGACCGATACCGGCCTCCGTTGACACGCGTGCGTTCAATGATTCTGACGGGCCGGCCGCACATAGATGCCGTCTTTCTCTGCAATCCCAATAGTCCGACAGGTCGGAGCCTTGCCGTCGAGCTACTCATGGAACTCTTGCAAGCAGCGTCTTATCAAGGCTTATGGGTTGTGATCGACGAGACCTTTGTCGATTACTGCGAAGACCTTTCGGTCATCTCGCAAGTCGGCCGCAATTTCCGACTGATCATATTGCGAAGCTTTACGAAGTTCTACGCGTTACCGGGATTGAGAATCGGCTATGCGGCCGGCACCCCGGAAGTCATTTTACGTATTCGGAAACGCCAGCCGCCTTGGTCCGTGAATTCCCTGGCTCAGGTCGCCGCTCTAGCCGGACTGGAAGATCGTGGCCATGCCCGCAAGAGTCTTGCCTTTATGCAAGAAGAACGACGGCGGTTAATCACCGGTCTGAAATCGCTTCCCGGTGTGGTCGTCTTCCCTTCGGCCGCAAATTTTCTCTTGGTGGAGCTTCCCCGCAATCTGACGGCCGCCCGCTGCATTGATGCGCTGCGACGTCACGGTATGCTGGTGCGTGAATGCTTATTAAAAGATGGATTCAACTCACGAACGATACGGATGGCGGTCCGTACGCCGGCACAGAACCAACGCTTGCTCACCGCGCTCCGCCGTCTACTGAAGGATTCCATGTGAGTCGACTTCTTCCCAAGAATCTTCAGACCAGGTTTGTCGTTCATGATCGGAGTCTCTTGATCGATTTGGGATGTTGCCGGCGTGTCTTATCGTCTGCTCCACGAAGAGGTGGTCTCGTGCGCGCACGCTACATTCTGAATCATCAAGTGGAGGCAAACCCGATCGCGGCGCCGTTTGCCCGTAGAAGGCGGAGATGGGAAGACCCGGCGAGATATTTGGGACGCGTGGCGCGTCGGCTCGGAGGAGATGCGCCTTGCGTCGGTTTAATGACGGCCGTTTCGCTCAAACAATTGGTCGTCATGCGTGAGGAAACGGACGATGTCTGGATAGAAGGATTTTTTACGGTCGGCATCTCCAATGCCGTAAGGGCCGGTGAGTCTACCGGCCCTATTCAGAGGAACACTTCAGAGTCTGCCGGAACCATCAACATGGTTTTGGTTACGAATGCGCGTCTCACGTCGATGGCGCTCGTCGGAGCCGTTCAGGTTGCGACCGAGAGTAAAACCGCCGTCTTACTGTCTCGGCGCATCCGGAGTTGGACCGGGCGCCCAGGAGCGACCGGCACCGGTACCGATGCCGTTGTCGTCGTGAGCGGGGAAGGCCGCCTTGTTCGCTACAGCGGGACCCACACGCAATTCGGTGAGATGGTCGGGCGGCTCGTCAGGCGCGGTGTCAGTGAAGGGCTCATTCATTCAAAAGGCGGTTCCACTATCGGGCTCCGCAGATAACCCTTCCCCTATCCGTCTTTCCCTCAGGCTGCCAAATTTCGTCTTGTCTGGTCGTAAATTGAACAGTCCCATTGCCGCGTCTCTTCAAAAGTGCCTTCCCTAATCTTGCCTTAAAAACAACCGGTTTAGTGATTTTATGCACAGAGTGCAAAATTCTGTCACCATCAGCACCAAATTTGCTTCAGGGCGGAGGATCTGTAGGTTACGACTTTAGTATTGCCCGAGGAAGGAGGCCATTATGACTGCCAAGGTCGCAGCGGTGCTAGTCGGCATAGGTTGTCTAGCCGGGGTGCTGCTGACATCAGGACCGGCACTACCAGCGAATGAAGCCGAGACCGCCGAGCTCGTTGTGAGACTACTGCAAGCCGGTCACAGCGTCATTTCAAACCATCAAGAACTGATCAACGATCCTTCTAAAGCGAATAAAGGATTTACCCCGGATTATTTGGCTGAAAAGATGGTGGAAAAATACAGAGAGAC
>JACVSD010000113.1 GCA_014534095.1 Nitrospiraceae bacterium
CAAATTCCTTGCGCCGGCAAAATCACCGCCCTATTCACGCCGATGACTTCGCCGCGGGCGTCGGCACGGCGGATTCTCTCAACCTAGCCGACGGCGGGCGGTTCTCCGCCGTCCCGGGGCCCTCGGATGCCTTGATCAGCGCAGCACCGCCGGTCGCGTTCGGGTTCTTAGGGCCGACAGCGGGGAAGGTCACGGTTGATCATAGCACGCTGACGGTGCCGGACGGTAAGGCGTTGGCGCTCGTCGGCGGAGAGATCAGCATCGTGGTCGGAACGCTGACGGCAAGCGGAGGACCTATTGAACTAACCGCGCGTGATTCCCTCGTCATGTCGGGAATGGGACAGGATCATCCCAGTGGCAACCAACGTGTCTTTAGATAATGCCACGGTCAGCACGACGATCAACGGCGGAGATCCTGATGGCTTGCCGGCCGAGCGGGGGGGTGGTTGACAGGCTCGACGGTCATGGCCGAACTGGCTGCTCTGCCCGCTGCCGGTCCTCTATTCGCGTTGCATGATCACAGCCTATCATTCCTTGTGTCGGAGATGTTTCCCCTCCCAGGCTGGGATGATGGCTGTCCGCAGCGTTAAACCGCCCATTCTCCCCGACTCAGTCCGAATGAGTGCCGAGCATAGAAATTACACTCACAGTCTTTAGTCCTCGCTACTCGTACGCTACGAGACGGGCTTTTTGGGGCGTCTCGGTTCAGGAAGCTCGAAGGTTTCCTTGTTGGCGTTCCACCAATCGATCCATTCTTGAGCCCACTCGGTGCGCTCTTGTTTCGTCGAGCTATCCCAATCGTGCATTTCGCTCTCGTGCCGAGTGAGCAGCCACAGCGAATTGACGGCGCTGATCGACACGAACCGTTCCTCATCGGACAGCAGATCGATCAGGACCGGCACCACGGGCTTTTGCCGAACGTACCGTGCCTCAAAAGAGGCTGCCTTCCTGATGCTGGGGTTGGGATCTTTTGCCATCGCTTCGATGGCCTGCGTCGCTAAGGCCGGATCCAGGCGCACTGCTGCCCGCAGCGCGTGCTCGCGAATCCGCGGCATTTCATTCGGTTGCGTGGCGGTCTCAATTAACGCCGGCACGGCGGCGGGATCTTTGATCATCATCATGGTTTCAATGGCGTTGTACCGAGTTCTCGGCCCGGGCATCGCCAACGCCTTGACCAAGACCGGCACCACAGGAGGCCCCAAGTGGACAAACTCCCCCATGGCCCAAAATTCTTGCTTCCCTTCGAGCAGCGGCAGGAGCGCCTCGGCTCGTTTGATCTCCTCAGGACCCAGCGGACGGGAAGACGGCGGGATCGAAGTATCCGGAGCCGGCATTGATTTAGGCGGCGCCTCATACGGCAGTTGCACAAGCACCGCGCTGTCCCATACTGCGTACACGGGCTGCACGAAACTGATGCCGCATACGATCGCGGCCCAAGCGAGTAGCCCTCTCTTCATGATCGCCGTCATTCTGGTGATTCCTTTCTAATCTCCGAAGCCGGACGTTGAATCACTCTTCCGGACGGAGACCGGTTCGTTACTCTTCCACTTCGCTTCTTCTCTCTCTTCGGCAGACAATCTGATAGAGGACCGGAAGCACGACTAAAATCAGCACCGCCGCGGTGAGCATTCCACCCACGACGACCCGCGCCAAAGGCTGTTGAGCTTGAGAGCCGATTCCGGTGGCCACAGCGGCGGGCAATAGCCCGATAGCCGCCCCCAAGGTGGCCATCAATACAGGGCGCATCTGCACATCGGCGCCTTTGACGATCGCCTCATGCAGAGGAAGGCCGGAATCTCTAAACTCATTGATCCGGGAGATCAACAGCACGCCGCCCAAAATCGCGACGCCAAGGGTGGAAATGACGCCGACTGCCGCCGAGATACTAAACGGCGTGCCGGTGGCCACCAATGCAAAGACTCCGCCCATTAACGCAAACGGCACGGTCGCGAGGACGAGCAAGGCATCGCGCAGGGAGTTAAACGTAGTGTACAGGAGAAAGAGGATGATCACCAGACTGAGCGGAACAATGACGGTCAGACGCTGCTGCTCGCGCTTGAGTTGATCATACTGTCCCGCCCATTCGATCCGATACCGTTCCGGCAATTTGACATCCTGAGCCAGCCGAGCCTGCGCTTCCTCGACCGTACCGGCTAAATCCCGGCCGCGGACGCTGAATTTGATGGGAATATACCGCTCGTTATTTTCTCGATAAATGATGAACGCACCGGTCTGCACGGAAATCGAGGCCAACTGTTTGAGCGGGATTTGCGCCCCATCCGGCGTGCTGACCTGAATGTTTCCGATCATCTCCACATCTTTTCGGAACTCCGGCATGAAGCGGACCACCAGGTCGAACCAACGTTCGCCCTCGAACACCCTTGTGACCGCCTGGCCTCCGATCGCCGCTTGCACCACCGCATTGACATCCGACACCAACAATCCGTACCGGGCGCAGGCCTGCCGATCGACTTGGATCAGGAGATTCGGCTGTCCCATCAGATGAAAAATCCCTAAGTCTCGGACACCGGGGATCTGCTTCATGATCTTTTCAATTTCCACCGCTTTCGCTTCCAACGTTTTCAGGTCCGGGCCGAACAGCTTGATCGAGTTCTCTCCTTTGACCCCGGACATCGCTTCCTCGACATTGTCCTGAATGACTTGCGAGAAATTAAACGTCACGCCGGGGATGCTGGCCAGCACGGCTTCGATCTGTTCAATGAGCTGCTCCTTGGTGGTGACTTCGGGACGCCACTGTTTACGCGGTTTGAGACCAACCAGAAACTCCGCATTGAAAAAACTGGTAGGATCGGTCCCATCGTCCGGCCGCCCGAGCTGGGAGACCACGTTGATCGTTTCCGGAAAGGAGTGGAAGATCCCCCGCACTTCGGTGGCGATGCGACCGGCTTGTTCAAACGAAATATCCACCGGCATGGTCGCCCGAACCCAGAGGTTGCCTTCTTCCAACGCCGGCATAAATTCGCCGCCGACAAATTGCATGGCGACAATGGCCAGCGGGAGCAACACGATAGCCCCGCCTACCACAATCAGGTGATGAGCCAACGCCCATCGCAGCGCGGCCATGTAGGCACGCCGGACGACCCGCACGACCGCCGTGTCTGCTTCGCTGATGGACCCGGTCAGCAGAATGGAGCATAGAGCCGGCGCCAGGGTGAACGCCATAATCAACGCGCCGAGCAACGCGAATCCGTACGTAATGGACATCGGGGCAAAAATTTTCCCCGGCACCCCGGTCATGGTGAAGAGCGGGATAAACGCGACGACGATGATCGCCGTGGAAAAGAAGATGGGCCGCCCGACGTGTCTTGCCGCGCGTGTGATGTGCTGCGGAACCGTTAACCCCGGCCCCAAGTGGTGGCTCACATGATAAAAAATGCTCTCCACCATGATCAGCGTGGCATCCACGATGATGCCGAAGTCGATCGCTCCCAGAGAAATGAGATTCGCGGATTGCCCCATCATCACCATCATCGAAAAGGTAAAGAGCAGCGACAGCGGAATAGTCAGCGCCACAATCAATGCGGCGCGCAAATTGCCTAAAAAGACGAACAGGATGAGGAATACCAGCACGATGCCGCCGATCAGGATGTCCGTGACGGTTTCGACGGTGGTGTGGATCAGGACCGTCCGGTCGTAGACGGTCTTGATTTTGACTCCTTTGGGAAGCTTCCAACTGTTCAGTTCCTCCGCCTTTTCTTTGACCTTGTCCAGAACCGGAAGCGCCTGCGCTCCCCGCTGAAGCAGCACCACGCCTTCCACGACGTCGTCGCGATCGTCTATGCCGACTTTCCCAAGCCGAACTTGATGCCCCACACTGACTCTTCCCAGGTTTCTCACAAAGACCGGCGTGCCGGCCTTCTCGGTCACCATGACATTTTCAATATCGTCCAGGCTGTCGATCAGCCCCACCCCGCGGACGTTGTAGTTTTGAGCGCCGACTGTCAGATAATTCCCGCCGACGTTGGCATTGCTGTTGGTCAGCGACGTCACGATTTGGGAGAGACTGACCCCATAGCCGAGCAGCGCCCCCGGATTCAAGTCCACATGATATTGCTTGGTGGTGCCGCCGAAGGCCGTCACATCAATGACGCCGGGGACCCGTTTGAACTCACGTTTCAAATCCCAATCCTGGATCGTCTTCAGATCGGTCAAACTGCGCTCGCCTCCGGTTAATTCATATCGATAAATCTCCGCGAGCGCCCACCACGGCGAGAGACTGGGTTGCACATCGGCGGGGAAGTCTACCATCGCCAGGCGATTGAGCACTTCTTGGCGATCGGTGAAGTAGCTGGTGCCGAAATCGAAGTAGATCTTGATGTCGTTGAGCCCGAAAATGGACAAGGATCGGATATCGGTGAGACCCGGCATCCCGGTGAGCATCACTTCGACCGGAATCGAAATCTGTCGTTCGATCTCTTCTGCAGACCACCCGGGAAATTGGGTGATCACCTCCACCATCGGAGGCGACGGATCGGGATAGGCAATGACATCCAACACATGAAAGGCGTACAGGCCGCCGAACAGCAGCGCCACTCCCAACACGCAGACCAGCACGCGCTGGGCCAGCGCGAACTCGACGATTCTGGCGATCATCGGCGAGAAATGGACCGAAGGAGGGGAAACCCGGTCATGCGGTGTTTCATCCTTTGGCCTCGGAACCCTTGATCAACACCGCTCCTTTGATGACGATCGTTTCGCCGGGCTCAAGACCGTCGAGAATTCTAACTTGATCGTCGGAGGCCGTTCCAATTTTAACCGCTCGCTTGGTGTATCGACGATTTCCATCGACGACATAGACAAATAGGCCGCCGTCCTCTTCCAACACCGCTTCTCTCGAGACGGCCAGGAACGGAGCTGCGTCTCCGACGTGGATATGTAACCGCGCAAACATTTCCGGCTTCAGTTTATGCGCTTCATTATTCACCCACGCCCGCACTTTAATCGTCCGGCTGTTGGGATCCACGACATCACCGATCGAGGCGATGGCGGCAGGGAATTCCACCCCTGGGTAGGCTTCCACGGCCACGGTGGCCACCTGGCCGGCATGGACCAAATCCAGGTCCCGCTCATAGACGTCCGCCACGACTTGCAACTGGTCAAGGTCCGCCACCGTAAAGAGAACCTGCCCTGCATCTCCCCCGATCGATTGGCCCGGTGTAACGGTTCGTTCGACGACCGTGCCGGTCAATGGGCTTCTCATGGAAAAACGGGAGGTGATCTTCTGTTGCTCCAGCGGTTTTTCCAACTCGGTGGCCGGCACCCTGAGCGACAGCAGGCGTTCTTTGGCGCGGCGGAACTCCGCTTGCGCCTTGATCAGATCGTTTTCCGCCTGCTTGAGATCTTTCAGCGGCAGGGCTTTACTCTCATAGAGGTCTTTGGCCAACTCGTGCGCGCGTCTGGCATAGGTCAATTCGGAGTGTTCCTTCACGAACTCGGAGTAAGCCTGGGCGATGTCCGGACTGTCCACAATGAGCAGGACATCACCGGCCTTCACACGATCGCC
>JACVSD010000169.1 GCA_014534095.1 Nitrospiraceae bacterium
ATTGAGCATCATCGGCTGGGTTCAAACGATCATGTATGTCTGCATCTGCCACGGAATTAATGAGAAGAAGGTCAAGCAGGCGCTCTCGCAGGGCGTATGCACCGCAGCCGGCTTCTTTAACTGCATGGGATGCAAGCCCCAGTGCGGTAAATGTGTTCCCTATGTCCGGCAAATGGTCGCCGATCATCGCAAATCGATGACTTGCGCCAACAACTGCGAGCCGCCCGAAGAAGCCGCCATTGCCGCCGAGTAGATTTCCGCGAACAGTCCTCCCTCTAATGGACATCGCCGACCGCCTTGTTTCTCAAGGCATTTTGTTGGTTTTGTTTGATTGCACTTTCTCCGTCATACCCGGACTTGATCCGGGTATCTCCTCTCAAGAACTGTGAAGCTCTCAAGGCGTTAAAAGCGAAGTCCCCACGCCAGTCTCCGCCAGGAGATACCCGGATCAAGTCCAGGTATGACGGAAATGGTGGAAGCAACAGCCGGAACATTGCTCCAAAACACTCTTAAGTTAGCATCTGCGCACCTGATCCGGTTATGCAACCCGTGAGAGCTTGAATCGTTCCTCGGCGATCCGGTCGGCCGCGACATTTGTCGGGACGCCGTCGGCGTCGGCCCGCTTGAAGATGGTCATCAACGTATCGTGGATACGGTCCACATGGGCGAACGCCGTGACACGGTCATAGGCAGTGCCGGAAGGGCCGAACTCATGGCTGATGTTGATGACGCCACCGGCATTGATCACGTAGTCCGGCGCATACAGGATTCCCCGATCGGCCAGGGACGCCCCATGACGGTTCTCGGCAAGTTGATTGTTGGCGGAACCCGCCACCACGGCCACTTTAAGCCGGGGCAGGGTGTTGTCATTGATGACCGCCCCCAGAGCGCAGGGCGCGAAGACATCTGCCTCCACGTCGAAGACCGAGTCGGGATCGACCGGAGTGGCTCCGAAGCTATCGACCGCCCGCTCCACATGCTCCCGCCGGATATCGCTGACCGACAGCCGCACGCCTTCGTCCGAGAGTTGCCGGCACAGGTCCCAGCCGACATGACCCAGGCCCTGAACAATGACCCGCAACCCGTCCAGGCTGTTGCGTCGCAGCCGGTAATCGACGGCGGCCCGGATGCCCATGAATACGCCGCGCGCTGTCGCCGGCGACGGATCGCCGCTGCCGCCTTCCTGCAAGCCGGCGACGTGCCGGGTGATGCCCCGGATGACAGCCATGTCCTCGACCGAAGTTCCGACATCCTCGGCGATGATGTAGCGCCCGGCCAGCCGGTCCACCGCACGCCCCATCGCCGCCATCAGGTCGGGGGTCTTCTGGCTGCGCGCATCGCCGATGATCACCGATTTGCCGCCGCCAAAAGGCAAGTTGGCAAGCGCGTTCTTATATGTCATGCCGCGAGACAGGCGCAGCGCATCCCGCACGGCTTCATCTTCGCTGGCATAAGCCCACATGCGGCAACCGCCCAGAGCAGGGCCACGAGTGGTGTTGTGAATGGCGATGATGGCTTTCAAACCGGTTTCAGGGTCCGATGCGAACACGATCTGTTCGTGCCCATCGAAGTCCTGCTGCGAAAAAACCGACATTTTTGACCTCCTCTTGTGCATTGCAGCAATCTCTGTGGCAGCGACTAAGCGCCGTCTCTTTAAAAAGTATTGGGCTTTTATTGGGTACGATCAACGAGTTCTGGAATGCTTCCAAAAAAAGCACGTTAATGATTTGTGGAAACAAGGTTTCTGCCGCAAAGGGACTTGAAATGGAGGTGTTGGGCAACAATCTTGCGGACAGTGGAAAATCCCGCGATGCTGTGGATTGGCCTGGATAATGCATAGATATCGTAAGACCTAGGGGGACTGGTGGGGGAATCGATGGGAATCCGTGGAAGAGATCGATACGAACTCGCTGCGGCCTTGGAGCTGAAAATGCTTACCGAGCGGCTGGACAACCTCCGAGCCTTGGCGGAACGTACTTCCGGGGAACACAGGTTCGCTCTCGAGCGGGCATTGGATCAAGTACGCGGCATTCGTAACCGGACTGAAGCCAAGATCGAGGATGTCCGTCGCGCGTCCGATGATGCCTGGCAATTAGTCAAGGTGCATGCGGATTCGGCGCTTGCACAGTTTCGAGGCGGTCTCGATCAAATCGAAAGCCAGTTTCGCCGGGTAGCGGCCTGAGAC
>JACVSD010000164.1 GCA_014534095.1 Nitrospiraceae bacterium
GATCACGGCTGCGAACGTCGGATCTGCAATCAACGACAACGGAAAGGCGGCGCAGCTTGCCCGGCTTGGTGATAAGGGCCGCTAAGAATAGCACCGTGAGGGCGGCATTACACTTCAAACGAGATGGCGGTTTCCCCGAAACGACAGCTGATGGCCTCACCGCAACCGACACCTTGGCCCGTGTGGTGTCGTGAGGTCTCCTCCTTCTAGATCGAAAAGACGCAGACCCGCCAAGACTGAACGTTCCGGTGACTCAGCGTGGAGCAACCGCGCGGCCCGCCGCGAGCCGATGTGATCAACAAACCCCTCCTGCGTTAGTTCGCGCCACAGGGGACGTTCGCCGCCATCCCTCGGGGGATCCCCAGGCAGGTCCCTTCCTCCACTCGTGTACTACAACGGTGCGCTGCGGAGGACGAGATGGCGCCACTGGATCGAGACACGTCGTCACTATGGGAGAGATGGGGGATGAACCGAAACGCCGTTATGACTACAGTGGGTGTGTTGGCACTGGCGGGGTGTCTGAGCGGATGCGCTCCGAACATTTCTGCGTTAGACCCTGATACCGGACCCGAGCGCACGCTGGTCAACGTTCGTGGCGGGACTTTCTTGTCCTCCCTGTATTGGGACGCAGGGAGCGCCGGCGAACAGCAGCTGTCCGGCGGCTTCTTGGGAGCCTCCTTATTTACCGTGCCCCAGAGTGCTCCCTTGGGATCGCATTCGGTTCAGCTGGCGCGAGGGAGCACGCGGGGGAACCAAAAATCATTCACGGTCACGGCGGCCGTCCCCTTCACCGCCCCGCGGCTGGATCGCATCAGCATTGTGTTTGCCGATTTTCAGCCCGCCGGGCAGGTGAATACCTGGATGTATGTGCAGGGCGCGAATATCGATGTCAACGCCCAAGTGCTCATCAACAACACGGTCGTCCCGACGGTCGCGCATAAGGGCATCCAGAATACTCTCTTGGGTGTGACTCCGCAGAGCCTAGGCCATCCGGTCTATCATTACCTCGCGCTGCTCGTCAGTCCGGGCCCGCAGGCGACGGGAAGTACAGTGAACGTCAAAATCCGGAATGCCGATGGGCAGGAGTCGAGCACGGTGGCCTATCGGTTGCCGGACAATGCGTCGACGTTGGACAGCGATGGCGATGATATTCCCGATGTCTGGGAGGTGAATGGATATGACGCTGACGGGGATGGGGTGATTGATATCGATTTGAAGGCGCTGGGTGCGCATCCTTTGCGGCCCGATCTGTTCTTGGAAGTCGATGTCATGCAAAGTCTGACGAACAATCCGGGCGCTGCGGTCTGGAATGCCTTGACCGCGGCCTTTGCCAATGCACCGATCATCAACCCAATCTCAAACAACGGGGTCAATCTGCACCTCGATACGAGCGGCACCGTTCCGTTCTGGCAGACCATCGATTTTGGCGGAACCGAAACCACGACGCATCGACGGTTCAATACCCTGAAAGGCGCCAATTTCAATGATGCGATACGAGGCCGCATCTATCACTACTGCATTTGGGCCAACATGCGGGCGAACGGGAGCAGTGGCATCAGTGACGTGGACTGGGTCAATGGGGGTGACGACTGCATCGTGAGCTTTGACGATTTTTCCGCATCCTTCCAGACCGCACAAAGCATGGCCGAAACGATCATGCATGAGTTCGGGCATAACTTGAATCAGCGCCATGGCGGCAGTACGCATACCACCAATAATCCGACCTACAGTAGTGTGATGAGTTACAGTTGGCAGCTGCGCAGCGGCCGCAACGATGCCTTCCGGCGCCAGAATCCGATCTATGCCCCTTTCTATTACGGAATCAATGGGGCGGTGGAAGCGGGCGGGGCGATTCCTGCGGGTTGGACGGGGGTCACGATCGATTATTCGGAAGGGATGGGTCGCACACTGGTGGAAAATAGGTTGAGTGAACCGACCGGCTTATACAACAACAACGCCGTGGACTGGAACATGGACGGCGATAGTACCGATGCGACTGCGAGTCGGGATATCAATGTGGATGGCGACACGACTGACACCGTCACAGATGAATCGAATTGGGCCAATCTGATCTTCCGTGGTCCGCGCAATAACGGCACCAATTGATCGGAAGGGAGCGAACGATGCGTGAGTCCATGCTGGAACGATCCTGTCTTTTGGTGTCATTCGCACTCGGTGTCCTGACGGCGGCTCTGGGCGCCTGCGCGCAAACAGCGACCCGCTCACAGGCTGGCTCCATGGATGACGTGGTCGCGAGCGTCCAGGACCCCGCGATGAAAAAGGTCTGGCTGGATGCGCAGGCTAAACGGACGCTTCCGCCGGCGGACAAGATTCCAGTGGCAGAGAATCCGGTCAGTCGCCGCGAGATCGCACAGGTGAAAGCGGCGCCAACCCGGCCTGTCAGACCCGTGATACCGAAAGAGAGCGTGATTGCCGTCCAACCCTTTTCGGAGAAACCGATCA
>JACVSD010000076.1 GCA_014534095.1 Nitrospiraceae bacterium
AGACATGCGGCGGACCGGCTTCTACGAAGCTCTAAACGGTTTCTTGGCTACTGTGAATAGCATTTGAGAATGGTCCAGGAAGAGATGTTGTCGCTTATCCAGCTATGACCGGCGACTTGACGAACTGTTCGCAAACATTCACTTGAATGCGGTATCTGCTGGTGGTGCGGAGCACAAGGCATAAAGTACCAGCATGGAACACAGGTAAAGCATCCCGCGAGTTCAAAGAAGCGGCGAGAATATGCCTGCTGTCTTGTCAAATGCGGCGCGACGGATTGTGCGATGATTGTGGCGGTACGCCTTGGTCCAGCATCGATAAAAAGTCTTCAGTGCCTTCAGGCCCAGTGACTTCTAAGAACAGCGACCCATCGCCCGGTTCGACGATCAGGACGAAGCGCAAGAAGGGACAACAACGATGCTCTGCTTCAATGACCGCCGCAGCCTGCTGCACCGTGCCCTGTTGGGCATCAAGCCTCCAGCGAAAGCCACCGGGAATATGCTCTTTCTCAACGGCGTTTCTTAGGAGACCGGGCAGAAGTCCTTCACGGGATGCCTCTAGCTCCATGGGAGTCAGAGAGCACGCTATAGGCAGATCACGCCGCGTCTCGCTTTGCAGTGTCATTTTCCTGAACGTAACATCTGTCGAAGTGGGTGGGCAACTCGCCTCTGAGGAAGAAGGCCACAGTCGCGTAGGTGGCTGTTGATCCGTGAGCGCGGGAGCTCAGAGTCCCACTCTTTTGCTATGCCTGGTTGGCCCCGGAGGACGTGTCGGACGGGAGGTCGTCCGAAGGAACGTCACGGATCTGAATCGAGTCGACCCGTTGCTGCGCCAAGACGTCCGAGATGATGACGACTTTGTCTCCCACCTGAAACTGTTCCCGATCTTTCAGGATTCGGAAGGCCGTTTGCAGCGTTTTTTCAGGGTCTGAACTGAAATCGATCTTGAATGGAAAGACGCCGCGGTTGAGCATCATAGTCCGTCGGGGCTGGCTCATGTTGGTAAAGGCGTAGATGTTGGTCGAGAAGGGGCGGCAGTTCGCAACGAGATCGGCCATCAGTCCGCGTCTGGTGATGACGACGATGCCTTTCGCCTTGACCCCCTCGGCCAGTTGAACGGCCGCCGCGGCCAATTGCTGCTTGTTTTCCGCATTGCGCAACTGCGTCGCAAACCGCAATCCGGGTATCGTCTCGGACTTCAGCGCAATCCTGCGGAGGTATTCGACACACTTGACCGGATACTTGCCCACCGTCGTTTCCCCGGACAGCATGACGGCATCGGCTTCTTCATAGATTGCATTGGCGACGTCGGTCACCTCGGCGCGCGTCGGGTGCGGATTGTGGATCATGGATTCCAGCAGATGGGTGGCTACGATCACGCGCTTTCCGTACTCGGCGCACATCTGCACGATCGTGCGTTGAACATTTGGCAAATCTTCCAAATTGATCTCCACACCCAGATCGCCACGCGCCACCATGATGGCGTCCGATTCCTTGACGATCTCTTTCAGATTCTTGACCCCTTCCTGGTCCTCGATCTTCGCAACGATCTTTACCTTTCCGACCTTCTCACCCATGAGTGCCTTCAGTTGCTGGATGTCGCCGGCTTCGCGTACGAAAGACAGCGCGATGAAGTCCACATCTCGCTCCAGACCGAACAGGATGTCCTTGGTGTCTTTTGCCGTAATCGCCGGCAGATTGACCCGGATACCCGGGAGGTTGACGTGGCGTTTGCTCTTCAAGAGCCCGCCGTCCAGGACGCGGCACCGCATGAGGCGCTCTGCTTTCTCCAGCACCTCGAAATTGATTAACCCGTTGTCCACGGTAATCCGGTCCCCGACGCTGACCGCCTCGTGCAAATCGGCATAGTCGATATGGATGGAGCTCTCCTCCACGTCCATGGGGCCCCGTGTGGTGACTGACACAATGTCGCCCTGCCGCAAATCGAGGTCGTTCGAGAGGTCCCCGGTGCGGATCGCCGGCCCTTGCGTGTCCAGAAGGATGGGGATGGGGAACTTCACTTTCTTGTTCAGGGCCTTGATGTGCTGGATGACTCTCGCATGGGAGTCGTGATCGCCGTGCGACATGTTCAGACGAGCGATGCTCATCCCGGCTTCGTACAGCGCCTGTAACATCTCGTAGGATTCCGTGGCTGGGCCGATCGTGCAGATGATGCGAGTTTTTTGCATGGTGTTCCCTGTGATACTGAGTGGTCCCCGCTCGTGGAAAAGAAGCCACAGACTTATGATGACCGAATCCGGCGGGGTACGAGAGGAACCGGGCCATTCTACTTTGTACCGGCGACCGAGTCTATCCGGTACGGCATGAAAACATCGGTGTGATGCACATTTTACGTCTTCTTCTCACGTTCTTTGCACATTCAAGGGAGACCCGGTATGGAGGGCAGTTTTCTTAGAGTAGTGGAAGCGAGATTCCAGTAGTCAGAGGCCCTCAAGTCGGAGCGGTACTCGTCGTTTCGGATCTGCGGCATGGGGAGTATGCCCCGTCGCGAGCGAACTGGGGCTTGAAGGCAGCCTGCGACCACTGGAGCGCAAGACAACGTGCCCTGAGATGAAGTAAGCAAGGTATCCGCTTTTCCTCTGCCAGCCATGTCGATTTGGTGGTGCCCTGTACGACTATGGGTATAGAGCCGGCTCAGCGGTTCACTCACCAAACTCCAGGAGGGCATATGGCAGACATCATTCATAGAATTGGGATCAGGGCACCGATCTCAAAAGTATATGCCGCGTTATCGACGGTCGAGGGCGTAGCCGGCTGGTGGACACGACACACCACTGGCTTGTCCAAGATCGGAGGAACGATGGGCGTTCGCTTCCATTCTACGGATGGAAAAGAAATAGGCAGCATGAACATGGAGGTCATCGCGCTCGATCCGAACAAGAAGGTGCACTGGCGCTTCACCGCTGGGCCGGAAGAATGGGTAGGGACTGACGTAGTATTCAACCTGTCGAAGGATGGAGATTACACAACTGTGCTTTTCGGCCATAAGCACTGGCGGGACGCAAACGAGTTCACCTCCCATTGCAGCATGAAATGGGCAACATTTTTGTTGAGCCTCAGGGAACTTGTTGAAACCGGTAAAGGAAAGCCCTCGCCAGACGACTTGAAAATTGATAATTGGAATTAGAGCAGCGAGATTCTTCAGCGAAGAGGTAAGGAGGCGGGGGCAGGCGAACGAGAAACGGCCGACGTTGTTTCACGTTGGGGATGACTAATCCTGCCGCGGGATTAGAATGCTCCATCTCGATAAGTGGAGTGCTCGCTACGCGGCCATAGCGATCCCTTCATCTCCTTGGTTTGGCAGTGAGGCAGCATCGCCTGTGCCATCTCGATTAGGCCGAGTAGTGGTCGCGTTGGAACCGCGTGATGTGGCGGACCAAGATGTCTCGGTCCTTGGCCGGCATGCGGATGAAGCGGGCGTGCAGGCGATACGTCCTGGGCGGATAGGGAATGTGATCGAGGCGGAGAACTTCGGCGAAGGCGTTGAAGAGGCCGTGCTCGGGGAGACGGAACGTGACGACGAGCACATCGCTCGGCTGATAGACCTCGGTGATGGTGACGCCGATGCCGCCGCCGCTCAGGTTGACTGACTTCTCCACGAACGCGCCCTCCATCTGGTCCGATTCTCGCAGAATGCGGATCGGCAGCGTGACGGTGACGCGATAGTACTCCCGGCGCTCTCTGGGGGACGGCAGCTGATCCGGGTTGTCGGAAGCCATCATGTGTAGAACTATAGCAAATCCGCATGAAGCGCAGCGGCGTAACCTGGCCCGCCCTGCTTTGATCCACTTCGGTTGGTTGGGAACCGTGGAGTCTATTGTTCCTCGTGGAGCCGGCCGTCGGCGGTGCCGCGCTTAACCGCCCTTTGAAATGGAAATGATGGGCGTCTTCGCGTTTGAGACGTCGGTCACCGTCATTTGGAAGAGATTAGCGAGCACCGAGAAGCACTCCTGGTTCCAGCTGGGAAGCATGCCGCCCGTGACGGGATATTTCCGGATCGCGTAGTGCTGTCCCTCGAACTCGACGGAGAATTCATAGTCGCGCGGGGCTGCGGCGGTTTCTTCGACCTCCAGGACGCGGTCGGGATTCATCGTGACCGGGCCGGAGCGGGGGTCGGGATCGACATGGAAGCCCGGGTCCTCGGCAATACTGCGGGCCACGAAAGAGATGATCGCATTGAAGCTCCTCAGCTGAATGACACCCCGCATGGGCCACTCGCCGCCTGGAAAGCCTGGCCGGATGTCGAGAAAGACATGGTCTAACGGATACCGCTGGATGACGTCGTTGAGCTGGCGGCGCTCTTCATTGGTGAGCGTCCAGGGTTCATAGTTGGTGATAGCCAGACGGCCGATGACTTTGCGGGTGAGGCTCTCGGCTTGGGATTTGGATTGCGTGGTCCACCGATAGCCTTTGTCCAGCGCAGCCACGGCTTCGGCCGGTGTCAGCGCACGGTCTATGGCCACCGGAAACTGCTCTTCATACGTCATCGGTTCGATAAACAAGGTGTGCGCTTGCTGGAGGGAGGCCAAGTGCAGCAGCGCCTGTCGGAAGGCGATAAACTCCGCGCGACGGCCCGGCGTATTGGAGAGCACCTGTTTGGAATCCCGCTCCTGTTCCAGCGTCATGCCTCTGGCCATGAGCTGCAGAATCATATTGATGTCAAATCCTTGATGAGCCAGAAAATCGAAGTGCGACTCCTCTAACGAACGCAGAATCCGCTCGGTAAATTCTTCTCCGGAGATGGGAATAATGGTGACCGTCGGATTCTCCGCCACCTGTACGCCATAGGTGAGATCCACCACGGGGTCCTCGGCGAACGGACCTCGCGCGATGCGGCCCGTCACCCCGGCCGACGTCCGGAAGTCGAAGGTCGCCGCGACACTGGAGACGGCAGTGAAATGAACCGGACGATGGTGCCGGGCGCGCGCAATATTGAGTAAGAGCAGCTCAGCTTCGACTCGGCTCACCGTCCGATCGTACTCGATCACGGCCCGATGCATCGCGATCGGGGAGAGACAGCCGCTCAAGAAAAGCAAACCGGCTCCCGCGATCGTCCAACCTATCCGCATTGCGATGGTGCAGGCATTCATCGGTTTCTCTCCACAGCTATGGGCAGCAAGTTGAAGCGGGTCTTTCGCGATGTGGGGACCCGCCGGTCATCGTTCTCATGTGTGTCGTTCCACGGCGGCCCACCTTACAGTCCATGGCGCAAGCAGACTGCACGTAAGGAGTGTGGTGTTTCGGGCGACTGACTATGAGAACCCAGGGCAGGACTTCCCTGAGACCGCCGATTTGACGATATGGGAGGCTTTCGCTACCATCTCGCCACATCACAAAGGTTTCAGGGGGCATCTGGGGACGCGGACGCGATGGACTGCAGGCCACTCTCCGATCCGGAGGCTTGGGTAGAGCAGCACGGAGATTACTTGTTTCGCTGTGCCATGCTTCGCGTCCAGGACCGCGTGCTTGCCGAAGATTTGGTGCAAGAGACGTTTCTTGCCGCACTCACCGCGCAAGAACGATTCACCGGACAGTCCTCGGAGCGGACTTGGATGGTGGGGATCCTCAAGCATAAGATCATCGACCGGTTTCGAAAGGACATTCGCGAGCGGCCGGCCGATGATCCGCTCTTAGTGGACGAGACGGAAGACGACGCGTCGTTCGATGAGTCGGGACATTGGAAGCTGGATCAGACCGCGCCCCTTGATTGGCCCGACCATCCAGGCGCGGTCCTCGAGAGAAAGCAGTTCTGGAGCACGCTTCAACGGTGCGTCGGAACGTTGCCCCCCACGATGGCCCAGGTCTTCACGTTGCGGGAAGTCGATGAGGTGGAGAGCGGGGCGATTTGCGACATGCTGAAGATCAGCGCATCCAACCTCTGGGTGCTCCTTCACAGGGCACGGAAGCATTTGCGGCAGTGTCTGGAGGGCCACTTCTTTGGACATCGCGAGGCACATTGACGAGCCATGCAGCTGGGACCCAAGCAAGACGTTGAACGACTGAGACTGGGCATTGGCCCTCTGGTGGGGTGGCTGATTCGTGTGACGCCGACCTGCCAGGAAATGACTCGTCTGCTCTCCGACGAGATGGATCGGCCGCTGCCATGGAAGACACGCGCGAAGATGCGCCTGCATTTCCTCATCTGTAAGTGGTGCGAGCGCTATAAGAACCAACTCCGCTTTCTCCGGCAAGCCGTCCGGCGCCATCCTGAGCAGATTAGCAGTGATGACCCTGCCACACCGAGCCTGTCTTCGGAAGCCAAGGACCGCCTCAAACGGACCTTGCGCGAGCGGTAACCAGTTTCGTCTGTCAGCAAAGCCGGCCGAGGGTGTGGGCGAGGAGAGGAGCGCCCGTCGTGCGGAGCGTCGGGGTCGAGCCGGGCGGCTCAATCCCGACGCCTGCGGACATTACTCTTCGATGCTGATGATCGGGCAATTCACCACCACGCCGATCGGTCCCCAGGGTTTGCCTTCCGGGCCGGACATCTGGCCGGCCAGGCCGAGCTTCGCGACCGTATTGAAATCCATTTGTAGGATTGAATTTTTCACCGGCATCGGCTTCTGCGCCCACACGGAGGCATACACATCCCACATAGGACTGTAGGCGGTTGCGCGTTCGCCCGCCGGAATTTCCTGCACGATGTTGAGCGGATCTCCCTCGCCCAGCAGAGCCGAACTCAATCCTTGCCGTTGCGGGTTCATTTTGCCGGTCGGGCCGTTGACGATCGGCGCGAGTCCAGTCAATGCGGAACTCGGCGCGTTCGAGCCTTTGTTTGGTAGCGCTTTAAGATTCGGCGTATAGTTCGCCGCTTCGATCGCTGCGACCGCGGGATCCGAGGCGTTAAACGAGGTATAGTGGACCCGGCGGCCTTCGAAGAATCCGTCCGTCATGCGAAACGTGGCCACGCGTTTGTCGAGGTCAATACGGATCAGCCGGTCGTGGTGGCCGCTGGTATTCTTGATCTGTGGCGCGTTTAAGACCACGCCGTTCGGCAGTTCGATCAAGGGTGTATACAGCGCCTCACCAATCGCTCCGGGCGCCGCTTCCTTCGGAGGAAAGCCCGTCGCGCTCGGCGTGACGACCCGCTCGGGCGCAAAGTCCACGCTGCCTAAGAAATGCACGCGGCCGTCGATCAGGCCCACCTTCTGAACGGCCAGGGTACCTTTGCCGTTGGCCATCTTCGGGCTCCAGTGCACCCCGCGCTGCTCCGCGTCGGCCCGGTCCGACGATTCCGTGACCACGAACCACACAGTCTCGCCGCTCCGCCGTCCTTCGAAAATCGGCAAAGTCACTTCTGTGTAGTCCGCATTTTCGATGGCGCTCTTGAGCAGGAGCCGGTGCCCCTTCTTCATCCCGATGCCGTCGGCCGCTAGGGCGAGGGACGTGGCAGCAATTCCGATCACACATGCGCCGATGCCAAACGATTGTGCAACTGTTCTCATGACTGACCTCCTAAAATATGATGGTGAGTGACATGTCCGTGGATGAGTCGTGAGAAGGGCGCAACCCTTACAAGGCACGAAGCTCACCAACCGGAGGGCCTGCACTGCAGGCGCCGTGTCAGTGAGAAGTCGAGCAAGCCGGGGATTTCTTACAGGGGGCAGAAAGAATTATGTACGGATGGGCATGCCGGGCGGTGGAACGGAAACCGCAGGGCGGTGGTTGGAGACTTCCTCAGGCGTGCCGGACGTGTGGGAGGTTGTGGAGTGATCGAAGAGGTAGCCGCCTATAATATGTCGAATACTCCGCGCTCAATCTTATAGCCCATCTTTTCGAGCGGCGTTAGAACAGACTGTGGGCCAATCATGTGGAGCGATCCGACTGCTGCGAAGACTGTTCGATGCCTGCAGGGCGGCAGGTTAGCCCCGTCATCTCGGCGCCGATGCATCAGTATATGAAGAGCGCGCCGTCTTCTACGC
>JACVSD010000130.1 GCA_014534095.1 Nitrospiraceae bacterium
GGGTTGACGAAGGAACAGCTCGAACGCCATGCGCCCTTTGATACAGAAATCCCCTTTGACGCCGGGCGCAAAATGATGACGATAATCCGCCGGTCGCCGGAGTGCTGCTTTGCCTATAGCAAGGGCGCCCCGGACGTGTTGCTGAAGCAGTGTGCCGCCCGGATGACGCTGGACGGGACGAGCGAACCGCTGGCAGAAACGGACCGTGCCCGGATTGCGGACATGATCGCTTCGCTGGGTCAACAGGCGCTGCGCGTGCTTGCCGTGGCTCACCGACCACTCGATCGCCAGGGTTATCGAGCGGACATGGAGGTCGAGCGCGCCCTCGTCTTTCTCGGTCTCCTGGCGATGAAAGATCCGTTGCGCCCCGAAGCCAAAGAGGCCGTGCGCACCTGCCGGAACGCCGGCATCCGGACCGTCATGATCACCGGAGATCACAAAGAGACGGCCGTCGCCATCGCGCGCGAATTGGGGATATACCGAGAGGGTGAAGCAGCCCTGTCAGGCGCCGAGTTGGACGGCATGACGGATCACGACCTGACCCGCGCCGTTCTACGCGTTGCCGTGTATGCCCGCGTCTCCGCCGAACATAAGCTTCGGATCGTGCAAGCGTGGAAGCGCAACGGCGCCGTCGTGGCCATGACGGGCGACGGCGTCAATGACGCTCCGGCTATCAAGGCGGCGGACATTGGGGTGGCCATGGGGATGACAGGGACCGACGTGACGAAAGAGGCCTCCGACATGGTCGTTATCGACGATAATTTTGCGTCCATCGCCGCGGCGGTCGAAGAGGGGCGCGGGATCTTCGATAACATTCGGAAGACGGTGCATTTCCTTCTGTCCTGCAACCTCAGTGAAGTGCTGGTCATGCTCTTTGCGGCGCTCTTCGGCTGGCCACTACCGCTCCTGCCGATTCACATCTTGTGGATGAATCTCATCACGGACGGGCTCCCCGCCTTGGCGTTGGCTGTCGACCCGAAGGCGCCTGATCTGATGTCGCAGCCGCCCCGTCGGCCGGAAGACGCGCTGCTGGACCGGACACGCATGTTACGGATTGCAAGCGAAGGACTCATGCTGGCTACAATCGGCCTCGGTGCGTTTTGGATGAGCTTGTTCGTGTGGGGTCAGACCACTGTCGAGGCACGGACGGTCGCATTCACCGTCATGGTATTGGCGCAGCTGGTGCACGCATTCAATTGCCGGAGCGACTGGTTCTCACTCGGCCAGCTGGGTATGCGCTCGAATGCTGCGCTCGTGTGGGCCGTTCTGCTGTCGCTTGCGATGCAACTCGCGGTGCTCGCCGTTCCGGTCGTCTCCGCCATCTTCAAGGTCGAGCGTCTACCGCTGGAAGACTGGGAGCTGATGGTTGCTTTGGGATTGTTGCCGCTGGCCATCATGGAAGGGGTCAAATGGCTGCGCCGGAGGACCTGACGGAGGCAGAGCTTCTCCTCTGCAGCACACCATTAGACCCTATAACCTTTAGACCCTATAGCCTTCAGACGTCGTATGCGACGGCTTCCTCCGGCACGGTCACATTCACTCCGGCATGTTCCTCTTTCAGCGCGGCTGCCAGCGAGAACGCTTGGCGCGCTTCTCCATGGACAATGAAAATGCGAGCGGGTGTAGTGTAGATCGATCGAACATACCGTAGCAAGTCCTCGCGGTCGGCGTGCGCGGATAAACGTTGAAGACGACCACTTGTGCACGGCGCCGGACCGGGATACCGAAAATCGGCACGGTGTCCCAGCCTTCGACGAGTTTGCGACCCAGTGTGTGTTCGGCTTGGAAGCCCGCGATAGCAATGATGTTGGCTTCGTCTTGAAGCGCATGTTTCAAATGGTGCAGCACCCGGCCGCCCTCGCACATCCCTGACGCGGCGATAATGATGCAGGGACCATTCATGCTGTTCAGCTTTTGGCTTTCGTGGACGGACGAGACATAGTGAATGTAGCGATCCATGAAGGGATCGCCCTCGTGGGTCAACATTCGATAGGTCTCCGTGTCGTAGCACTCCGGGTGTCGGCGAAAGATGTCGGTGGCGCGCAGCGCCAACGGTGAATCGATATAGATCGGGAGCGGCCGGACCCGGCCCTCCTTCACCAGTTCCTTGATCCACATGACGAGGTCCTGAGTTCGGCCCACCGCGAATGCCGGGACAATAATCTTACTTCGATGCGCCACGGCATGCTCGATCAATGCCGTGGCTTTGGCCTTCGCGTCCTCGGCGGTTTCCGGGTGCACCCGGTCCCCATACGTGGATTCTAAGATCAGGACGTCGCAGGGCGGTGGCGCGGTCGGATCCCTCAGAATAGGCCTCTGCTGGCGCCCCAGATCTCCTGAATACAAGATCACCTTGGTATCAGTCGGCTCCTTAATCTGAAGTGCGATCTGTGCTGATCCCAAAATGTGCCCGGCATCATAAAAGGTAGCGGTCATCCCGGCCATGGGAGTCACGGCTTGCCCATAACGTACCGAGACAAACCTGCGCATGATTGCCGCCACATCGTCCGGGCCATAGAACGGTTGACGACGGGTCTCGCGGGTTCGCCGCTCTTTGCGGTTGATATAGGCGCAATCGTTCTCCTGAAGATGAGCGGAATCGGTCAGCATAATATCGGCAAGGTCGGCCGTCGCTCCAGTCGCGTAGATGTGTCCTGTAAAACCCTGGCGCGCCAAAGCCGGGAGGGCACCGGAATGGTCGATATGGGCATGGGACAAGAGCACGGCGTTCACCCGGGCGGCATCGAAACCCAGCGCTGCGTTTCGTCGTTTGGCTTCGGCCCTCCGCCCCTGGAAGAGACCGCAATCCATCAGCACCTGTCGTCCATTGACCTCAATAAGATGCCGGCTCCCGGTCACGGATCGGGCAGCTCCATGGAAGGTAATGTTCATCGGAACCAGTGAGGGGGTGAAGGCCTGCGGCGGGTGGTTTGCTGGGCACGAGAGATGATGGACCATACTTCATCGGCTGTGTCGGCATACTGAAACAGCCGCCGATCCTCCGAAGCGATAAAGCCATTATCCTCGAACCACTGCCAGTTTATTAAGCGACGCCAGTATTGTTGTCCCACCAGGACGACCGTGATGCCGCGGACCTTCTTGGTTTGGAGCAATGTCAGGGCATCAAATAATTCGTCGCAGGTGCCAAAACCGCCAGGGAAAGCGACTAAGGCCTTTGCGCGAAGCAAGAAATGCATCTTCCGCAGCGCAAAGTAGCGGAATTGAAAACAGAGGGACGGCGTGATGTAGCGGTTTGGGTATTGTTCATGCGGCAGACTGATATTGAGCCCCATTGATTTCCCATTCACATCCGCTGCCCCACGGTTTGCCGCTTCCATGATGCCGGGTCCACCGCCGGTCACGATCACGTAGTCACAACCCTCCTGAGACTGGTACCGACTCGACACGAGTCGGCCAAACGCTCGGGCTTCGTCGTAGTATTTCGACATGGCGACTTGCCGGGCCGCAATGGAAACTTGCCGCCGGCGCAAGGGATCTTTTGGATGGCGCGCCAACATGCGCTTGGCATACGCCAGCCGTCGCCGGCAGACGCGCGGCTCAGGCAATCGGGCGCTCCCAAAGACGACGATCGTGGATCTGATGTTCTCTGCCTGCTGGATCATTTCCGCTTTGAGGAGTTCCAGCTGCAATCGGACAGGCCGGAGGGCATCGTGATTCAGAAAGGCGAGGTCCTGATCGGCGCGAAGATACGCTGGTGAGCGAAGAAGGGTGCGTAGGTGTGGCGTTTTCTCCCCTGAGTGGTTCATGGCGGGGCGCATTATAGCCGTATATGGGGTGAGCAACAATGTGTGATCGGGTATTCGCGGACATACCGCGGTCTAGCATGCCTCGACTGTACAAGGA
>JACVSD010000043.1 GCA_014534095.1 Nitrospiraceae bacterium
ATCGGCCCGAGGATCGCTCCGGCGCTGCCCCCTGCGGCGATCACGCTGAAAAGGCGGGCGCCTTGCTCGGGCGTGAAAACATCGGCCATCAGACTCCAGAACACCGACACGACGAACAGATTAAAGACGGACAACCAGACAAAGAACACCCGCGCGACCCATTCAGGGTGCCATTGGCTCGTCATGACCGCATAAAAGGCGATCAGGTGGACGATAAAGAAGGCATACACCGTGAGCAGCAACCGCACGCGCGGCAGTCGGGCCGACACGAAGCCGAAGACCGGCGTGGCCACGAGAACCGTGAGAAATGTCCCGGTCATCATCCAAGGCAGATGCTGCACGCCTCCTTGGATGGCCATTTCGTCACGCACGGGCCGAAGCATGTAATACCCACAGAGGAGGCTGAAAAAATACAGGAAGGACCACAGCAACGGTGTGCGTTCGCCGGCTTTGACGTGGGTCGATGTGAAGAGGGTTGAAAGCGTCATCGAGTCCGAGCAAGGATCACGGACAGTGCCGCAGGGACCCCCTCTTCTGCAACCATAAAATTTGCTAGAATGCGGCGGTTCCGGCTTGTGATCGAGGGAGACGATGCCGATGATCGACCTGCGGAGTGACACGGTCACCATGCCCACCGAGGGCATGCGCAACGCGATGGCCCGTGCCGACGTGGGAGATGACGTCTACGGCGAAGACCCGAGCGTCAACCGACTGCAGGACATGGCGGCGGCCATGCTCGGCAAACGAGCAGCGCTGTTCGTGCCTTCCGGCACGATGGCGAACCAACTGGCCATCCGCACGCAAAGCCAGCCCGGACAGGAAGTAATCGTGGAGAGCACCTGCCATATCGTGCGCTATGAGCAAGGTGCAGCCGGAGCGTTGGCGGGCGTGCAGCTCCATTGGGTGGCGGGCGAACGCGGATTGATGACGGCCCAGCAGGTCGAGGCGGCGATCAGGCCAAAGGATGCGCACAGCATCCAGACGGCGCTCATCTGCCTCGAAAACACTCACAATGCCGGCGGAGGAACCATCTATTCCCTGTCCACCATCGAGAAGATTCGGACCATTGCCGTCAAACTGCGCATCCCCATGCACCTCGACGGGGCCCGGTTGTTGAATGCCGTCGCCGCCACGACGCTCCCACCGGCCGCCTACGCGCAGCACTTCGAAACCGTATCACTCTGTCTCTCGAAAGGGCTCGGAGCACCGGTCGGATCGCTCCTGATCTCGAGCAACCTGGAGCTCATTGAACGCGCCCGCCGATTCCGCCGCATGTACGGAGGAGCCATGCGGCAGGCCGGAATTCTGGCCGCCGCCGGCATCTATGCATTGGAGCATCATGTCGGACGCCTCAAAGACGATCATGAACATGCGAAGAAGCTTGCGAGACTCCTGCAGCACATTCCGTCGGTCCGCATTGCTCCGCAACACGTCGACACCAATATCGTGATCTTCGAAATCGTGGATGAGCGGCGCACCGCCGCGGACATCGTGTCGATGCTCAAGGAGCGCGGCGTTCTGATCAATGCGATCGGAGGCGCCCGCTACCGCGCCGTCACCCATCTCAATATCTCCTCCAAGCAAATCGATGAAGCCGCAACGGCCTTTTCCCGCGTACTTGCCTAACGGCGCCACGTTGACACCTTCTTCCCATGGTCCATAAAATGCCCTCAGGTGCCATTACGGAGAGAAGCTGCCATGGCTCTGGACGCCGTCACATTTCAGCACATCAGCCGGATCCTCGAAGTGACGGATGCGCTCGGTCTCAACCGAGAGTGGGTCGAAATCCCGCTTTCTCCGGAACGTCCGGGCGTCGTGCGGCAACTCGCCAATGGCAAATTGGAAATCATCGTCGACGCCGAGGAGCCCTTCGAGCAATGGCTCAACCAGCTGCCGGCGCATATTCAGAAAGCCAAGAACAGATAATATGGATGTCCACGCCCCCACTCCCGTGCCCACTCGCGAAGAGTTGAATGCCGAATTGCTCGCCGTCCCTGAGCCACCTGAACAACCGGAACTACCGCATCCGCCAGGCTTTGAAGACAGTCTGGAGATTGCCTTGCGACATGTGAAAGGCCGACGCGGCGGAGACCTCGTCGGCGTGATCCTGGTGGGATCTGGGGCTCGCAAAGCCATCACGCCGCACAGCGATATCGACCTGATCGCACTGGTGAAGGGAGACGCGGACGGGCATGAAATCCTCCGCGTCGGAGAACGCCTGGTCGACATCCGGTACCGGGGATATAAGGACGTCGAGGGAGAACTCGCCTACTCGCTCCGGCTTCCCCCGCTCTTGAGGAAAGCCAGGCCTCTGTACGACCATGAGGGCACGTGCACGAGGCTGATCGACAAGGCCCATCAGCGATTTCGGCAGGGCCCGCCACCGGCCTCCATGAACGAGCAAATCCGCATGAAAGCGGAATGCTTCCACTGGCTGGGCAAAGCACAAGATCTGGCCGAGAAGCCGGGGACCGCCCAATATCTGCTCACGCTGTTCTACGAAGATTGCATTCTGGCATTTTTTCGCCTGCGCGGCTTTTGGCTGACCGCACCGGTAGACGTACACCGGTTTATCTTCTCTCGGGAGCCGGCGTTGGCAGACCTCGCGGGGCAATTTCTGACCGCGACGACCCTTGGCGATCGGCTCAACTTTGCGCGGCAGTTCGCCGATCTCCTGTTTAAGGATGTCCCGAACCCGGCCCGCATCGACTGACCGTCGCCCCTGACGCTTCCCTTCTCCTCTCTCATAGAGGGGAGTATGCACGACCGCATGGACTCAAGCGGCCCGTGATAAGATCAACGACACGATGTTCAATCGGCGCGCACGCCAAGGAGCCGCTATGGAACTGGGATTCGTCGGACTCGGAAAGATGGGCATGAACATGGTAACCCGCCTCAGGCGGGATCACCATCGGGTCGTGGTGTATGACCGCTCGCCGGAAGCGGTCAAGCAAGCAGAGGGCGAGGGGTGCGTGGGATCGACCTCCCTCGCCGACCTGGTTCGTCAACTCGCCGCCCCGCGCGTCGTCTGGATTATGGTGCCGTCCGGCGCTCCCACGGAAGAGACGGTCCAAGGCGCCGCCGCCCTCCTGCAACCCCGAGACATCATTGTGGATGGCGGCAATACGCGCTTCCATGACGATGTGCGACGTGCGGCAGATCTAAAACGAAAGGGCATTCATTACATCGACGCCGGGACAAGCGGCGGGATTTGGGGCCTGACCGTGGGCTATTGCCTGATGGTTGGCGGCGAAGAGGTGGCCGTCAAGCATCTCGCTCCCGCGTTCACCACCCTGGCCCCGGAAAACGGGTGGGCCCACGTGGGAGCCGTCGGGGCCGGCCATTATGTGAAGATGGTCCACAACGGAATTGAATACAGCATGATGCAAGGCTATGCCGAAGGCTTTGAGCTGATGTCGAAAAGTGACTATCGCCTGGACCTTGCCCGCGTGGCGGATCTCTGGATGCATGGCAGCGTCGTGCGCTCGTGGCTCCTGGAACTCGCGGCAGGCGCACTGAAGGAAGATCAGAAACTGGAACACCTCAAAGGCTATGTCCAGGATTCTGGTGAAGGCCGCTGGATGATCGCCGATGCCATCGAGAAGGACGTGCCGGTGCCCACGCTCACCGCGGCACTGTTCACCCGCTTTCGCTCCCGGCAGGCCGAATCCTTCGCCGAAAAGATGCTGGCCGCCTTGCGGAATGCCTTCGGAGGACATGCCGTCCGTCGTTAAGCCCATCTGGCAGGGGGGAGGCTTCCATGGCGCCGAACATCCGTCGAACCGACATCAGTCCCGCTCAGGAAACTGTCCCCCCGGTTGAACCCTGCACCCTGGTGATCTTCGGCGGCTCCGGCGACCTGTCCCGCCGGCGATTAATCCCGGCCTTGTACAACTTGTTGCTCGACGGTCTGTTGCCATCCAACTATCTGGTCCTGGGCCTCGGCCGCACGCCGATGAGCGATGAAGAGTTCCGGGCCACCGTTCGCGATGGCGTGGTGCGGCACTCCCGTCAGGCGCTTATCGCAGACACATGGAATGCCTTTTCGCAACACCTGTTTTATCTGGTCGGTCAGAATGACGATCCGCAGACCTACGTGCGGCTCAAGGCGCGGGCAGAAGAGCTCGAGCGAACCTTTCAACTCCCGAGCAACCGGATTTTTTATCTCAGTATTCCCCCCAGCTCTTTCACGCCCGTGTGCGAAGGATTATCGGCCTCCGGGCTCGCCGGAACGCGGGGCGCCCGCTCTCCGTACGCCCGGATCATCCTCGAAAAACCGGTCGGCCGCGACCTCGCATCGGCACAAGCCATCAACGCGGTCACAGGACGGGTCTTCGACGAATCGCAGATCTTTCGCATCGATCATTACCTCGGCAAAGAAACCGTCCAAAATCTGATGGTCGTGCGCTTCGCCAACAGTATCTTCGAGCCGATCTGGAACCACAAATATATCGACCATGTGCAAATCACGGTGAGCGAGGCGGAAGGCGTCGGAACGCGAGCGAGCTACTATGAAGAAGCCGGCGCCCTTCGGGACATGGTGCAAAATCACCTGCTGCAGCTGCTGAGTCTCGTCGCGATGGAGCCGCCGTATTCGTTGGACCCGGATGTCGTGCGAAACGCCAAAATGGAAGTGCTTCGATGTCTGCGCCCGATTACCATCAAGGATGTGGAGCAATGCACCGTGCGGGCGCAGTACACCGAGGGGACCGTGCACGGCACCCCGGTTCCCGGATATCGGCGGGAAAAGGGCGTCAAAGCCGATTCGACCACCGAAACGTACGTCGCCGTGAAAGCGTTCGTTGAGAACTGGCGATGGTCCGGCGTGCCCTTCTACTTGCGAACGGGAAAAGCTCTCCCTTTACGGGCCAGCGAAGTGGCCGTCCAATTCAAAGAGATTCCCCGTATTCTCTTCAACGCCAATCCGCAGGCGCCCCAGGCGCCGAACGTGCTCACGCTACGGATTCAGCCGGAGGAAGGGCTCTCGCTCCGAATCGTCTCCCGGGTGCCTGGCACCCGGGCGCAGACCCATCCGGTGGAAATGCATTTTAAATACGGAGAAGTGTTTGGGCGGCCGTCTCCCGAAGCCTATGAGCGATTACTACTGGACGTGATGGCCGGGGATGCCTCCCGCTTCATGCGGCGGGATGCCGTAGAGGCTTCGTGGGCCTGGATCGCTCAGATTCTCGAAGCCTGGGAGCAGCTCGGCCAACGCTGGCTACCGGAGTACCAGGCCGGCACTTGGGGACCAGTCGAAGCAGATCGGCTCATTCAGAGGGACGGTCGAGCCTGGCGCCTGCTGTGATGAACCCATCATAAGACGGACCGGTCTTCTTCGTGACCCCCCTCATGCCAGCCGAGCTGTCTCAGGATCTCTTCTTTCTTGCCTAGCCCTCCGATAAACCTGACGAACTCGCCACGCTGATACACCGCAAGCGCCGGCACCGACCGGAGCTCGAGTTCAGCCGGAATTTGATGATTGTCCTCTACGTTCATGCTCAGCACCAGGACCCGCTCGCCGAGGTGCGCCTGAACGCGCTCGAGTTCCATCGCTAAGGCGCGGCAATGTCCGCATCCCGGCTTCCAAAATTCAATGAGCACCGGAACGGAGACCGACGCAACGACCCGGTCAAAATCGCGATCGTTTATCGGTCGCAGTCTGAGGCTCACGCGCGCGGCCTCTTGGACCGGCAGAGAGGCAGCAGCACCTCAGCGACGAGTTCTGCAAAGACCTGATAACCTTCGTCCGTAAGATGTATTCCGTCATTGGAATAGACGTCCGCCAGCTGAAAGGTCTCGGGCTCGGCGGTCGCGGAAAACAGGTCGATCCAGGGAAGGTCCTTGCCGGTCGCATACTCCTGAATCAGCCGATTCAGTTCCTTTCGTCGCGCCACGTGAGCGGCCAGCCATGCATCCGCTTCCGCAGTGCTCGCGCCCGGTTCAACGCGGATCGAAGGCACGCTGACTGGAATCGGCACTCCTCCTGCGGCCCGGGTCCGCTCATAGAGCTGGAGAAGGTTCCGCATGATCTCGCGGGGGGCCGCGTTCCATCCCAAGTCGTTGGTCCCTCCCAGGATGATCACGTAATCGGGATGGTGATCGAGCACATCCTGCTGGAACCGTAGCACCATTTCGCCGGTCACGTCGCCGCATAGGCCGTTGACCCGGACGCGCGCCGTCGCTCCCATCAGCTCCTGCAACCGAGCGCCATACGGGGTCGAACGGCCTTGTGGATGGCTGATGGTCGGCGACTGAAAGCCAGCTGTGAGGCTGTCCCCGAAGCACATGACGAGCGGAGAGACCGACACTGTATCACCTTCCTCATCCTGTCCGTGGTCCAAGAAATAATAGCGATTTTCTTGACGATTTGTCGATCAACCGGTAGTGGTACCCTATGTCGGATCTTCAGAGAGCGCAGGAAATGATGGCGGCGGCGGTCGCGGCCACTAAGGCAGCGGAAGATCCCGAGACCGCGTCCGTCAAGCAGGTCCTCAAGCTCCTTGACAAAGCCTCCAGGAATGTGCGGACCTTCGGACAATCCAATCCGGTCGCTCAACGCTTTTTCAGGCAATTCTATGAGGGCTTGACGCATCACCTGGCCGCGCATTCCGACGTGTCACTGCTTGTCCAACGATCGGAGTTGTTCTTTCATGAAGAACCGGTCTACGGCAGCGCCTCGGACGCGTCCACCGAAAACCTCGCCTTTAAGCTGTATGCGGATGGCATCCGAGAGCTGACGATTCACAAAGGCATCTCGGAAGACGATGTGCTGTTTTTTCTCGAGGCCCTATGGGGCAAAAGCGACTCAGCCGCGAATGATGACGACGATATTGTGACCCGTCTCTGGGAAAAGAACCTTCCGACCATCGCCGTCGTCACGGCCAACGAAGCCATGAAGCTGTCCGAGACGGATACGATTCTCTCGCCGCAACAAGAATCCTCGCTCAATGCTCCGCCCTCTTCGCTCCGGCATGTCATCGCCGAGGAAAAGACCCAAGAGACCGCGAAAAACCGCTTCAAGTCAGGGGTAACCGGCTTTGAGGTTTCCGATGACGAGATGGCCGCCCTGGCAGAGGAAGTGCGCGCCGAATCGGGCCGAGACACCATGGCCTACCTCCTTGATATTCTCACCGCCATCCTGGCCAGTGAATCATCCCCCGCCCTCATTACGAAACTCTTCACCGTGTACGAAGGGCTTATCGAATCGCTGCTTCGGCAGGGGAAATGGTTTGTCTTGGAGCACATCTTGTGCCTGCTGCTGGAGACGGAGACTGTTCGGCCGGACCTCTCGAAGGAACATAAAGAGCAACTCCATGCGATCCTCAAAAGTCTGGGCACTCCTGAACGCATCAAAACGATCGAACAATACCTCTCAAAGACCGACGCGCCAAATACGGACGGCTTGCAAACCATTCTGGCGATGGTTCCTGCGGCCAGCGTCGGCCTTCTGTGCAGCCTTCTGGGCACGCTGACACACCCCGCTCATCAAACGATCGTGGCCGATGCGGTGGCCCTCATTGGGAAAGAGCACCCGGACCTCGTGTTGAAATCGCTGGCCGACCGGCGACCTGCGGTGGTTCGCCACATCCTCGGCATCATCGGGAAATGGAACAACCCTCAGCATGCAGAATCGGTGGAAAAAATCCTCCGCTATCCCGATGCGGGCATCCGGCGAGAGGTGATCCGCACACTCGGCCATCTTCGTCCGCAGGGCAACGGAACCAAACTGGTTCCCCTGCTGAACGATGCCGATGAAGGTGTGCGCTTGGCGGCGTTCAAGCTTCTCCTCACAGGACAGTACTCGGCTTCGTACGCCGCCTGGGAGCCCCTCGTCACGGCGCCGGAGTTTGTCAGTCGCCCCCCGGCGGAACGCCGCAACGTCTTCCACGCCATGCGCGCCAGCTCAGGCGACGAGGCCGTGCCGTACTGGAAAGAGCTCCTCACCGATTGGGGTTGGACCAACAGAAAGCAACGGGAGGAATTTGCACTCCTCGCCGTCGACGCCTTGAAAAAGCTCAATACCCCGGCAGCCAGAGCGGCCTTGGAAGTGGGACAGGACAAAGGCGGCGGGTCGACCGTCAAGCAAGCCTGCACCGCCGCCCTAAACGCCGGATCCAAATTACAAGCCAGAGCGTCCTAACGAAGAGGTCCGCATGAGCGTCGACCAACCCGCCCATCAACCCGTCAATTTGCCGACTGACCCCACGCCTGTCAGCGCCCAACCGATCTTGACGCATGAACAATCGCTCACGGCCAAGATCTCCAAGCGCTCCGAGGCCGGGGACCTTTATGATCAGCAGGTCCTCCTCCTCGGCAGCCAACTCGTCACCCAGTTGAGCGTCCTTATCAAGACATCGCGCATTCACGGTCCGAAGAATTCCGCTTTGGATGCTCCCGTGGCAACGATGTTGACACTCATCAAAACGCTGTCACACGACGCCCCTGTCGCCGTCCGCCTGCAAAACGACTTTCTGTTCCTCGATCAAGCCCATATCAAAGTCACCGCACAGACGATGGTCGTCTTCGCCACCGTCATTGATACGTTCAATGCGTGGAACATCGGCAGCGTGGCGTTTGATCCGTCCGTCACCTCGGAAGGTCTGCGGGCGCTCGTCAATCAGCTGGTGACGCTTGACCCTTCGAGCACGTCAGTCAGCGACCTGCGCCAAGCTCTCCGGGATCATCACGTGCTTGGCATCGAAGTTGAGGAGCGGCGGGCCAGTGCCGCAGGAGTGGCCGCCCGGTCCTCGAAGGCCGCGGCGAAGAACCACTATGCTCAAACCGCCGCGGCCGTGGGGGATCTCACGAGAAACGTGCGGGAAGGCGGCAGCGTCGGGTTCAAGCAAGCCAAGCGGGCCATCCAAAACATCGTCGACCTGATGATGAAGGATGAAGCCGCGCTCTTGGGCCTGACTACCCTGCGCTGTCACGATCAGTACACCCACAATCACTCCGTCAATGTTGCGCTACTCTCAGTGGCCTTAGGTAACCGTGCCGGCTATCCCAAAGTCGAACTCGCCGATCTCGGATTGGCGGCGCTGTTTCACGACATGGGCAAAGCAACCATTCCGCTCGAGGTTCTGAACAAGCCGGGTGAGTTCACGGAAGACGACTGGACGAGAATGCGGGACCACCCCACCGAAGGGGTCTTAGGCTTGGCTCAGATACGCGGGCTCACCAGCCTGCCCGGAAGAATGGCCGCCGCAAGCTTCGAGCATCATATGAACCTCGACATGTCGGGCTATCCGAAGCTGAAGACGCCTTGGACGTTGTCTTTGACGGGAAAAATTCTGACCATCACGGATTGCTACGATGCGATGACGTCTTCGAGGGTATATCGGCGGGAACCCATCTCGCCGTCAAAGGTCCTTGAAATCATGTTCAAGAAATCGGGGAAAAGTTTTGATCCGCTACTCTTGAAGCTGTTCGTCAATTGCGTGGGCATCATTCCTATCGGCAGCCTGGTCATGCTCAACACCCACGAACTGGCGGTGGTCCTCAAGCCGGCTCAAGATAAAGCGGACGCCGAACGTCCCTTCGTCAAAGTGATCACGGACGAACAGGGCACGGCCCTCGACAACGGTCGCGAAGTGGACCTGACCGACAAAGACGAGAATGGAGAATACTTCCACACCATCCTACGCGTCATTGACAACACCGAGCACAAGTTCGATACCAGCCGTTACTTCGCCTGACGCCGCCTCCAACTTGACAGGCCGCACCTGCGCGGTTATTCTCCGACGTTCCGCCTACATTCGCTGTTGACTCGCACAAGGAGTGGTTCACATGCGCATCCCGATGGTACGGACACTGTTGGCCGCGGCAATCTTCACGCTGGCACTCTGCCCATTCACAACATTTGTGCACGCAGCCGAGGCCTTCAAGATGGGAGTCGTCGATCCTCAATCGGTACTAGAACGATCGAAGGCTGGCAAGAAGGCGTTGGATGGATTGAAGGAATATGTCTCAACCCGTCAGAAGCTGCTCGCACGGGACGAAGAGGATCTGCGCAATTACGAGAAGCAGCTCAAGGAGCAAGCGGCAAAACTCAGCGAGACCGAAAAAAAAGACAAGGAAACTCAGTTTCGGTCAAAAATTCAGGACTACCAGAAGCGCGCGCAAGAGTTTAATCAGGAACTGCAGGGAAAGCAGAAAGAACTGGTCGACGACTACATGAAGAAGATTTCCGTGGCCACGCAAACCGTGGCGGAGAAGGGCGGCTTCTCACTGGTGGTGGATAAAGGGAGTGAACAAACCGTCAAAATCGTTATTTACAACAAAGACACGATCGACCTCACCGATCAAGTGATCAAGGAGTTCGATCGTACAAACAAGTAACGACTGCCGCGAGGGCCTTGCCGGCTATTCCATGGGATACCCGGCCTCGCGCCAGGCCGTTATCCCTCCCTCCATCGACCAGACATTGGTATAACCCATTCTGCCCAACGCCTCGGCAGCCAGTACCGAGCGGTACCCTCCACCGCAATAAAGGACGATCTCCGCCTGGTGATCCGGAACCGCCGTCTCGATATCCCGTTCAATGATGCCCTTGCCCAGATGTCGGGCGCCTTTCGCATGCCCCTGTGCGAACTCATGGTCTTCCCGCACGTCCACAAGGTGAAACCGGTCTCCTCGTTCCAGCTTGGTTTTCACCTGGGCGGCGGAGCACGTGTGTACATGTTGTCGGGCCTGCTCGACCAGGCGCAAAAATGCTGGACTATGCTTCATGGTCCCTCCTCGAACAGCGAGAACTGTTCGGTTCCAGGTCTTCGGAAAGTATGCGGAATCGCCTCCTCATCATCTTCTTGCGCAAATCCGGCTCGGCGCTTGGATAGGCGCATCAGCGCTTGGATCATATGCCAGTAGGTTCCGCTGCCCTCCTGTCGTCGAAAAAAATCGGAGTGGGAAAGCCGGCCGTCCCTGACGTCACGGAGACGATTTGTCATCTTTGCCATACGATCCGGAAAGGCTTCCTGCATGCGTTCTAGGAACACCGGTTCGACGCTGCCAGACAGCCGCAGGAGGCTCGACATCGCGACTGAAGCACCCGCCTGCCTCGCACGCTCCAGGAGCTCCGGAATGTCGCTATCGTTGAAGCCGGGAATGATAGGGGCGATGGACAGGCCGGTCGGAATCCCGGCGTCTGAAAGAGCCTGCATCGCCTCAAACCGTTTGGTCACGGAAGGCGCATGAGGCTCCACCTTCCGAGCCACTTCATCCGAGGCAAAGGCAATACTGAAATAGACCCTCGTCCAAGCCTGATCTCTGAGCCGCTCAAGCACATCGGCGTCACGCAGGACGAGTGCGCCTTTGGTAATGACGCCGACGGGATTGCGGTAGTCCGCGCATACCTGCAAACACGCCCGGGTAAGGCCATAGCTGGCTTCGATTGGCTGATAGCAGTCGGTGTTCCCCGAGAAGACGATGAGTTCTCCCTTCCAGGTGGGCCTCTCGAACGCCCGCCTGAGCAACGCTGGGGCCTCTTCCTTGACAATGATTTTGCTGTCAAAGTCTGTCCCGGCTCCGAATCCCCAGTACTCGTGTGAAGGACGGGCATAGCAATAGGCACAGGCATGGAAGCAGCCGCGGTACGGGTTGAGGCTCCAGCGGAAGGGAAGATCCGGGCTATCGTTACGGCTGAGGATTTCGCGGGTCGCGTCCTCGTACAACATCAACCTTGCCGCCGGAGCCGGCTCCAGGAGTTCCCGATGTCCGGACTCGAACGGATTCGGTGGATTCGAGATCGGGCGCATCCCATATCGTGTCGTCCATTTCACGCGTTTGTCAAATGAGGCCATCAGCCGCTGCTTCCCGCTGGTTGCGTTGACTCTCCCCTAGTCCGGTGCTAGATTTCGAAGCGCTGTAGAAAGGGCTGCCGTGCACGATTGGAAGTATCTTCGCGACAACTTGGATCTCGTCCGCACGACTCTAGGACGACGGGGACATGACGTCGACTGGGCCTCGTTGGGGAAGCTGCTCGAGGAGCGCCGGACTCTTACGACGCAAGTCGAACAATTCCGTCATGAATTGAAAAAGGGATCCGATCAGGTCGCGCAGTTGCGCCGTGCGAAAGAACCGGCCGAAAACGCCATGGCCGCGATGAAGCAATTGGGAGATCGCATTCGGGACATAGAGGGTGGGCTCCGAAGCGTCGAAGAAGCGCTGGCCAATCTCGCACTCCGCATTCCCAACGTGCCTCATCACACAGTGCCCATTGGCCATGACGCGTCGGACAACATCGAAGTGCGTCGCTGGGGAACTGTCCCGACCTTTTCTTACGCGCCCAAGCCGCACTGGGATATCGGAGAAAGCCTTGGCATCTTGGACTTCGACCGGGCCGCGAAGATTGCCGGCGCGCGATTTGCTGTCCTGACCGGTGTCGGGGCGCGATTGGAACGAGCACTCATCAACTATATGCTCGATTCGCATACGACGTCTCACGGTTATCGTGAAGTCCTGCCGCCGCTGCTGGTGAATCGCCCGACCATGACCGGAACCGGCCAACTACCCAAGTTCGAAGACGACCTCTTCCGTCTCCGAGACGAGGATTACTTCCTCATCCCGACCGCGGAAGTGCCGCTGACCAATCTCCATCGCGAAGAAGTCTTGAGCGAAGACATGCTTCCGGTCCGCTACACCGCCTATACCCCCTGTTTTCGGCGGGAGGCCGGCTCATACGGGAAAGACACCCGCGGGTTAATCCGGTTGCACCAGTTTAACAAGGTGGAACTGGTGACCTTCACGACACCCGAATCTTCGTATGACGAATTGGAGCGTTTGACGGGGCACGCCGAGTCGATTCTCCAAGCTCTTCGACTGCCCTATCGCGTCGTCTCCCTTTGCACAGGAGATCTGGGCTTTTCGGCCGCGAAGACCTACGATCTTGAGGTCTGGTTGCCCTCACAGCAGCAATATCGAGAAATTTCTTCTTGTAGTAACTTTGAATCCTTTCAGGCCCGCCGCGCCGACATCAAGTATCGTCCCACCGGTGGAAAGAAGGACGTCAAAGCGGACTTCGTCCATACGCTCAATGGGTCCGGACTGGCCGTCGGCCGAACGCTTGTGGCGATCCTCGAGAATTATCAGCAACCGGATGGGAGCGTAGTAATCCCTGATGTCCTGCGGGCCGCAATGGGCGGGATAGAACGGATCCAGTCAGGAACGACCAGTTAACACTTGTCCCTGGCGCCTGGGTTGGCGCTTAGGGCATGACCTAATTCGGAGGGGTGACGGAGCGGCCGAACGTGCCAGTCTTGAAAACGGCTGCTCCCCTCTCTCATCCCGCAGATATTCCCACTGATCGCTGACTTTCTTACGACACGCCCTGCCAAGCTACGACACTATTCTGCAACCGCCGCAACCCAGGCGCAACCGGATCAGCCACCAGGCCACCCGGCA
>JACVSD010000145.1 GCA_014534095.1 Nitrospiraceae bacterium
GCTAGGTAGAGCCGGAGCATGCGGATGCTCCTATTCATCAACTGGTCACATTCATAATCACGGAGGGCCTCCATGACAATGCCGATCATCAAACCCACCCTTCCCGCCTTGGAAGATATCTTCAGCATGATGCGCACAGGTTGGGAATCCGGGGTCGTCACGGTCGGTCCCATGGTGCGGAGCTTGGAAGAAGCGGCCTGTCGCGAGACCGGTGCCCGGTATGCGGTGGCCTTGTCTTCCTGCACCGCGGGTCTCATGCTCGTTCCGCAAGCGCTCAAACTGCGGCCGGGGATGGAGGTGATCGTCCCATCCTTTACGTTCGCCGCCACGGCCCAGGCGCTGCTCTGGAATCGTCTCGTGCCTGTGTTCTGCGATTGCCTTCCGGGCACCTGCACGCTCGACCCCGCCGATGTGGAGCGCAATATCACCGCTCAGACGGCCGCTATCTGCGGCGTGACCGTCTACGGGTTGCCTCCCGATATCGATGCGTTGCTCGAGATCGGGCGGAGAACGAACATTCCGGTGTATTTTGACAGCGCCCAGGGCTTAGGTTCCGTCTACAAGGGACAGCCCCTGGGTGCCTTCGGATCGTGCGAGGTCTTTTCACTCAGCCCCACAAAAGTGGTGACCGGCATTGAAGCCGGGTTGCTCACGACCAACGACCCGGCCATTGCCGATCGTGTTCGGTCAATGCGTGATTATGGGAAAGACCCGGAGAAGGGTGAAGACATGGTTCACCTGGGTCTTTCTGCGCGGATCAGTGAGATGCATGCGGCCGTCGCTCTCGTGGGATTGCAGCACGTCCATGAACTGGTGAAGGCCCGGGCTGAACGCATCGCCGTCTATCGTGAGCGGTTGGGGAACCTCCCGGGATGCCATGTGCAGCAGTTCCCATATGATCGCCTGACGAGCGGCAACTATTTCGTCCTGTTTATCGGCGAGGGGGCGCGGCTGACTCGAGACGACGTGTATGAGGCGTTGAAGAAAAGCGGCATTCAGACGAAACGCTACTTCTACCCGCCGCTCCATCAGCAATCAATTTTCCAGCATTATCCAATGCGCCTCAGCAGCCAATTGGCGCAATCGGAAAAGGCGAGCCGGGAAGGCTTGGCGCTGCCGCTGTATTCGCACATGACGACCGAGGACATGGAACTCGTGTGCTCGGAGATCCACCGATTACTGGCGTATCACATGCCTGAGACTCAAGCCGTGTAGCCGTGTACCTATGACATGCGGTCACATTCGACAGTCCTCAGGATGATGTACGGAAGCGGTCTGATCGTCCTCATCCTCACGGTGTCATGGATTGGACTGCGGTATAGCGCATGCTACGCGAGCCCATCCCTTCCAGAGCAAGCCGTGGCAGACATGGCGGTGCCCCTTGCTCAAAGCCAGGACCGGACCCTCTACGCAGCGACCCTGGTCCGGCAGGGTCTCGCCCGTCACCTGGGATCGACATTGGTTGATACGCGATGTCTCTGGGCGCGCGGTCACCAGTCCGCCTGTGCGACCGGCGTCCGCAATACTGTCGATGAAGCCCTTGTGCTAAGACGAGTCGCCGAAGAGGAACGCTTTAGCCGAGTCATCGTCGTCACGTCTGCCGATCATCTGGCCCGAGCCGCATCCGTGTTCTTCGTCATCTTTGTGGGAACCGGCGTCCACGTCCATGTCGTTGCACCTTCTGAAGCCTGCCCATCTTTCGAAGGTGTGACGCACGAACTGACATCGTACGTGCCTAGTGTCGTGGCGGCCGTCCTGGCCCGCTTTGTTCCAGCCGCATACGAATGGAGCCTCCGGAGGTTGTGGCCGACCTGGTCGCACGTTGTGGCCTAGGGTTCAGCCCGCTGAGCCGGTGCCCGACTGAACAGTTCTCCCGGGTCGTTGTTTATCCTAACCTTAACCATGGACATACCAATGTTGTCATTGCAACGCACCGGTCATTTGAAACGCATCGTCAAGCTTATTACGCTCGGAGCCTTGATCTGCACCGCCAACTTTATGGCGTTTTGGCTTCGCTTCGACGGTGACATTCCGTCCTGGGCCATGGATGTCTTCGTCAAAACCCTGCCACTGCTCTTTCTGGTCCGTCTAACCATGTTCCTCCCATTCAGGCTATATGGGACGGTTTGGCAATACACGAGCTTCTCGGACATGGTGAACCTCGCGGGTGCCGCGCTCAGTGGTACCCTGGTTTTTATGATCATTGTCAGCTTGGCCCTCGGCCTGAATTATCCCCGGTCCGTGTATCTCATAGATACCTTGCTGCTCATTATGTTGACCGGAGGAGTGAGGGTTATGTGGCGGATGAAATATCTCTCGGCGGCGCCCAGGCGCCGTAGGCGCGTCCTCATCTATGGAGCCGGTGGTGCAGGAGAGCGGCTGGTCAGTGAACTTCGTGACAATCGTGCCTTCGGTTACCAACCGGTGGGCTTCATTGACGACAACCCTCGAAAGACCGGACAACGCATCCATGGTGTGAAGGTCTTGGGCACCCGCGAGCAGCTGCCCGCGATCATGCGCGAGACGGCACCGGAGGCCGTTCTAATTGCCATGCCCAGTGCGGGACCGGAAGGCATCCGAGAGACCGCCAAATTATTACTGGGGTACAATCTCTCCATCAAAATTCTTCCCGACCTCGCGGAACTACTCGATGGCAAGTCTGAACTCAATCAGCTGCGCAATCTCTCACTCGAAGATTTGTTGCACCGTCCGCGTCTGGATCAGGAGCGCTCCTGGCCGGCCTCTCTCCTAGAGGGCAAGCGCATCCTCGTCACGGGAGCCGGCGGGTCTATTGGGTCGGAATTATGTCGGCAGATCGCCAGCTACGAGCCGGATGCGCTGATTCTCTACGAGCGCTACGAGAATAGCCTGTTCGCAATTCATGGGGAACTATGCAAACAGCTTCCCAGTTCGCGGTTGTTTCCGGTCATTGGGGACGTCACGGACAAGAGCCGGATGCAATCCACCATGGAGGCGTACCGGCCGCATATCGTCTTTCATGCCGCCGCCCATAAGCACGTGCCCCTGATGGAATTCAATCCCTGTGAGGCGGTGAAGAACAACGTGTTCGGCACCCGGATGGTCGCCACACTGGCCGATGAGATGAACGTCGAGCGCTTTATCATGATTTCAACCGATAAGGCGGTGCGGCCATCCAGCGTCATGGGTGGAACCAAGCGCATTGCCGAAATGATCGTCCAAGACATCGCCCGCACGAGCCGGACC
>JACVSD010000035.1 GCA_014534095.1 Nitrospiraceae bacterium
GCAGCAGGCGGTAGAGCAAACGAGGTGCCATCCTTATCCGATACCGATCTTGAGGATATACAGAGACTTATGTAGGACAATGCCTAGGCACGTGGTGACGGTGAAGGGCCGGACCTTCGCCGTGTCGTTCACATACGATCGGCGTGGAACGGAGCGCTGATTCGTGCCGGTTCTTGAAGGTTGCGGGGAGAACACAATCCCGGATCGACGGGTGACACCGGGTCGTCCACAGGGACAGGTTCCCTAGAAGCCGTTACTTAGACGATTGAGGACGGTGTGCAGGTGGTAAAGATGGACGCAGCTGAGTTTCACGCTGACAGACCGAAGGCCTCGACCAAGGCATCAAACGCCGTCAGATCCGTCGCCTGTTGCCAAAACCATCCACCGACCAGATAGCTGCAAAAAGGAAACGTCAAGGAAGATGCTTGGGATGATATCCGGAACGATTTCCGGCGGGCCCTACTGAAGACCGATGACCTAGGCGATACCGTCAAGCCCTGTTCGCCTACCTGCTGGCATAACTTTCGTTGCTAGCAGTGTCGCACAAGCATGATGATAACTATGATGCTTCTTTGCGATGCCCCGCGACGAAATCGGCCAGCGTGTAGTGGTCCAAGACTCCGGCGATGGCATCGCGCACGGTGCCCATCACCTGTTGCACCGGACACTGAGCCTTATTAGCGTAGGGACACTCGGAGCACTTTTGGTAGGCCGTCTTGCTGACACAGCCGATCGGAGCTAATGGTCCGTCCAGGATGCGGATGACTTGGCCGAGGGTAATGTCGTCAGGTCGCTTGATTAAGGTATAGCCGCCTTTCATGCCTCGGCGGCTCGACAGGATACCGGCGCGTTTCAGCGCCAACAGAATCTGCTCGAGGAATTCAATGGGGATGTGCTGCCGGAGCGCAATCTCGTGCCGCTGGAGCGTCACCTGCTCATGGGCGAGTGTGAGTTCCAGCAGGGCACGCAGTCCGTACTCGCTTTTCTTTGAGAGCCGCATAGGCGAGTGACTTAATCAAGAACTCTGACAATAGTGGAATGATCTGATTGCGTCAAGCATGGCCATGAGTGAGTGGCGAGGACCAGTTTCGATGCCAGCGCACCGGAAAGATTCGTCGGTAAGTCCTTGAAGGATGAGGGAATCTGGCTTGACACTGCAAAACCAACTTGCTAGCTTCAAATCTCACCTGAGCGCAATAGCCGACACGGCTCTACTGCTGAATATCCCCACACACACGACTGGATCAACACGTGAACTACCAGGATCTGATTCTCATGTTGCATCGGTTCTGGGCGGATCAAGGCTGTGTCGTCCACCAACCGTACGACATGGAAATGGGCGCCGGCACATTTCATCCGGCCACGTTTCTACGTTCCCTTGGTCCCGAGCCATGGTGCGCCGCCTATGCGCAACCTTGCCGCCGCCCGACGGACGGCCGTTATGGAGAAAATCCCAACCGGATGCAGCACTATTATCAGTATCAAGTGGTGTTGAAGCCGGCACCCGACAATATTCAGGCGTTGTATCTCAAGAGCCTGGCAGAACTTGGTATCGACCCGAAACAGCATGATATCCGGTTCATCCAGGACGACTGGGAATCTCCCACCTTGGGCGCGTGGGGACTGGGATGGGAGGTCCGTTTGGACGGGATGGAGATTACGCAATTCACCTACTTTCAAGAAATCGGCGGCATCGAGCTGAGTCCCATCACCGGCGAAATTACATACGGCACGGAACGGATCGCGATGTACCTGCAGCAGGTGAACAGGGTGTTCGATCTCGCTTGGACTGAGGGCGTGACTTACGGCGACATTCATCATGAGACCGAAGTGCAGTATTCCCGCTACAACTTTGAGGAAGCCGATGTGACGATGCTGATGAATGCCTTCCAATCTTACGAGCAGGAGTGCCAGCGGTTGTTGGCTCAAACGGAGAAGCGGATGACGTTGCCGGCGTACGATTACTGCATCAAGTCGTCCCATGTGTTCAATCTGCTCGACGCGCGAGGAGCCATCAGTGTCGCGGAGCGGACCGGGTATATCGCGCGTGTGCGCGGCCTCGCGCGGCAATGTGCCGAGCGCTACATTGAGGAGCGTGCCGCCATGGGCCATCCGTTGCTGCAGCGATCCGTGGCCGTGGCGGGTCGGAAGTGACGTGACGATGACACAGGCATCTGGCACACCAAAAAAGAAGAACTCCCGCGTACCCTCGGCCGAACTGCTCGTAGAGGTTGGGACGGAAGAGTTGCCGTATCAATTTATTGAACCGGCGCTCTCGACCCTGAAGGAGCAGGCCGAGCGTCTCTTCATGGAGGCGAGGCTGTCCCATGGCGTCATCCGGACATACGGGACGCCGCGTCGGCTCACCCTGGTGGTTGCCGGACTGGCGGTGTACCAGGCGCCCATCGTCAAGGAAGCCATGGGTCCTTCGAAAACCGTGGCATTTGATGCGGCAGGCCAGCCCACCAAAGCGGCGATCGGATTCGCCGCCGGCCAGGGCGTGCCGGTTGACCAACTCGAGGTCCGTCAGACGCCGAAAGGGGCCTACCTTTTTGCGGTCAAGCAGGACGCCGGACGCCCCACCGGACCTGTCTTATGCGACCTGGTTCCGCGGTTGATCGAAACGCTTTCCTTTCCGAAGGCGATGAAATGGAATGAAGCGGGTGTCCGTTTTGCGCGCCCTGTGCGATGGCTGGTCGCGCTCTTTGCCGGAGAGGTGCTCCCTGTTGAGGCAGCCGGCATTCGGGCCGGCCACCACACTTATGGGCATCGCGTCATGAGCCATGGGAAGCCGCTCGCGGTGCGAAATGCGAAAACGTACGTGGAGTCGCTCGCCCGGCATGGGGTACTGGTAGATCCGATGCGCCGGCGCGCCGCGATTGAAGAACAATTGGACCGTCTGTGTCGCGACGCCGGGGTGACGCTGAACGCGGATGCCGCGCTGTTGGATCAGGCGGTCTATACCACCGAATGGCCCTGCGCTATCCTGGGAAGCTTCAAACCGGAATATTTGACGGTGCCCGGGGACATCCTCATGACGTCGATGAAAGAGCATCAAGGATTTTTCTCGGTCCGCGACCGGGCCACCGGTCAACTGGCCCCGCATTTCATCGCGGTCGCCAATATCGAACTGAAGGACATGGATCTGATCCGCGCCGGCAACGAACGGGTGTTGGCCGCCCGGTTGGCCGATGCCAAATTCTTTTTCGATGAGGACCGCAAGGTGTCGCTCCAGACGAGGGCGAAGAAACTCGGCGGAGTCACACTGCATCAGAAACTCGGGACCATGGCGCAAAAGCAGGAGCGGGTCACGATCTTGGCCGGCCTGATCAGCGATCTCGTTGATCCGCCGCAGCCCGGACTGCGGCCGGAGTGCGAACGGGCCGCGGCTTTGTGCAAAGCCGACCTGCTGACCGGCATCGTAGGAGAATTCCCCGAATTGCAGGGCATCATGGGCGGCGCGTACGCGGAGCATGATGGAGAATCCCCGGTCGTCAGTCGGGCGATCCGGGAGCAGTATCTGCCGCGATCGCTCGAAGGAGACTTGCCGAAGACAGTGGAAGGGCAGGTTCTGTCACTGGCCGACCGCCTCGATTCGCTGGCGGCCTTCTTTTACGTCGGCATCGTGCCAACAGGCTCGGAAGATCCGTTTGGCCTTCGCCGGCACGCCACCGCCCTGGTCCGCATTCTGGTGGAAGGCGCGACGTTCAGACACTTTGGGCAGGCGGTGCAAAAGGCGCAATCCATGGTGTCGGCCGCAGGCTTCAAGGCGGCGCCGGTCCCGAGCGGTGACGGCGCCCAGCGTCTGACCGACTTTGTGTTGGAGCGGCTGCGGCATTACGGGCGCACGGTTCATGGATTGCGGGATGATGTGATGAATGCAGTCGTCAGTGTCGCGGACCGGCAGATGCTCGACCTGCGCGATCTCGTGGCGCGAATGAAGGCGCTGCAGGACATCGCGGCGCGGGCCGAGTTTGATCCGTTGATCGTGGGGTTTAAGCGCGCTCATCGGTTGGTGGAAAAGGAATCCTGGGATCGGACGGCGGTTGATCCGGGTCGCTTCGAGCATTCTTCGGAGCGCGACCTGTATAGCTCGCTGGAAAAGGGACGTGACATGACCGCGCATGTCAAGGCCGGGCGCTATCAAGAGGCCATGGAAGTGTTGGTGAGCCTCAAACCGGCCATTGACGCCTTCTTTGAAGCGGTGATGGTCAACGCCGACGATCCGGTCATCCGGACCAACCGGCTGTCCTTGCTGAAGGATGTCGACGAGCTGTTTATGTCGTTCGCGGACTTCTCTCAGATTGTGGTACAAGGGAGTTAACCTAGGGACGGGGCGATATGACCTCACACCGCCCAGCGGGTGCCTCGATCGCCGCGACGACTGAGGCGTCTCGGAATGCGAAGGTCCGGCGCTTTGCCTCCGGGGTGACCGTGGTGTTGATCGTTTTTTGCAATGCCGTATTCCTCGTCGGAATGCGGGTCAGCGGCGTGAATCTCGACGATCTTGTCAAAACGCCGGATGTCTTCAATCCCAAATCGGATATCTGCCTTCGGCTCACCTGGCAACGTCTGGCCGGCGCCCCTGATCCGGTTCGACTGTGCTCGGAATGGATCAATCTATCGGATACGACGGGTAAGCCGCACCAGCTCGACCAGAATACCAAGGTCAAACAAGGACCGGATGGACAATACTATATCGATCAGGTGGTTCAGGCGGACTACCGGCTGCTGGCGTTTGTGGGATTTGTGGCGGCGGTTCTTCTGTCCGGCGTGCTGATCCGCCGGTATGTGGTCAGCCGGTACCGGCTGCAACTTGAGCGAACGGCCATTCGACAGTAACGCATAAGCGGATCGCAAAGGAGAGGCAGGCGTGACAAAGAAATACGTATATTACTTCGGTGACGGCAAGGCGGAAGGCACCTCGAACATGAAGGAACTGCTGGGTGGCAAAGGCGCCGGTCTCGCAGAGATGACCAACCTGGGTATTTCCGTGCCTCCCGGATTCACGATCTCGACCGAGGCCTGCGTCGAGTACTACCGCCGCGGGAAGTCGTATCCGCCCGGGATGTGGGATGCCGCGTTGCTCGCGCTGAAACGGGTGGAGAAATCGATGGGCATGGGTTTCGGTGATCCAGTGAAGCCGCTGCTGGTGTCCGTGCGGTCCGGAGCGCGGGCCTCCATGCCGGGCATGATGGATACGGTGCTCAATGTCGGCCTCACGACGAAGACCGTAGAGGGGTTGGCCGAAAAAACACGAAACGAGCGCTTTGCCCAGGACAGCTATCGCCGTTTCGTCGCCATGTTCGGGAACATCGTCATGGGCGTGCCGCGCGAGCACTTTGAAGCGATCTTGAATCACAAGAAAGAGGAGATGGGCGTGACGCACGAGACGCAATTGGACGCCCGTGCGTTGCGCGATCTTGTGGCGAGCTTCAAGTCCTTGGTCAAGGAAGAGACGAAGAAAGATTTCCCGGACGATCCCAACGAACAATTGCGGATGGCGATTCATGCCGTGTTCTCGTCCTGGCAAGGGTCCCGGGCCGTCACCTATCGGCGGCTGTACAACATCCCGGACTCCTGGGGCACAGCCGTCAACGTGGTGGCGATGGTGTTCGGGAATATGGGCGACACGAGCGGCACCGGCGTGGCGTTTACCCGGGATCCCGCGACCGGCGAGAAGAAGTTTTTTGGCGAATGTCTGATGAACGCGCAAGGTGAAGACGTGGTGGCCGGAATTCGGAATCCTTTGCCGGTCACTGAATTGGCCCGCACAGTGCCTCAGGCCTACAAAGAATTGGAAGCAACCTACAAGAAGCTCGAACGGCACTACCGCGACATGCTGGATCTGGAATTTACCATTCAGGAGGGCAAGCTCTACATGCTCCAGACCCGTGTCGGCAAGCGTACCGGCATTTCGGCCGTACGCATCGCCGTCGACATGGTGAAGGAAGGTCTGATTTCGAGACGCGAAGCGGTGCAACGAGTCGGCCCGGACCAGTTGTCGCAGTATTTGTATCCCATTTTTGACGCGAAGGCGGAATCCAGCGCGACTCCGCTGGGCAAAGGATTGCCGGCGGGGCCCGGGGCTGCTTCAGGCAAACTCGCCTTGACGCCGGATCGAGCGGTCGAGATGAAGGCCGCCGGCGACCGCGTGGTTCTCGTGCGTGATGAAACAAGCCCGGACGACATTCATGGCATGAACGCGGCCATGGGATTTGTGACGGCGCGCGGCGGCATGACCTCCCACGCCGCGGTCGTGGCGCGGCAGATGGGCAAAGTCTGTGTGGCGGGATGCGAAGCGGTGGATGTCATCGACAATCAGTCGGTCCGGATCGGGGCCAAGGTCTTTCGGGAGGGCGACTATCTATCGGTCAATGGATCGACGGGCAATGTCTATGACGGGGATCTACCGGTAGTGGAGTCGGAGATCATCCAGGTCGTGCAGGGCAAACTGGACCCGAAGAAGTCCGAAAAATACCAGCTGTTCGAAACCCTTCTGTCCTGGGCGGACGGCATGCGCACGTTGCGGGTGCGTTCGAACGCCGACGTGCCGGACCAGGCCAAGATGGCGCGGGGGTTCGGGGCGGAAGGCATCGGGCTTTGTCGCACGGAACACATGTTTTTTGCCGAAGACCGAATTCCGATCATGCAGAAAATGATTCTGGCCCGCGCCCCCGAAGAGCGAGAAAAGTTTTTGGACCAACTGCTGCCTTTGCAAAAGCAGGATTTCATCGGTCTGTATCGGGAGATGGAGGGATATCCCGTCACCATCCGATTGCTCGATCCGCCGCTGCATGAATTCCTGCCCAAGCGGGAAGAGTTGATGGTTGAAATTGCCCAACTCGAATTGACGGGCCGGGACGCCGTCAAGCTGGAAGAACAACGGCGGTTGCTCGCGCGGGTGGAGGAATTGCACGAGTTCAATCCCATGTTGGGGTTACGCGGCTGCCGCCTTGGGATTACCATGCCTGAAATCACCCGCATGCAAGCCCGCGCCATTATGGAAGCCGCCTGCGAACTGGCCAAAGAAGGCAAGAAGATCGTGCCGGAGATCATGATCCCGCTGGTCGGCATGGTCTCTGAGATGAAATCCCAAAAGGATTTGGTCCGCGAAGTGGCTCTCGACACGATGAAACGGTACAACGTGAAGCTGACGTACCTCGTCGGTACCATGATCGAACTCCCGCGCGCGGCGGTCACGGCCGATTGCATCGCGACGGAAGCGGAGTTCTTCTCGTTCGGGACCAATGACCTGACTCAAACCACCTTCGGATTTTCGCGCGACGACGCGGCCAAGTTCATTGATCACTACAAGACGATCAATCTGATGGACAGCGACCCCTTTGCCGTGCTCGACCGGGAAGGCGTCGGGTCGCTCATGAAAACCGCCATTGAGGGCGGTCGGAGGACAAGACCCGGCATCAAGTTAGGCATTTGTGGTGAGCATGGAGGCGATGCGAGTTCGGTGGAATTCTGTCACCAGCTCGGACTGGACTATGTCAGCTGTTCGCCGTTTCGTGTCCCGATTGCACGCTTGGCAGCCGCCCAAGCGGCGTTGGGCTCAGCCGACGTGAAGCCGGTCGCGAAAAAACCCGTTCCGAAGCGTGCGCTCCGTCTGCGTCCGCGGGTCAAGGCAGCCCGTGCGGCTGGTGCCTCGAAAAATCGGCCGCGTGTCACGCGCAAGAAGCGGTGAGCGCCTCTGATGAGGCGTGTATCCTGCGCGCCCTTTTGCTGGCTCGGAAGGCCTGCGGCAAGACCAGCCCAAACCCGATGGTTGGGGCCTTGGTCATTTCAAAGGGCCGGGTCGTCGGCGAGGGGTATCACCACGCGGCCGGCCAACCCCATGCCGAGATACTCGCGCTCCGGCAGGCGGGATCACAGGCGCGGGCGGCCACGCTCTATGTCACCCTTGAACCTTGCTCGCATCTGAATAAGCGAACGCCTCCCTGTGTGCCGGCCATCCTTCGGGCCGGCATCCACCGCGTCGTCGTCGCGATGATCGACCCGAATCCTTTGGTGAGCGGCAAGGGAGTGGCCCAGCTGCGTCGCGCTGGAGTATCGGTCACCGTCGGGATTGGCCGCGCGCAAGCCGAAGAGCTGAATCGCGCCTACATCCACTGGGTGAGGACGAAACGTCCCTATGTGACTCTGAAGGCCGGTATGACACTCGACGGACAGATTGCCACGGCCGGGGGTGAATCACAGTGGATCACCGGTCAGGCATCACGGCAGGAGGCGCATCGCCTTCGATCTGAAGCGGATGCTATTGTCGTAGGAATTGGGACCGTCATCAAAGACGACCCGGCATTGACCGCGCGGCGGCCTCCGAGGTTGAGCGCGTTGGCTGCCAAGCAACCGCTCCGCGTCGTCCTCGACAGTCGTCTTCGAATTAGCCCGAGCGCCAAAATCTTGTCCCTCCAGCGGAAGGCCCGCACCGTGGTGGCGACGACGTCAGCCGCCTCCATCGCCAAGCGGGGCCGGTTAGAGCGGCAGGGTATTGAAGTCCTCATGGTTCCTGCGGCACACAAACGGGTAGCCTTGAAATCTCTGCTGACGCGATTGGGACAACGCGGTATTACGCACGTGATGGTGGAAGGGGGTAGCGAACTCAACGCGGCGCTCCTTCGGGCCGGGCTGATCAATGAAGTGCGCTTGTATGTGGCACCGAAGCTGTTGGGGGGGCCTCAGTCGACCGGCATCATCGGCGGAGCGAGTCCCCGCCGTCTCGCGGACGCGGTCGCGCTTCGAACGCTCCACGTGCGCCGACTCGGAACCGACCTGGTTCTCGAAGGACGACTGTAGCGCCGAGTGTAGCGTGATGGGACGACTATGAATCGAGCCGGTCTTGCCAGTGTCTGGTCCTGCATCGTGGTGCTCTTGTTCGGCGCGGTGCCCTACGCAATCGCCGCCCCAACCGACGTCTCGCTATCCTCGCTGATCGGTTCGTATCTCGATGATCCGGATGCTGTTCGCGCGGAATCGACCTTACAAACGATTCTGGCCCATCCGGAGGCCACAATCGACCGGGTAAGACGCGCGGTGCAAACCGAACGAACTTATGTCGCGCAGCCGGCCGGCACGATGGTGGATGAGCGCATTACTGTTCGCGATCGTACCTATCAGTACGCATTGTCGGTGCCCCTCAGCTATGACGCGACGAAGGGCTATGGGTTAGTCGTCTGCCTCCATGGCGCGGGCTTTACCGGCGAGTCGTATCTCGAACGCTGGCAGACGCGGCTAGGCGATGACTATTTGCTGGCGTGTCCGACCTATCCGGCCGGCGCCTGGTATACACGACGAGCGGAGGATCTGGTGGTTGCGGTAGTTCGTCACATAGGACGGCAATATCACATCGACCCGGATCGCGTCTTCTTGACCGGCATGTCCAACGGGGGAATCGGCGCCTGGCTTATCGGCATGCATCAGGCGCCCATGTTTGCGGGGATTGCACCGATGGCGGGTGGTCTCGATGAGGTTCTGATGCCATTTCTGGCAAACCTTCGCAATACCCCTGTCTATATGATTCATGGGGCCAAAGATCAGGTCATGCCGGTGGAACTGAGCCGATCGATTTCGCGGGAATTGGCAGCCCTCGGCTATCCCCATCGGTACCGTGAACATGACCGGGAACATCCGATGGCCGGCGGGCATTTCTTTCCGCGGGAAGAGTTGCCGGAATTGGTGTCGTGGCTCAATCGTCAACGGCGGGATCCGTTTCCGACCAGGCTCACCATGGTGCGGGAAGCGACGCACTTGCAGCCGTTCAGCTGGCTCCGTCTCGAAGCCACGGATCCCATCGCGGCCTTTTCCGAAGATCTGGTCAACAAGCGCGATGATCTAATCAGGCGACGCGAGTATGCCAGGCTGGATGCGACCATTGCGGCGGCCAACCGCATCGAAGTCACGGCCAATCGGGTTCGGCGGTACAGTTTGTTTCTGAACGATGTGCTGATCGATCCGGCAAAGCCATTGACGGTCATCACGAATGGAAGCCGTTCCTTTGAAGGAATGGTCAAGCCCTCTCTCGAGACTCTCCTGCGGCAGGCTCGCGGCCGGCACGATCCGCGTCTGCTCTTTCCGATCCACCTGACCATCGACGTCCAGAAACCGCCTGCATGAGCCGTGGAGCCGTTTTCCTGCGAACGGTGCAGGGCTTGATGTTGGCGCTGGCCTTACTCAGCGCAACGGCGGTGTCGTGGGCGGCAGACCGCTGCCTTCTTCCCTCAGAGCACGCAGGGGTCACCTTTCCTGTGGAGCAGATCGATGTACAGTGGACCTGCCGTTTAAAGCCGATCGTCACCCGGTACACCACGGCTAATAAGGTGGGTCCCATCCGGGTAACCTTGCCGCACGCGATGTATATGCTCCTATTGGATCACCCGATTATGGCCGCCACGCTGATCAACCGGCTGGACCTCGCATTGTATCGTGCTGAGGATCGAGGGCCGGACCGATATTGGGGCAACGATGGAGAAGGCTCAGAGGGTCTGATTGAGTTGGTGTATGGTGATCGGACCACTCGCATGTACTACCTGCAAGGCTCGCATGACAGTCGGGTGCTGCCGCATGTCACCGGCACAGGGCTGCTGCTCCTGAGGATGCATGCCGTGAAGAATGCCGATGGGACTGAAGCGATGGATACGACAATGGTGGCCTACACCCGATTGGATAATCGCGTGCTGTCCGGACTGGTGTCCCTCTTCCGCCCGCTCGTCGGCCATACCGTGAGCCGCAAGCTCATGAACGGCGCGGAGACAGTGAATCGTCTGAGCCGAATCATGCGGCAGGAGCCGGAGCGCGTCTTGACGGAAGCGGCCGATCCGCCGGCGCTGCCGAGGCGGGATGTGGCATTGCTGCGGGAGATGCTCGCTTCCTTGCGCGTTCCGGGTGCCGGCGGCGAAGGAAAGGCCGCGCCGTGACGACGTCTCGTAGCTTCGCCTTACTCTGTGCCATCGGCGTCTTTGCGTTCATCAGCTACAACATGGTTCGGATGCCAGTCCTGGCCCTGTTTGCAGAATCACTGGGGGCCGGCCCGGAACGTATCGGTCTCATTGTATCGGTTTCCACCTTGACCGGCGTCTTCCTCAAGCTGCCTTCCGGCGCCCTGTCGGATATCTATGGACGCCGCCTGTTACTGCGGGTGGGCGTGATGGCATTCGGACTGCCCCCGTTCTTCTATCCATTGATCTCAGATCTAGACCTGCTCACGATGCTGCGAATGTTTCACGGTCTTGCGACGGCGATTTTTGCGCCCAGCGCGCTTGCGACGGTGGCCGACCTGTACCGCGAACGGCGGGGCGCTGCGCTGGGCACGTACACCGCGAGCACCCAGGGCGGTGCTCTACTCGGGCCCTTCATCGGCGGGTCGCTCGCGTACGCGACGGGGTTTACCTCTGCCTTTATCACCGCCGGCTTATTCGGGTGCATGGCCATCTTCCTGTTTTTCTCGCTGCATCTCATGCCGCCTCCTCCGCGGGTACGTGAAAGAGGATGGGCGCCACTCATGGCTGAAATGTGGAAAGGCTTCGTGGCGGTGGCGCGCAACCGACGGGTCTTGATCACAAGCGCCACGGATGCGGCGAAAATGATTGCCAATGGAGCGCTCATGGCGTTCCTGCCTCTGTATGGCGTCTCGGTGGGATTGAACCCCGGCGAGGTTGGACTGCTGTTTACCTTTCAGGCTGGGACGTCGTTTGTGTCCAAGCCGATCATGGGACGCGTGTCCGACCGGGTAGGGCGGGAGCCGCTGATCGTGGTCGGGCTCCTGATCTGTGCCGTCGCTTTTGTGGCCATGCCTCATGTCTCGATGTTCGCCCTGTTACTTTTCTTGTCGGCTGCATTCGGATTCGGGGAGGCGGTCGTCTCGTCGTCGTCTTCAGCGCTCGTGGCCGACAGCTCCGCATTCAAGTCGCTGGGAGCCGGGATGGGGATGCAAGGGACGATTGGTGACATTGGCCACGCCAGCGGGCCTCTGCTGGCCGGCCTGCTTATCGCACGAATGAACTATACGAGCGCGTTTGCAATCATTGCCGGCATACAGGCGGTGGCTGCCATCGTATTCTGGCTTGCGGTGAAGCATAAATAGACGAAAGTCATTATAATGCAGTGATCATGGACGTTTCGTCCGGCGACATGGTGATCGGCGTCATGGCCTCCATCGGAGTCGTCGTCCTGTTGGTCGTGTTTGTATATGTGGTCCGGCAAGTCTTCACGAGGAAAGATTGATGTTTACTGGAATAGTTGAAGAAATGGGTGCCGTGACGACGATGGAAAAGACGTTGGCGGGATCCCGCATGACGATTTTGGCTGAAATCGTCTTGGCTGACTTAAAGATTGGTGACAGCGTCAGTGTGAACGGCACCTGCCTCACTATCGTATCGAAAGGTGAACGGGACTTCTCGGTGGACGTGAGCCCTGAGACGCTATCAGTGACGACCCTTGGTCAGCTGATGCCGGGTGCTCCGGTGAATCTCGAGCGACCCATGAAGCTGAACGAGCGTATCGGCGGCCATCTCGTGGCGGGCCACGTCGATGGAGTGGGGACGATCCGCATCCGGCAGCAAGACGGCAATGCCGTCTACTTCACGATCGAAGCACCGCCAGAAATCTTGCGGTATTGCGTGCTGAAGGGGTCCATCACCGTGGATGGAATTAGTCTGACTATTAACGAGGTGACGCAGCATGGGTTGACGATCGCCGTCATTCCGCATACTGCGAAAGTCACGACACTAGGCCTCAAGCAGGTCAACGACACGGTCAATCTGGAAGCAGACCTCATTGGAAAGTATGTCGAGCGTCTGCTGCAAGAACGGAGTCAGCTCCCGCCGAGACGCGCCCCCGCCATCGACAAAGACTATCTTCAGAAGCGAGGACTGCTTTAAGGTTCGTTCTGCGCCGACGAGCGGTAGGTCCGATAGAGTACCAGGCCGGCGGCGACGGAAATAACGAACCCCGCTACGAGTTGCGCGCCGAAGCTAATAGGGCCCACATAAATCTTATACAGCTGGAGCAGGATGAGTGGAAGCCCTACGGCCAGCGCCAAGCCGGCAATGTGACGGCGTTGATAGATCGGCTCTCCCGGTTTGCGCATGCAGGTCTCCGGTGCAGGCTGCTTGTTTGTGGCATTGCATTGTAGCGAACTTGACCCGGGTAGAGCGAGTCGATTCCTCCCGCTTCTGTTCGCTGCCATGTGCCCAGTAGAATGTTCGATGCTCTTTCCGCCTGATGATCCTGTCGTTCCGCAGGGGTTTCAGTATGTACCTGAGTGGATATCACCGCTGGAGGAGCAGGCCTTGCTCGGATGGGTGGAGGCCTTGTCGTTCTCGGATATCCGGATGCATGGGGTGCTGGCCAAGCGCCGCGTCGTGCACTTCGGATGGGATTATGGCTACGAATCCTGGCAGATCGCGCCGACCGAGCCGATTCCCACGTGGCTCATGCCCTTACGACAACGAGCCGCAGCCCTGCTAACTCTACCGGTGGATGCCCTCGAAGAGGTGTTGGTGACCCGCTATGACGCCGGGGCCGGCATTGGCTGGCATCGCGATGCCCCGATGTTCGGTCCTACTGTCATAGGTGTCTCGCTCTTGAGTGCCTGCCGTATGCGGTTTCAGCGGACCACGAAAATCGGTCGGGAGACGGCCCAGTGGGTCCTCGATCCGCGATCGGCCTATGTGCTCTCGGGCCCGGCCCGCGCGACTTGGCAGCACTCCATCCCGCCGACTAAGGCCTTGCGCTATTCCATCACGTTTCGAACGGTGAAGCGTCTGCATGATAACAAAGGCGTGACGGAACTACAGGGATAGAGCCGGGCTCCTCAGGAGCCCGGCTTGAGATCACACGACTATCCACCACCGGATTGAAGTTCGGGCCGAATGGAATAGGAGGCCGGCGCGACGTTCAACTGGCCTCCAAAGATGGTGGAGTACTGTCCGCTCACGGTGTTTTGACCCCCACCGAGGATGCTCGAGGTGACACCGCTCGCCACGTTCCTCTCGCCGCTTAGGACGGCGGCGTACTGGCCGCTAATCGTGTTTCTTACACCAAAGACGAGGCCGCCTGAGGAACTGAAGGAGTTCATCTCGCCTCCGACCAGATTATGGGATCCGTTCCGAAGCAGTCCGATACTGGGATGTGTTTCGTTGTACCCGATTATCAGGTTGCCCAGACCGGTTGTCGTATCGACAGTCGCGCCGGATCCGCTTTGCACATGCACGTTGACGCCTCTGATAATGAGGTTCGGCCCGTTCACGCCATTCAGGGGGTTGGGATCGATCGAAACATATTGTTCTAAACCAGGCACACCTCCTCCACTTGGCGGTCTGTTTTCAAGCGTGCCGATTCTAGCCTGAAGAGCCGCGATCTGCGTTTGCGCCGCCTGCAACGTCGTGAGCATGGTGTTATCGGCATTGAGAAGCGCCGTCATACTGCTTTCAAGGCTTGCAACTTTAGCTTGTAATGATTCCAGAGACGCATTCCCGCTGCCATTGGTGCCCCGGTTCTGGTGTGCCTTAATGCGTTCACGCAGTTCCGCGGCGGCCTGCTTAAGTTGCTGCACTCGTTGTTGAGTGATCAACCGATGACCTGAGCTGTTTTGACGTGAGTCGCCCGCTCCGGCTAGGCCCGGCGCCGTAGCCAGCGAAAGCAGCAGTAACCAAAAGGCAACGGCGCGGTGGATCTTTTTACTTGGTGCCCAGGGATGGATGCGCATGGCTGTCCCTGGGTGGGGAAATATGTGTGGTGCCATAACAGTCCTCCTTTAGTGGCCCTGCTCCGCAGAGCGAAGGACTCGCTCAGTCGTGAGGAGCCTGGTAGGGAGGGCCGATCAGCAAGGCCTATGCCTCATTGATTATCCGCTGCCTTAGCGTGGTCTGGTTCCTGCTAGGGTGTGATTTTGGCGGGCCTTTAAGGGAAGGACTGACGAAAAATGTGGCGTGATCGCTCACAAAAGGACGAACACACACACGACGATCGCTCCCATTATGACTGCCGGAAGAACAGGAGACGGTATGGATTTCAGCTTCAACCTAGAAAGACTGTTCTAGGTTGAAGTTACTCTTCAATCGTCGAGATGTCGCCGGGATCCTGCCCCAACTCCTTGGCCTTGAGCACCCGCCGCATAATCTTGCCGGACC